>JBGPNQ010000069.1:0-18215 GCA_041487615.1 Anaerolineae bacterium
CGATAAAGCTGAGGACGGCGTAGGCGAGGGCCAACAGCGGGGCGAGGAAGGCTGGGAGCATGCCTCCAACAGCAGGAATCACACCGAGTCCGACCACCAGGAAGAACAACCACATACACCAGCCTGAAATCGTCTTGGGCATCGACATTTTCATTTTACACTCTCCTTCTTGGGTTTTGACCATCCACATTGGATAGCCTTATCATATACAACCCTTGCAGATTTTGGGGGATACGCCTGCATGGTAGAATTTGGTTACACATTCTGCTCTCGCGGTCGCCAGGCTGCGGGAGACTTTTTCTGATTATGATTACAACCCCTGCTCCTCTTGAATTTTCGATGCAACGCCCGCATGCGTATGATCGTACCCATCCGGTGAAATGGATCTGGTCACATACGCGCAGTCACTGGTGGATCATCCTGATGATGGTGGTTGGCGCGGCTGGCAATGCCGGGCTGGCAGCGGTGGTCCCTGTGTTGACTGGTAACGCGTTCAACGCCATGCTCAAGCCTTCACCGGATACGAGCGTGTTGATCCCGCTTGCCATCATCATTGGGGTTTCGCAGATCATCCGCGGTATTCTCCAACTCGGACGTAACTTCGGTGCGGAACTGCTCGCCCAAAAATTGGAGCGACAGGTTCGCGATGAACTCTACCTCTCGCTACTTGGCAAGAGCATGACGTTCCACAACCTGCAACCCGTGGGCGACACGATGGCGCGCTCCACGAATGATGTGCGCGAAGTCAACTACATGTTCAGCCCTGGCGTCAACCTGGTGGTGGGATCGCTCATTTTTATCATGATGCCGATCTTCGTAGCCGGGCGATATCACCCCGCGCTGGTGATCACTCCGTTGGTTTTCATCTTCCTCTACTTCTTCTTTCTCGTCCGCTATCTAAAGACCCTCGCTCCCATCACGGATGAGGTGCGCGCTTCGTTCGGGGAGATGAACACGCATTTGTCCGAATCGCTGGATGGCGTGGAAGTGGTCAAGGGTGCCTCGCAGGAAAATGCGGAAGTGGACCGCTTCGTCATGAACGCCAGCCGCGTGCGGGATGCCTTCGTCAGGCAGGGCGACCTCGAGGGACGTTATGTTGCCATGCTCCTGCTCGGCTCTGCCTACGCCTTTGGACTGTTCCATGCACTGTGGCTTTTCCGAAGCGGACTGCTTAACCTCGGCGAGGTCGTGGCGTATTTCGGTCTGTTGAGACTGCTCGAATTTCCGACCTTTGTATCCACGTTTGCGTATTCGCAGATCTCACTGGGACTCTCCAGTGCGCGTCGCATTCTGGAGTTGATCAATCGCGAGACAAATCTCGACCAGAATGCGCAGGGACGCGCAGAATCAATGAGGGGCGAAGTTGAGTTTCGAAATGTTGATTTTGCTTACCCAACAATGAAAGAGGAAAGAAAGAGCGAAACTAACGAAAATGTTTTAGGCGGCGTATCGTTTACTGTCAAACCCGGACAAACCGTTGCCATCGTTGGACAGACAGGCGCGGGCAAGACGTCGCTCGTGAAGCTCATCAACCGCACCTACGATACCTCTCAGGGACAAGTCCTGATCGACGGCGTGGATGTCCGCGACTGGAATCTAGCCGCGTTGCGTTCGCAGGTTTCCATGATCGAGCAGGATGTTTTTCTCTTCTCACGGTCTGTCAGTGAGAATATTGCCTTTGGCAAACCAGGCTCAACACAAACTGAAATTGAAGAGGCAGCAAAGTCGGCGCAGGCAGATGACTTCATTCGAACATTTGATAAAGGCTACGGGACCGTCGTCGGCGAACGTGGCGTCACACTCTCCGGTGGACAACGTCAACGCATCGCACTGGGGCGTGCCTTCCTGACCGACCCGCACATTTTGATTTTGGATGATTCCACTTCCGCGATCGACTCGGCCACTGAAGACAAGATCCAGCGCGCCATCTCCAACGCAGCGCGCGGACGGACCACCTTCATCATCACACATCGCCTCTCGCAGATCCGCTGGGCAGATTTGATCATCGTGCTGCGCAAAGGCCGGATCGCTGCGATTGGAACCCACGATGAACTGATGAAAACATCCGATGCATATTCGAGGATATTCAGGGAATAATGTCATTGCGAGGGCGATAGCCCGAAGCAATCTCAGGTAACCTGCAAGTATTTGTTGATTGAAAACACGAGATTGCCACGGCGGCTACGCCGCCTCGCAATGACAACATGAGAGAGTATTATGGGTTTCTTTGCTGGATTAAATGATGAAAAATATGACCGCCAGTACACAGATCGTGAACTGACGCGACGCATTGTAAGCTACTTCCAACCGCAGACCAAACGTCTTTGGCTGGTCATGGGATTGGTGGTGATTCTTGCGGGCATCGGCGCGGCACTGCCGGTGGTGGTCTCGCGCATGGTGGACCTGCTCAAAGGGCAACCCTCTCTGATAGCGATCGGCCTGGTCAGCCTGACGGTGCTGTTGATCGGCATTGGCTTATGGGGGTTGAACTGGGCACGGCGCAGCCTTATCGTGCGGGCAGTGGGAGATGTTGTCCTTGATCTGCGGACGCGCGCGTTTCGTGCTGCCGCCGAACATGACCTTTCCTTCTACGATCAATTCTCATCGGGACGTATCGTCTCACGCATCACATCCGACACAAACGACTTCGGCCAACTGATCATCATCATTACCGACGTTGCCTCGCAATTTGTGCAGGCCATAATTCTCGGTGTGGTGTTATTCCGCACCGACCTGAAACTGTCGCTGATGTTGATGGCGTTCCTTCCAGTCATTTTTGGCATTGCATCGCTCTTTCGTACGCTGGCACGCAAGGTCACCAAGCGCGGCATGAAGGCCATGTCAGATGTCAACGCCGCCATCAAGGAAACGATCAGCGGTATTTCGATTGCGAAGAATTTCCGTCAGGAAGAAAGCATCTTCAAATCCTTCGACGAATCAAACCAGCAGTCCTATCGTGTCAACATTCAACGCGGCTTTGTACTGTCTTTGGTCTTTCCCACGCTCAATGCGCTCGGTGGAATCTTCACCGCCATCCTTATTTATTTCGGCGGGTTGAGCGCGGCGCAGGGCATTGTCACGGTGGGGGCCTGGTATCTCTTCATCATGAGTTTGGACCAGTTCTTCTTCCCGGTTCTCAATCTCTCCGCGTTCTGGGCACAGATCCAATCGGGACTCTCCGCGGCGGAACGCGCCTTTGCATTGATCGATGCCGACCCGAACGTCGTCCAAACGGACAAGAGGGATGTACCTGCGCTAAAGGGACACATCCACTTCGACGAAATCCATTTCCGATACGTGGATAACGAACCGATTCTTGCTCACTTCAACCTGCTCATCCAGCCCGGAGAGACTCTTGCCCTCGTGGGACATACCGGTGCTGGGAAGTCTTCCATTGCAAAGTTGATCGCGCGCTTCTACGAATTTCAGCAGGGACATTTGCTTGTGGATGGGCATGACATCCGCACGTTTGATCTGTCTCAATATCGAAAACAACTGGGCATCGTGTCCCAGGTCCCATTCCTGTTTTCGGGAACCGTCGCGGATAACATCCGTTATGCCGCGCCGAATGTGACCGATGCGGAAATGCTGAGCATGGCCCGCAGGATCGGAGACGGTGAGTGGCTGGAAGCGCTTCCAAACGGGATCGAGACCGAGGTCAGCGAACGAGGCGCGCGCCTGTCGATGGGACAGCGGCAGCTCGTGGCGTTGATGCGCGTCCTGATGCAGAAGCCCGCCATCTTCATCCTGGATGAAGCGACCGCCAGCATCGACCCGTTCACCGAATGGCAGATCCAGCAGGCATTGAATCTCATCCTGAAAAATTCAACGAGTATCCTGATCGCTCATCGTCTATCCACGGTCAAGGCGGCCGACCGGATCGTTGTGATGGAAAAGGGGACAATCATCGAACAGGGCAATCATCAGGGATTGCTTGCACAAGGTGGACATTATGCGACCCTATACAATACTTATTTCCGTCATCAAAGCCTTGCTTATGTGGAAAAGGCAAAAGAATTGATCGGCGATGATTGAATCGGAAAAACCCAAAGCAAATTGACAAAATCGATTGAAACTAGCCCGGGATTTTGATACAATTTCTTATGCCTCTCATTGACACAACGTAGACGAATCGCCGGGCATTTCAGGGAAAATCGAACCTCTTCCCTTTTACCAGGGTTAAGCAAGTAACAAATTGAGCGGGGTCATCCCGCCCAAAGTTTGGTGGTTGAGGGCCCTTTATGTCTCATGAAATCAATCCACAGCAAATGGCCATGGATGATCTTGCCAATTTCTGCGCGCAAGAGACGAATCTCTATTTCAGACATCAAACTCACGATACCAAATACTGTTTTGAATTATTCCGGCGGGCCATCCAGGAGGAAAGCAAAGCCGCCTGGGACGCCATTTGTGCCCAGTATCAGATGCTGGTAAAAGGCTGGGTGATCCAGCATCATGCGTTCGATTCAACACGCGAAGAAGCTGAGTACTTTGTCAACGGGGCATTCAGCAGGATTTCTGCCACCATTACGCCTGTTAAGTTTGGAAGTTTTTCAGATCTCGGATATTTGCTGCGTTATCTTAAGATGTGCGTCCACAGCGTCATTATGGATTACAGCCGCACCGTGGATTACACGGCCTTGCTGACTTTGGACGATGCTTCCGAGGAGGCGTCCAGGGATCCGTCGCCCGAGGAGCAGGCGATGGATCATTCGAACCGCCAAACCGTCTGGGAATTAACACGCCAGCGCTTACATGACGAAAAGGAACGTCTGGTCATTGAGGGGTCTTTCGTCCTCGACCTGAAACCCCAGGAAATTTTTGATCATTTTCCACGTGTGTTCAGCGATGTGGACGAAGTCTACCGTGTGAAGCAAAACGTAATTTCCCGTCTTCGCCGCGATTCCGAGTTTCGGAAACTGCTGGGCCTATATGATTGAAAACAGGGAATTCCTGCGTTTATTCTCAATAGGAAACCATATCATATGCTCTTCACTAGTTTCGCCATACTGGCACTGGTCAGAGTAGGGAAGGCTCAAAGGAGTTAAGAATTGTCTACGAATTGTGTTTTCCCTCCGGAACTGGATGAAAGGCAACTGCTGGCTTACCTTGATGATCCTACTGTCTATCAAGAGACAGCGAATCATCTGAAACTGTGTTCGTACTGCCAAAAAAAAGCTGAAGATCTTGATCGTTTCCAGAAGCACTTAACAAGTCAACTGTATCGAAGTACATGTCCATCGCCGGTGGAGTTGGGAGAATTCCATATGCGCATGTTACCGGCAAACCAAACTTTGGAGATGGCACAGCATGTGCGCAAATGCCCGCACTGCGCGGATGAAGTCTCCGGGTTGGAAGAGTTCCTGAGTGAGTTCACTCCCCGGACGGGTCTGCTGGAGCCGATAAAAGTGCTTCTTGCACGGCTGGTGGGAGGCGGAGCAGGGACTGCCTCTTCCCCGGGTTTGATGGCCGTGCGTGGTCAGGTGAGCCATTCACCGGTATTTGAGGCCGATGATATTGTGATCAGCCTGGATGTTACACCGAACCCCAATGGACAGGTATCCATCCTTGGCTCGATGGCGGCTGAAAATCAAGATCAATGGACTGGCGCAACAGTTGAACTCAAACAAATGTATCTCGAAACGTTGATTGCTCATGTGGATGATTTGGGAACTTTCTCGCTGGAGGCAGTTTATCCAGGTGCGACTGAGGTAACGATCACATCACCGAATGGCATTACGGTGCAAACTGAAACGGTGACTATAAACACTTAAAGAGAGTAATGAACACTTCGATCGAAAAGGATGGTCAGTTGGAGATCTGGTTGGCGGATGACATTCCGCCTGATTTGCTTCTCATCCCTTTGTCTGATGCGGTTGCGGCGGAAGTGGTCGAACATCTTAAACAGGAAGCAGATAGGTACTGGCACATTGACCCGAATTACTCCTTGAAATTTGCCGATCGAATCATTGCCATCGGTCGCACTCGAAATGACAAATCCCAGGAGGCTTTGGGTCTAATGGCGCGCGGCGACGCGCTCAAGTTTCTGGGGAATTTACAGGAAGCCTGGCAAATGCTTGAGCAATCTGGAAACATATATCAATCGGCCGGCGATGAGGTTGGTTGGGCACGTACCCGTATCGGCCGCTTGTGGCTCGGGCTCAAGCTCAACCACGTAAATGATACTCTTGCAGATGTCAAACGCGCCCGTAGTATTTTCCGGAATCATGGTGAACAGGAAAAGCTTATGCGTCTGGAAATCAATACTGCCTATATTCATACTCAGCGTGGTGATCAACAGCAGGCGCTTCCTTTGTATTATTCAGCCCTTTCGATAGCCGAAAAACTTGGTGATCAACAGCACATAGGGTTGAGCCTCATGAATATCGGCTTTGTACAGGAAGCGCTCGGTGACTTCCCGCAGGCCGAGGTCAGCTACGAAAAGGCTCGTACCCTATATGTTGCCCGGGGTGAAACGCGAAACATCGCGAATATTGATTTGAACATCTCAAATATCGCTCAGGCACAGGGTCATTACCGGCGCGCTCTTCATCTGCTGTACGGCATGCTGGAGCGAGGCCTGGATCAATTCCCCGAAGAAGAAAGGGCAGTCAAGAGAGCTTTGATCGTATGTTTCCTCTATATGAACCGGTTTTCCGAGGCCCGTGACATGGCGCAGGAGATCGTGGATGATTATCGAAACTCGCAGGCGACGTACGATATGGCTCGCACCCTCCTGCACCTGGCCACCGCAGAAGCTGAATTGGGGAATTTCAGCGCTGCTCTACAAGCTCTTCACGAAGCCAGATTGATCTTTGCAGAAGTAAAGGCAACAACATGGACGATGATTGCCCGTTTGCGATATGGTCAGGTTGCGCTCAATCAGGGCAACCTTGACGCAGCTAGAGAGGAAGCCCTCGCGGTAGTCAGTCACTTTCAAATGGGCGGCCAGCAGTTCCATTATGCGACGGCAAATCTGCTTCTGGGTCAGATATTCCTGGACTCTTTGGATTTGGTCTCCGCGACCGCCAAAGGCCGGCATGTCCTGGAGTTCGCACAACGATACAACGTTCCCTCGTTGCGTTATGCGGCCTATCTTTTGCTTGGGCAAGTGGCAATTGCTCAATCCCGGACCCTGCGCGCCATCCGCTGCTATCAGGCAGCCGCAGCCACGATCGAGCGTGTTCAGCGTGGACTGACGATCACGCTCCGTTCCGGATTTCTTGAGGATAAGAGTGAGGCTGGACGACAATTGGTGAAACTCCATCTGAGCCTGGATCAAGCCGGGCGCGCCTTTGAAGCTCTCGAGCGGGCCAAGTCGCAGATATTGTTAAGCTATATAGCAGACCGGGAACAATTCCATTGGATAAAGGATCATTCAGAAAGTCAGGATTTGCTTGAGGAGTTGGAAACCCTGCGAGCCGAGCACCAATCGTTCTATCGACTCGCACATGAAATACCTCAAAATGCTGAGCAGCGCACCTCCATGAGTCCTGAGAAGGCATTGGGTGAAGCTGTCATTCGCGAACGGCGGATGCGCGCCATCACCGAACAGTTGTATCTACATAGCAGAGGCAATCAATGGACACGGACTGCCTCCCCGATGGACGTCAACGACATCCAGCAAACTCTGGATGGCAACACGCTTCTAATCGAATATTACAACGATGGAAAAAACCTTTGGGCTTTCATCCTCAACGGAAAGGACACCACTGCCCATCGGTTACCTGCGACCACCGATGTAGTAGATCAGCTCATCCGCCAGCTCCAAATCAATATTTCGACAGTGCTCAAATTTGATCCGCGGGCACAATCGGCACATAGACTGACCCATCTTGGACAGCTGATTTTGCAGCGCTTATATTCCCTGCTACTGGATCCCCTCCAGCTTGAGGGATATGAAGGGCAACGCTTAATCATCGTTCCCTATGGCGCCTTACACTATCTCCCTTTTAATTTGTTGTACGATGGCTCTCAATATCTGATCGAACGTTTCGAGGTTGTCATACTACCTGCCGCCAGCCTGGCAACCCGGCCAAGTCCTCAACGGACTCCCGGTGCGTTGGTCTTATCACATTCCTGGGATGCCCGATTGCCTTATACGCAAACAGAAGCACGGTCCGTCCATCAGATATTTGGCGGTGAAGTATATATGGAAGAGTCGGCCTCCCGCTCGACATTGCAGCGACCACCCTCGCAAATTCTACATGTTGCCGCACACGGACAGCACCGCCTCGATCAGCCGGATCTATCCTTCATCGAACTTGCGGACGGTCAGCTATATGCTGACGATCTGCTTCAACAGGATCTAAGTTACGAGCTGGTTACATTGAGCGCCTGCGAAACCGGCCGTGCCAATGTAGCTGCCGACGAAGAACTGATCGGGATCGGACGCGGACTGTTATATGCTGGTGCCGGTGCGCTGATCCTGAGCCTGTGGCAGGTTGCTGACTCGTCGACGGTCAGCCTGATGGAACAGCTATATGGGGCCCTAAAAGCAGGCAGATCCAAGGCTGCCGCGCTGCGTCAGGCACAGTTATCTTTCCTGCTCGATGACCGACACCTTCATCCCGCCTTCTGGGGCCCGTTTCAATTAATTGGTGATGCCAGTCCTCTTTCAACCATCCACGAATAGTGGGAAAGGAAGATAACAATGTCAGAAAAACACGGAGTCATGTATTTCCAGCCAGGCCAACTGCTCTTTCATGCACAAGGCAGCTTACAAGGCACGGAAAACATCCAGAAATTGATTAATTGGGCAAACGGGCTCGCCGCGCCAAGAGGCATAAGTCTATCTGCTTCCGACGATGTACTTGACTTCAACACTGGTGAAGAAGGCCCGTTCATTAAGAAGCAGCGTTCGATTTCGGCGGGTCAGACGAAAACCCCTCCAATTGTTGTTGGCCCGCAGAGGCCCTACCCAGAGTATCCTCAGCCATCTTATAAATCTCCTCCGGTTAAGATTCCGCCGCCATTTTCACTGCTTTTCGCCAATGTCAAAAGCAGTAGCTGGCCCGAAAAATTACCAACGCCGCCGAGTGATGATGTCGTTGTTGACGATGACATGTACCCGGACTCAGAACCAGTCGAAAAACATATACAGGCAATGAAAGAGTTGCTTGATCTTGCCCATTTCCTGGATAAAAATCGTGGGAGCGCCCCAGTCAAATTGGAAGTGGTCTCACTCAATTGGTCGACCAGCTTAGGTAAGGACTCTCAACCCGGCGGTACCGGTGGTCCTGGCGGTGAGCCACAACATGTTAATAACGCGGATATTGGCAAATACCATATCTTCCCCACAAGCGCCTCAACCTTGCCCGCAGCATTCAGCACAGTTTCCCAGCCAGGTGCAGGAAATGGCGTGGTGGTTGCCATGCTTGATACCGCCTATGAGCCGGCGGAACTAACCGCAATCTATAACAAATGGGTGAGAGATGTGAAACCACCGCAAACACCTCATCCCATCCTTGAAGCTTTGCTTGGCGCCAATGGATGCCTCACTGTCCATAACGATCCCGAAGCAAGGGATTATCTGCCAGGGTTCAGGATAGATGGCTATGATTATGTTATGAACAGTCATGGTCTCCACGGAGCGGGAACCATCAATTCACTCGCACCCGGGGCCGAAATTCATCTATATCAGGTGCTTAACAAGTATGGCATGGGTGATACGCGCATCATTGGTAAGAATATGGCAAGGATTATCAATGAGTTGGGAGGCCGTCCGCTCGTGGTCAATGCAAGCCTGACCTTCAGAATACCTCAAGACGAAGGGCAGTTGCAGGACAATGATGAACACGGGATGGGTCAGTTCATTCTGAGCTACAGACCGTCTTTTCTTATGCGTTTGATCTGTTGGATCGTCTGTTGGATATTCGAATCGCTGCTGCGTTTGCCATGTCCGGGCTTTTGTGCGTCATGGCTGGATCGTCAGGCCCTGCCCTTTGAGTGGATCTGTGACCTGGTTTATGGTCTGAATTCACGGGTGATTGCGGCGGCGGGAAATGACGGCAGAATGGGACGGACGCGGCCTCCAGCGCGGTTCCCTGCTGCTTCTGAGAGTGTGGTTGGCGTTGGCGCCCTGGGGAACAATGGTGCTCCTGCGCCTTATTCAAATCTGGCCGACCAACCACCTTTCACAGGGATCACGACCCTGGGTGGAGATGCAACGAAAGGCATCCTCGGCGTGTATGCAGATCCATTTCCTGACGGACGGCCAAACGACAACGGTTGGGGCAGATGGCATGGCACATCCTTCGCCACCGACGTCATCAGCGGTGTGACGGCTGCCGTCCTCGGCAGTCTCATCAATGCAAACCCAACAGCCCCAACACCCCGCACCGAAGATGCAATCGCCGCGTTGTACAACGCCCAATCATCAAGAACTCGAGCTACCGAGGATGTTTTTTCAGTTGAGCAACGCTAATGAAGAGGCATCTTCGTGAGAGGAACTCACAGATATAAGCACACCTGAATATCTATCACAGATGCAGTCCCTGGTTCAAAACCAGGGACTGTTTTGTTTTGATGCCTGAAAATGAATCAAAGTTTCGTTTATTGTAACGAATGGATTTTCATGATAGCCGCAGGCAGAAAGGTAAAAATGAACTCGAACAATCCAAACAATTCACGAGGTTGCGCCGGATGGGTGAAGGGGCTGGGGGGTGGACTACTCGCTTTGCTGACCGCGGCGGCAAGCTGCGCCGGCATATTGCAATATTTTGATTCCGCCCGGCCCGCACCGGTCGCGCCGGTAAATCCCGTGATCGTCATCACAAGCGAGCCGGCATCCAATGCCCAGGCAAACGTTTCCAATATTTCTCCTGAGCAGTGGCAGGCAGTTGAGGATTTCCTTCGAAATGCAGTCAACGCTGAAGTTACTGCCTATCAATATGGAGACCCTTCCTATGCCAATATGTTTTACGGAGACGCGTTGCAGTCCATCCAAAACCAGATCTCGGACCTCAATTCAAAGGGAATATTGATGGATGCCCACTTCGACTACGATAAGAGTTACATTCGTAATATTCGCGTGCCACAAACCAACCGGATTGAGGCGGACTCGTGTGAATATTGGGCTAACAATTACTATGACCGGCAGACGGGCAGCCTGATCAGTTCGGACACCTGGACATTGGTCCCCCAAACCATCGTGATCGAGAACCTGAACAATAATTTCTTTATTACCAGTGTTGCATTTTATACAGGTCAGGCTTTCTGTTCGTAAAAGAGATCAAATCACTCTGGAAATCATTGGTTTCAAAATGCATGTTTGCCTGAATGAGATGCCGGAAAACCGGCAAGACTTGCGTTTATAGAGATGAACATTAAGAAGCAGAAAGGAGTTGCGATGAATAACAACCGTACGCCAAATGATAAATGGCTTTACCGCATGGTAGTCGTGGTGCTTGGCCTGACAGTGGTATCGAGCGTGGTTGGTACCATCGCTCTGGCGATGGCAGGTCAACCTACACCGGAAGTCATTGTTGCATTAGGATCGGCAGCCATTGGTGGACTGGCAGGGCTCTTGGCGCCCTCACCTATTAACAGATAGTCATTGGGAACAACACATAAGTTGTCTTTGAAGCCCTGGCTATCTTTCTCCGGGGCATTGTTGTTCTGATGACAATCCCGAAAACAGATGTTACTTGCCACGAAAGGAGGCTAATCCCATGTTTCGTAAAAGTTTAATTACCCTGCTGATGGTTCCCCTCCTGGTGGCAGCTGCAGCGACCGGTACATCGTTTTCGGTTCTGTTGATGATGGTGAGCCTGCTCTTGATTGCCCTTTTCACATCATCAGCTCGTGATGGACAACAAGGATAAAGAATTACAAGAGGTTGAAATGGAACAAACAAATCAATTTCGGACAAATCATGTTGAACGTTTCGCCGAACAATTTCAGTTGGATCAAAGACTGAAATCGAGAGGCAACATGTTTGCATGCAGGGATTCCCAGCGTCGTCTCCAGGAAGCCAGTGACCATTTTCGCCGGGCGAATCGAGACCTCGGAGAGGTGGCTGCTTTCATTGCCGCCTCATTGACGACGGTAACGGCGGTTGAAGCTGTGATCAATATAGCCGTTGACAGGATTGGCCTGGCAAAGGAAATTCTCCAGGTCGCCTTTGATGGCTACATTGCATTCCTGATTGCCATTCTCATCCTGGGTACTCTTCGTTTCGGAAGCGTCATGCTGCGACGTGCCCAGGCTGAGCGCGAAATGGATCAAGCCAAAAAGGGAATCTATGAGTTTTGTCCCACAGATCAATGGCCAAAACTTGAGGAGTAGATCTTATGAAAAAACCGAAGAAGATCTGTTGTCGCATCACACCACGTCGGGTGATGGGCGCGATCCTGGTTGCAGCTAGTCTAGTGAATTTGACTATCGTGGGAGCAGTGTTTAAAGCTTCGCCGCCGGGTTCTGTTCCCACGATTACGGCGAGTCAGACGCCTGCCCTCGTGACGGAGACGTTCTTCCCTCCAACCGCGACTCAGGTTGTGTTGACATCCACGAACGTGTTTACGCCAACATCCACTTTTACTGCAACGTATACGGCTACGCTGACCCCAACTCCAACCTTTACTGCTACACTGTCCCCCAGCGCAACACCATGTATTCCCCAGTCTGCCTGGCCGGTGTATGTGGTGCAGGACGGCGATGTCCTCTCCTCCCTGGCAGTTGTCACTCGATCTTCTGTCCCTGAATTAATGCTGGCAAACTGCCTGCCTGATACCCGTATCTATGTTGGGCAACAACTCCATGTGCCCTACCTGCCAATCATCACAGCTACGTACACACCCACGTATACGCCGATCGTACCGACCAATGGACCGACTGTTTTTCTTAATCCTTCGGTATGTTACGACACAACGGTCGGAACGTCCAAACTAACCTATACCATTTTCCTCAGTGTCACACCTTATGACCTGGAAGGCGTCCATTCACTGCTTGCCTTCTATGAAGTGGATGGAGGTACATGGAACCAATTAACGATGGCTTCTTTCGGAAGCTATTATGCAGCTTCGGCGATATTGGCAAACGCACCAACGGGAAAGGATGAGGTTTATTACTACTTCCAGGCGACTGACAATGTTGGCAACGTGTTCACCGGTATTCAATATCATGTTCCGTTGACATCCTGCATTGTAATAAACTAACTGTCTCATCTTTTTTCAGCTGATATCAAAAAAACGATAAAACTCTCGTTTATAGAATTAGTAAACGTGAACGGGCTGATGAAAGAGCAGGGCCCCTCCAACGCCAGTACCGACACGAAGGCCGGTAATGAAAAGGGAACGACCGGCAATCAATTGCCAACCATTTATCTACAAGAAAGGACTACAAACATGTCTGCAAATTTTGATACGCTTACCAATGTCAAAGCTGATCTTGAGGGCGAAATCCTCGATGTCGATGTTCTTGACGCCGACCTGGATCCCAACCACGTCCTGCCGCGCAACCGTGAGTGGCGCGTCCGGGTGAAGTGGCAGATCAAGGGCTTGTGCGCCCCCGGCCTTGGCGGCGACTGGCAGATCCGTGTGAACCTTGAGTCGATGGGCAAAGGCTTCGAAGGGACGGTCAAACAGGAGAACGTACCCGTCAACAGCGTTGCCCCCGCTCTCACACTCAACTACGACAAAACCGTCGCTCTGCCCCGACCCGACAGCTTCGCCGACTTCATTGCCGGCACCTACAAGCTGGTCATCATCATCACCCACACCAACACGGGTGGTGGCGTGACCAAGCGGACTCGCATGGCTGGCTTTTACGAAGGCTATCTGTTGGAGTTCACCGACTTCGACGTGTAGGTACAGCACAACTCCTGCTCACATCATTCGATGTGAGCAGGATATATTCTTATTTGGTTGAAAGCAACATCAGGGGGATATACTTAAATCATCATCTTCAGAGTCGAAATCCAATTTATCCAGCAACTCTTTCCAAACATCCTGCAATCCCGTATCATTTTCACTGGAATTATCCGGGACTTCCTCCAAAAGATTCATCGCCTGCCCTTTATGAATAATCTCATCCTGTCCCTGCTCCAGGATGACGCGCCGAAATTTGGGTTCCCACTGCGCAACAAATCGTCGGCCGCATTCCGGGCATAACCATTCCTGCGCGCCGGATGGGTGGACGGTTTCCAATCGCATTTCATGACTTTGCTCAGAGACCATAAGTAACTCCTTTCAAGATCAGCACCGCCAGGTATATTGCTTATGAATACAGTTTAAGCTGAGATACCATGTCGTTTACAAAGTCCAACGAAACAGCAAGTAATTTGATGCACTGGACGGCCTTCACCGTCCGTTTGATTTTACAGATGCCGCGTGCTGAATGGGTCGAGCGCGTCGCGCAGGCCGTCTCCAACAAAGTTAATGCCGAGCACGGTCAGCAGAATCATGGTCCCGGGGAAGAACCACAGCCAGGGAGCTGTCTCGAGATATCGATATGCGCCGTCGAGCATATTGCCCCACGTGGCGGTCGCTCCCTGCACACCCAATCCCAGGAAACTGACATAGGCTTCGGATAGAATGGCATTTGCCACTCCAAGCGTTGCACTGACAATCAGCGGCGCGATGGTGTTTGGCAGAAGGTGGGAGAAGATGAGGCGGCTGTCAGACGCGCCAAGCGCGCGGGCGGCCGAAACGTAATCGCGTTCGCGCAGCGACAGCACGTTGGCGCGTACAATGCGCGCCAGATACATCCATGAAGTTGCACCAATAATCAAAATGATGACAATCACACCGCCGGCGAGTTCCCGTCCGAGGATATCGAAGGTTGGCAGTTTATTGCCGAAGAAATGGGCGCCGATGATCAACAGAAACAGACTTGGAATGTTCAGCATGGCTTCGGTGAAGCGCATCAACAAACTATCCACCCAGCCACCATAATATGCTGCAATTGCCCCGATCAGCGCACCCAGAATGACCTCCACGAGGGCGGCGGAGATTCCGATCATCATGGAGATTTGTCCGCCATAGATGGTGCGGGCGAAGATGTCGCGTCCAATCACATCTGTGCCAAAGATGTGAGCTACGGACGGTGGCTGCAATTTCAGGCTGGTATCGTTGCAATCGGACCAGAGTTCGCCGCGCAATTCTGCACCGAGTGGAGTGCAATAACCGTGCGCAAGGAAACCGGCAAAACTGATGTAAAGCAGCAGCAGGATCAATAGTCCAAGCCCCATCATTGCCATGCGGTGCTTGCGGAAGCGGCGGATTCCCAAAACTAACGGTGACAAAGGTGCAGAGCGCCTTGCCATGATTTCAGTTGGAAGAATTTCTGGAGTAGTGGCTGTCATGGATCATCATTCCAAACGAATGCGCGGGTCGACGAACGAGTACACCACGTCTGTAATAATCTGGAAAATAACCACTGCAATCGAGATCAGCATTAGAATTCCCATCAACATGGGGAAATCCGCCCGCTCGGTGTGATCAAGGAACAGCCGTCCCATGCCTGGCCAGGCAAAAATGCGCTCGGTCACTACCGCTCCGGCCAATAGGAAAGGGATGTCCAGGCCGATCAACGTGATAAAAGGCAACGCCGCATTGGGGAGCGCATGGCGTAACACCACGTACATCGCCTGCACGCCTTTGGCGCGGGCCGTTCGAATGTAGTCCTGACTGAGTACTTCGAGCACACTCGATCTCACAAAGCGACTATAACCCGCTGTGCTAATGATCGTCAGGGTGGTCACGGGCAGGATCATATGTTTGATCAATTCCCAGGGCGTCTTCCCAGCTGCAGGTTCGAACATGCCCACAGTCGGCAGATAGGGCAACCCCCACTTTCGGAAGTTCACTGCAAAGATATACATCAGCATTAAAGCCAGCCAGAAGACCGGCATGGAATATCCTACAAAGGAAAGACTCGTTACCAGGTTATCGAAGAACGAATAAGGACGCAAGGCCGAATATAAGCCAATGCCCAGTGAGAGGATA
The DNA here is from genome assembly GCA_041487615.1 of Anaerolineae bacterium. Lineage (GTDB taxonomy): Bacteria > Chloroflexota > Anaerolineae > Anaerolineales > Villigracilaceae > Defluviilinea. The sequence goes on from JBGPNQ010000069.1 coordinate 15,948, forward strand.
ATAATCACGATTTCCGCGGTCACCATCAACAGCAATGTATTGGGCAGGCGCTCGGCAATCATCTTCAGTACAGGCTGGCGCGTGACCAGGGAGTTGCCCCAATCTCCGCGCAGGATGCCCGTGCGCTTTCCCGGAGTCTCCGGCACGCCGTCGCCATCCATATCGATTTTTTGCCAGTCGTTCCCAATCAGCCAGGTAACATATTGTTTGTAAACCGGCTGATCCAGCCCAAGTTGCCGGCGCAAGCGTTCTTTATCCTCCGGGCGCGGCGGCACACGCCCACCCAGAGTCGCAATCGGGTCGCCGAATGCCTGCATCAATATGAATAGGATGATACTGATAATAATAAGTTGGGGAATGGCTTGCGCCAGCCGTCGAAGAATATAGTTGGTCATAATTCTTGATAAGAAATAGACCTGCCGGGCCTGAGCGATCCGACAGGTCATACATGGATACTAGCAGCTCACTGAGCTGCCACTTCCCATTGCTGCACATTCCAGAATGGGAATACACCGGAAAGTTTTATGTTCTTTACACGGCTGTTGATGGACCAAAGATCAGGATCCCTCCACATGCCGACGTAAACGTATTCATCATAGATCATCTTTTCGATCTGGTCATAGAGTTCCCTACGCTTCGCCGGATCCAAGGTGGTGGCCTGCTGTACCATCAATTTGTCCAGTTCGGGGTTGCAATAACCCTGCCAGTTGGCGCCATCTGGGTTATCTGCGCTCGCAATCTGGTCACATGCCCAGCCAGCGGAAGCATCCGGGTCTGGGAACGCATTTTGTACGCTGGAATACTCTGCGACATCGTACAAGCCCTGAGCCTGCGGACCGTCATCGTTATAACCATTCCAATATACATCGCTGGAATAGTTCTGAAGGTCGGCACCGATTCCGACGAGGCTCCACTGTTGTTGGACAACAGCCTGGACACTCTTACGCAGTTCACGATCATTCGTGATATAGCGTAATTTCAGGTCAACTTTCTTTCCATCGATTTCCTTATCGCGGATGCCATCGCCATCCGAGTCCTTCCAACCGGCGGCATCCAACAATTGCTTGGCCTGTTCAGGATCATAAGGATAGGGTTTGAGGGTGGATGTCTGATAGGGTGGTGTGTTATCCCAATAGGTCACGTTGACCGGGTTGATCGTATCCACCAGCAGGTCCTTCACAATCGTGAAGCGATCGGTGGCAAGCGCAATTGCCTTGCGGACATTTACGTCCAGCATGGCAGGATGCGCTGTTGCCGGATTGACATTGATGAACCAGGCTTCATCATAACCAGATGCAACCGGGACCACTTTCACCTTGCCGCCCGCTTCCAGTTTTGCGATCTGGTCCGAGGAAAGGAATACGCCGATGTCGGTATCACCGGCAAGGATGGCCGCTTCCTGCGCGGCATCATCCGGCACGATGCGGATGAAAACCTGTTCGATCTTCGGGGGATCGATCCATTTCGGATTGGCTTTGAAAGCCAGGTGACTGCCAGTTTCCCATTCGCTGAAGACGAAGGGGCCAATACCCACAGTCGGCTTGCGATTCCACTCGGCATTGTCGAGCGTGCCATCCTTATCGAAAACAGGCTGCAAGATGTGTTTAGGCAGAACCCAATAGAAAATTGAGGTCAGCCATGCCGCAAAGGGATCCTTGAAGTTCACGACGACGGTGGTCTTATCCTTGGCTTCCACACTCGTGACATAGTCTTCATATGGATAGCGACCCTGAGGGGTGTTCTTATCCGACATGATCATGTTGTACGTAAACACAAAATCATCTGCAGTGAGTGGTTCCCCATCGCTCCACGTGACATCATCACGCAGTTTGATGGTAATGGTCTTGCCATCCGCGCTCAGCCCGCCATTCTCAACGGTTGGAATTTCCTTGGCTAGCACCGGAACCGGTTTGGCATTCTCATCAAAGTTCCATAAACCCTTGAGCCAGAGTTCGCGAGTGATCTGCGAGAAATACATTGAGGTGTACAAAGGGTTGAGATTGTCAGGTTCCTGAACGAACGTGATCGTCACGGTCCCTTTGAATGTCGGCGCTGCGGGAGCGGCAGCTCCACATGCTGACAGGACCATGCTCGCCAACATGACGAGCGACAGCAGAATATACAGGTTGCGTTTCATGTTTCTCCTCCAGAGAGAATTGAATTAGAGATCATCCTGCAAGTGAATCAGAGAATTGATCTTCGGCTGCCTCCTTTCCTATTCGTAGATGGAAAACCATGGACAAGATTCAACATATCTCATCGAAACGA
>JBGPNQ010000070.1:0-18088 GCA_041487615.1 Anaerolineae bacterium
ATCAACCTGACGGTGGAATTGATCGTCCCGGTTGCTCTCGAACAAGGCTCGAAGTTCGCCATCCGTGAAGGCGGTCTCACCGTCGGCGCGGGTGTCGTTACCAAAATTTTGGAATAGGTGAAGGCATGACCAAGCAAAAAATCCGCATCCGACTTAAAGCCTACGATCATCGAGTACTTGATCAATCTGCAAAGCGCATCGTTGAAACAGCGGAACGCAGCGGCGCCCATGTTGTTGGTCCCGTGCCCTTGCCAACCAAGAAAGAACGGTTTACAATACGGCGCTCGACTTTTATAGATAAAGATTCACACGAGCATTATGAGATCCGTACACACAATCGTTTGATCGATGTTCTCGATCCGGACTCAAAAACAATCGATATGTTGATGCGGTTGAATTTACCCGCAGGCGTCGATATCGAAATCAAAATCTAACTCGTCGTTAATGGAGAGTAGAGACCACAGGTTTATCTCTACTCTCTAATTTCGACAGCGCAAGAACAGCATTGTTCGGGATTACAAAATACTGCGCGTCCCACCAAACTGTTTACTGCGTTGCCTGGAGATGATGCAGCCTAAGCCCAGGCTGACAGTCTCACCAAATTTCTTTGAAGGAGCAAACCGAGTATGTTAAAAGGGCTTATAGGAAAGAAGATCGGCATGACCCAGATCTTCGATGAGCAAGGCGTCGCGTATCCTGTGACGATCATCGAAGCTGGGCCATGTTACGTTACCCAGGTACGTTCGACCGAACGCGATGGGTATACGGCCATTCAGCTGGGGTTTGGGGAAGTGCATCCCAAGAAACTGGCGTCCGGTGAGTTGGGTCACTTGAAAGCGAACGATATTTCACCTCTTCGCTTCCTGCGTGAATTCCGTTCGAAAGAAGCCGCGAATGTAGGGGATAAGTTGACCGTTGACATCTTCTCCGTTGGTGAACATGTTGATGTGGTAGGCACAAGCAAAGGCAAAGGTTTTGCTGGTGCCGTCAAACGTTATCATTTCAAAGGCGGCAAAAAGACCCACGGTCAATCTGATCGCCATCGCGCTCCTGGCTCGAGTGGCTCTGGTACAACGCCGGGCCGTGTTCTTAAGAACTCCCGTCGCGCGGGCCATATGGGTAGTGAGCGTGTAACTGTTCAGGCTCTCAAGGTCGTGTTGGTGGATGCCGAGCGCAATTTGATCGCTGTCAATGGCGCAGTCCCTGGCGGCAAAGGCGGTTTGGTCACGATCAAAGAGGCTCGCAAGCAGTAGCCGCTGAGGATATGGAGCTAGATAATCATGAAAGTAGATGTTCTTAATATCGAGGGCAAAAAGCTCCGCGAGGTTGAACTTCCCTCTGCGATCTTTGAAGCCCCCATTAATGTGGATTTGATGCACCAGGCTTACGTCCGTCAGATGGCAAATGCGCGCCTCGGCACGCATGAAACCAAGGTACGTGGCGAAGTTGCTGGTGGAGGCGCCAAGCCCTACAAGCAAAAGGGGACTGGCCGTGCCCGTCAGGGTTCCCGCCGTGCTGCTCAATGGGTTGGCGGTGGACGTATTCACACACCTCATCCTCGCAGTTATGAACAGCGAATGCCGAAGAAAATGCGTCAGGCTGCCCTGCGGTCTGCCCTCTCGGCCAAGGCTGCTGAATCGGGTGTAGTGGTTGTGGATGAGATCAATCTTTCTGAAGCAAAGACACGTGTAATGGTTGATGTGTTGAAGAATCTGGTCGGACAATCAACGGCGTTGGTTGTCCTGCCTGAAAAAGATCAGGCTTATGACCTGGTCATGCGCTCAGCCGATAATCTCACTGATACAAAGATCCTGCTCGCAGGCTACCTCAATATCCGTGACTTATTTGGGTATGAAAAAGTGGTCCTGCCAGTGAAGACGCTGGATGCCCTGGTGGCGAGCTTAGGATAGGAGAAGAGAATGTCAACGATTTACGATGTTCTTCGCCGCCCATTGGTAACCGAAAAAACAAGTTATCAATCTGGCAAGTTGAATCAATATTCATTTATTGTCGCGGATAGTGCCACGCGAACTCAGGTAAAGGACGCAATTGAAACCCTCTACGATGTGACCGTGGAGAAAGTGAATATTATCAATACCTCTGCCAAGCGTGGTCGTCGCCTTCGGAGCCGTCGCCTGCTCGTTCGCAAGGTCGGTTATAAGAAGGCCATTATTACCCTGGCTGAGGGACAAACCCTTGAGGTATTTGGAGGGGTGCAATAATGGCTGTAAAAAAGTATAAACCGGTAACACCCGGTACTCGTGGGATGACCGGCTACACCTTCGAGGAAATTACCAAATCCAAGCCGGAACGTTCATTGCTGGTTGAACTCCGCAAGAGTGGCGGCCGTAATTCCTATGGACGGGTGACCGTTCGCCATCGCGGTGGTGGACATAAGCGTTTCGTCCGCATTGTTGATTTCAAACGCGATAAACGCGACATTCCTGCCAAAGTGGCAGCGATCGAATATGACCCGAATCGCACAGCCCGCATTGCTCTTTTGTACTATGCTGATGGCGAGAAGCGCTACATCGTCGCGCCGCTGGATCTCAAAGTTGGTGATTCCGTTATGTCTGGCGCTGCTGCTGAAATTCGTTCTGGGAATGCACTTCCCATCTCGAATATTCCCGTTGGAACATTGATCCACAATATCGAGGTCACGTCGGGACGCGGCGGCCAGTTAGTCCGCTCGGCCGGTGGCGCGGCCCAGTTGCTCGCCAAGGAAGGTGATTTTGCCCAGGTGCGTATGCCCTCTGGCGAAGTCCGCTTGATCCGTCAGGTTTGTTATGCAACGATTGGTCAGGTTGGAAATCTCGATCATGGCAATGTCAAGCTCGGTAAGGCAGGGCGTAGTCGCCATAAGGGTGTTCGTCCGACAGTCCGTGGTTCTGCAATGACCCCGCGCGATCACCCACACGGTGGCGGTGAGGGACGTCAACCCATTGGTTTGGCCGGTCCGAAGAGCCCATGGGGCAAACCCACACTGGGATACAAGACCCGCCGTAACAAGAAAACTGACCAGTATATTGTGCGCCGTCGCAGTAAGACGAACCGCTAGGATATAGAGGAAGTTATGTCAAGATCATTGAAAAAAGGCCCGTTTATCGAGCCAAAACTCTTGAAGAGAATTGAAGCAATGAATCAGAAGGGCGAGAAGAAAGTATTGCGCACCTGGAGTCGCGCCAGCGTGATCTTCCCCCAGATGGTTGGACACACAATTGCCGTTCATGATGGACGCCGCCACGTACCGATCTATATTACCGAAAACATGGTTGGTCATCGATTGGGCGAATTCGCTCCGACGCGCACCTTCCGTGGACATATGGCTGCTGAAAAGGCTGCCGCGGTTTAGGCTGAGGAGAGTGGACTATGCATGATATTCAAGCACACTTACGCTTTCTTCCAATGTCTGCCCAGAAAGTACGCCTGGTGGTGTATCTGGTGCGCGGTAAGGATGCGAACACAGCTCTGGAAATGCTTCGCTTTGTTCCCAAGGCAGCAGCGTTACCTGTTCGAAAATTATTGGCATCCGCAGTCGCAAATGCTGAAGAGAATTTTGGCGTCAGTCGCGACGATTTGTTTGTTGCCAAGATTTTTGCCGATGAAGCCCCAACCCGCAAATGGCGCCGCTTTGGTGCTCGCGGACGCTTCAAGCCGATACTTCGCCGCAATTCCCACGTCACGGTTGTCTTGCGTGAACGCGGATCGTAACCAGGAGATAAGGAGAAATCATGGGACGTAAAGTTCATCCAATTGGCATGCGCCTTGGTATCAACCAGGGTTGGCAGGGTCGCTGGTTCGCCGAAGGTTCACAATATCGCCAGCAGCTGCATCAGGATTTTTCCATCCGCAGTTTGTTGCAGGGAGTCACATCCAAAGGTGGCACGGCAAAAAACGCTGATGTTCTGAAACTCCGCAAGGAGTTGCCCGATACCATCAAGAATGGCAAAGCTGGTATCTCACGAATTGAAGTTGAGCGCTTTCCGGGCAAGATTCGGATTGCGATTCACACTGCAAAGCCTGGTATCCTGATCGGTCGCAAAGGCGAGGGCGTCAAGAAGATTCGTCACGCATTGGAAACACTTGTTGGTAAGAAGGTTGACCTTGATATCAAGGAGATCTCATCTCCTGATACCGACGCGATGCTCGTCGCTCGCAACGTCGCTGATCAACTTGAGAGACGCATTGCTTATCGCCGCGCCATGAAACGTGCCATCCAACAGGCAATGCGGCAGGGCGCACAGGGCATCAAGATCATGGTAGGCGGCCGTTTGGGTGGCGCAGAAATGTCGCGCGATGTTACGTTACGCGATGGACGCGTTCCATTGCAAACATTGCGCGCGAACCTGGATTTTGCAAAGACCGAAGCGAGCACAACCTATGGTCAGCTTGGTGTAAAAGTATGGATCTATAAAGGCGAAGCTGTCGCTGAGACTGAAGAAAAGGTGGAGGCAACTGAAGGCGTGTACGTAAGCGAATAGACGCGTACACAAAGTTGTCTTTGGAAGAGGTACTGATATGTTGATGCCAAAACGTGTAAAGTGGCGCAAGCAAATGCGTGGTCGTATGACCGGTAAAGCGTTGCGCGGTGCGGAAGTGAGCTTCGGCGAATATGGCCTGCAGGCCCTGGAACCCGGTTGGGTGACTGCCCGCCAGATCGAAGCGGCACGCCGAACCATTGTCCGCGAAATGAAGCGCCGCGGTAAAGTCTGGATTCGCATTTTTCCCGCGAAGCCCTATACCCATAAGCCACCCGAAACCCGCATGGGGTCTGGTAAAGGAAATGTCGAATACTATGTTGCGGTGGTCAAGCCGGGACGCATTATGTTCGAAGTAGGTGGTTTGGATGAAGCTACGGCCATCCAGGCGCTGAAAAATGCCCAATATAAGTTCTCGATCAAGACCAAGGTGGTAGCACGACATGACGCAGGAGAGCAGGCATGAAGTCCGTGAAACCCAGTGAACTCCGTGACCTGAAATCAGGCGAAATTGAAACAAAACTTTCGGATGCCCGCGAAGAATTGATGAAGCTACGTTTCCAGCAGGTGACCGGTCAGCTGACTGATACCAGCCGTTTGCGCATTTTGCGCCGGGAGATCGCCCGAATGCAGACCATTCTGCGTGAACCCCCCCCGGCTGAAGTCCCAGAAGGTGAAGCATGAATAATCGTCGTCGCATAACTGGTGTCGTCACCAGCAACAAAATGACCAAGACGGTCGTGGTCGAGATCACGCGCGTGTTCCGCCATCCGTTGTACCGCAAGGTTGTTCACTCCAGCAAGCGGGTAAAGGCACATGATGAGATCGGTTGCCAGATTGGCGACCGGGTCCAAATTGTGGAATCCCGACCGCTTTCGCGCGATAAGCGCTGGGTTGTCGAAAGCGTTGTCAAGCGCGAGATCCGGACTGCCGACACAGGCGTGGCTGATTTGAACGCTGATGTCAAAGTGGAGGAGTAAGCCATGATCCAGCATGAGTCACGTCTCAAAGTGGCGGATAATTCCGGCGCACGTGAACTTCTTGTCATTCATGTGCTGGGTGGTTCCACACGCAAATATGGCAGCATCGGTGATGTTGTGGTTGCTACCGTAAAATCGGCATCGCCACAGGGTGGTGTCAAGAAAAGCGACAAGGTACGCGCCGTGATCGTCCGCATTTCTAAGGAATACCGACGTGAAGACGGCTCCTATATCCGCTTTGACGACAATGCCGCGGTGATTTTGGATGCTGATGGTGTGAATCCCAAAGGCACTCGTATTTTTGGTCCCGTTGCCAGAGAGCTTCGTGAAAAAGGATTTATGAAGATCGTTTCACTGGCTCCAGAAGTGCTGTAGGCCGAGGAGTATTCAGGTATGAAAGTCAAGATTCGTAAAGGCGATACGGTTGAAGTGATCAGCGGTCGTCTGGAAGATAAAGGCAAACGCGGTGAAGTGATCAATGTTTTATTGGAAAACCGCCGTGTCGTCGTTCAAGGTGTGAACATTCGCACCAAGCATCAGAAACAGGTGCAGACCCAGGCGGGTCGCAACATCAACCCCGGCCGCATCCAGTTTGAAGGACCGGTCGACATCTCGAATGTAATGCTGGTTTGCCCAAAATGCGGCGAACCGACTCGTGTTGCCGTTCAACGTGATGAAGATGGTGCCCGCCGCGTTTGCAAAAACTGTCAGGCTTTGATTGATTAGCCGCGGAGTATTACGCAATGAATAGAATGCAAGAAAAATACAACACCGAAGTTGTCCCTGCTCTGCGCAAGGCCTTTGATCTGAAAAACATCATGCAAGTGCCTCGTATTCAGAAGGTTGTGGTCAACATTGGCATGGGCGAAGCAATGGATAACCCCAAGTCGATGGAGGCTGCAGTCTCTGACCTTACGATCATCACGGGTCAGAAACCAGTCATGACCAAGGCACGCAAGAGCATCGCCAATTTCAAGCTTCGCGAAGGCCGCTTGATCGGCACCAAAGTCACCCTGCGCGGCGACCGTATGTGGGCTTTCCTGGATCGCCTGCTGAGTACTGCGCTTCCCCGTGTGCGCGACTTCCGTGGCGTATCGGGCAACGCCTTTGATGGCCGTGGCAACTACACACTGGGTCTGCGTGATCAATTGATCTTTCCCGAGATCGAGTATGACAAAATTGATAAACTGCGCGGCATGGAAGTCACAATTGTGACTACTGCCAAAAACGATGATCAGGCACGCACAATGTTGCAGTTGCTTGGTATGCCGTTCAGTAAGAAGGAAGCGTAAATTATGGCAAAAAAGGCTATGCAATTTCGTGAAGCTCGCCGGCAATATGCCAGCCAGGTACGCAATCGCTGTACCATCTGCGGTCGCCCGCGAGGCTACATTCGTCGTTTTGGCTTGTGCCGAATTTGTTTTCGTGAACTGGCATTACAGGGCAAGATCCCTGGTGTCGTTAAGTCTTCATGGTAGCCGGGTGGAGGTAATAGCATGACTGTAATTGATCCGATCGCTGATATGCTGACCCGCATCCGCAATGCTGTGATGGCTGGTCACGCGCTGGTTGCAATGCCGAGTTCAAAACTCAAAATCGAGATTGCCAAGATCATGAAGGATGAAGGCTTTCTTGAAGGGTTTGAGATTGCAGATGCTGAGCAATCCATCCAAAAGGTATTGCGTTTGAAAATCAAGTATGTAGGTGAGCGCCGCGAACGCCGTCCGGTTATTTCCGGTATCGAACGCGTCAGCAAACCGGGACGACGTATTTACACCAAGAAGCAGGATATCCCCTGGGTGCTTTCAGGTATTGGCGTTGCCATACTTTCGACCCCCAAGGGTGTAATGACCGGTGCTCGTGCCCGACAGTTGGGCGTGGGCGGCGAGATCCTTTGCAAAGTTTGGTAGAAGGCAGGAGGTAAAAAGTGTCTCGCATTGGACGTTTACCGGTGGCTGTCCCGAGTGGTGTACAGGTCAATGTACAAGGCTCGGACGTCCACGTAAAAGGGCCGAAAGGCGAAATGAAGCGGACATTCTCTTCGCAGATTGAAATTGCGATGGAAAATGGACAGGTGGTGGTCAAGCGCAAGTCTGATAATGCCGCCGAGCGCGCTTTACACGGCACGACCCGTGCTGTCATCGCGAACATGGTTCGCGGTGTAAGCTCCGGTTTTCAGGTTGTGCTCGAAGTGGAAGGTGTGGGTTACCGCGCCGAAATGAGTGGGAAGGATCTTTCCTTGTTTGTTGGTTATTCTCACCCGGTCAAAGTGGAACCTGCCACTGGAATTTCTTTTGAAGTTGATCTGAAGACCCGTCAGATCAAGGTAAATGGTTATGATCGTGAAGTTGTCGGTCAGACTGCGGCTGAAATCCGCCGCGTTCGCCCCCCTGAACCTTATCATGGCAAGGGTATTCGTTATGCTGGCGAAAAGATTCGCCGTAAAGCCGGCAAGGCCGGAAAAGGAGCCAAGTAATCCATGGCTAACAATTCTCGTTCCATTGCCCGTGTGCGTCGTCATTTGCGCGTACGCAAGAATTTAATGGGAACGGCTGAACGTCCGCGATTGAACGTGTTTCGCAGCCTCTCGGCAATTTACGTACAAGTGATCGACGATCAGTCCGGGCGTACTCTGGTATCTGCATCCACCGTTGACCGTGAACTTCGTGAAAAAGTCAAAGGCTTGAAAAAGGCTGAACAGGCTAAGTTGGTTGGCCAGACAGTGGCCGAACGCGCCAGGAGCAAGGGTATTCAAGCAGTTGTTTTTGATCGTGGTGGTTATCGCTATATCGGACGCGTCAGGGCGCTGGCAGATGGCGCTCGTGAAGGCGGCCTGCAATTCTAGGCTTTAGTGGAGACAGAAATGGCAGAATACGAAAATACTGAAAAGCAGAATTTTGAAGCGCAGGATCAGTTCGAAGAGCGTGTCATCGAGATTGCGCGTGTTGCCAAGGTCGTGAAGGGTGGTCGCCGCTTCCAGTTCCGTGTTACTGTGGTTGTTGGCGACAAGCGTGGAACCATTTCCATGGGCGTCGGCAAGGCCAATGCTGTGCCTGATGCGATGCGTAAAGCCTCCGAACGGGCCCGCAAGAATATGCGAGTTGTTAACCTTGCCGGGACCACCATCCCACATGAAGTCTTGGGAAAGGTTGGAGGCGCCAAGGTCATGCTCAAACCTGCTTCTCCCGGTACCGGTGTTATTGCCGCAGGTGGTGTGCGTGCGGTTTTGGAAGTGGCTGGAGTTCGCGATATTTTGACAAAATCTCAGGGCAGCGCCAATGTTTTGAATGTGGTGCAGGCTACCTTCGATGCGCTTGGACAATTAAAGTCACCCCAGGAAGAAGCAGCTCGTCGCGGCAAGAACGTGAGCGAACTGATACCGTTCTGGGAGCGGAGGAAGCAGAATGCCTAGGAATGAAAATACCAAGACTGTGTTTGTGACATTGGTCCGCAGTCCAATTGGTTATACCAAGGATCAGAAAGCCACTGTGCTTGCATTAGGTCTCCGTCGGATGCATCAAACGATCGAACACAAGGATACGCCCGCGTTGCGCGGAATGATCCGAAAAGTCATTCATTTAGTTCAGATCGAAGAGTAGGAAAGAAAGATGAAACTTCACGATCTTGTGCCCAATGAGGGCTCCAAAAAGAATAGAAAACGCGTGGGACGCGGTATTTCTGCCGGGCAGGGCAAAACTGCCGGTCGCGGCACCAAGGGTGAGGGTTCGCGTTCTGGTCAAGGTGGACACCTTTATCGTCAGGGTGGTAACCTTCCTTTCTATCGCCGCCTTCCATTTATGCGCGGCCAGGGATTTACTCCCCGAAACCAGGTTGATTTCAACGAAGTCAATTTGGATCAGTTGACCGAATCATTCAAAGCCGATGCTGAAGTCGATCCCGAAACATTGCAGAACGCCCATCTGCTCCGCGACCCTCGCAACCCTGTCGTGATTTTGGGACGCGGCGAAATGAATGTCGCGCTGAAAGTGCGTGTCCATCGTGTCAGTGCAGGTGCCAAAGCCAAGATCGAAAAGGCTGGCGGCAGCGTTGAGTTGATTGCCGAATAACGATCCAAAAGGATATCCTAGATGCCTGAAAAGAAACAATCAGCTTGGCGGTTTCTTTGGAAATCGCAGGACATACGCAGGAAATTGCTTATTTCGCTGGGGCTTTTGATTATCTTTCGCCTCGCTGCAAACATACCTGCGCCCGGAGTAAATCGCGAGGCGCTTGCAGCTTTTTTCGCGCAAAGTGGAGCAGGAGGATTTCTAGGTTTCCTGAATCTCCTCTCCGGTGGAACGATCCGTAATTTCTCTCTCCTTGCAATGGGAGTGTATCCATACATTACAGCGCAAATTATTTTGCAGCTTCTCATTCCTATTATTCCAGCTCTTCAGCGCCGCATGCAGGAAGACCAGCGCGAAGGCCGTCAATGGATGGAGAAATGGACCTACTACCTTGCGGTTCCAATGGCTTTGCTTTCCGCGGTCGGACAGATCAATATTTTTAATTCTCTTGCTCAACGGGCAATAGGTCAAGTCATCATTCCGTTCGGCTTCTCACCCGACCTGTGGTTGTCTTCTGTCACTACATTGCTTGTTATGACGGCAGGAACCATGTTCGCGATCTGGCTGGGTGAACTGATTTCCGAGTATGGAATTCGTGGTCAGGGACTTTCCCTGGTTATCTTTGCTGGTATTGTTTCGCAAATTCCGAGAAATCTCTATACCCTCTGGGTCGATGAGCAAAATCGATGGGTTTTGCTTTCTGCCATGATAATTGTTATTGTAGTAACCGTTCTTGCCATCGTCTATGTTCAACAGGGACGGCGAAATGTGCCCATCATGTACCCGCATAAGAGTCAGGTCTTCTACGCGATGAAACGCGGCAAGGCAGCGAGAATGCCTCAACCATTCCTGCCATTGATGGTCAATCTTGCAGGCATGATACCGTTGATCTTCGCCAGCGCGATCCTCCAGTTTCCTGCGATCATAGCCAGTTATTTTATCAGCAGCAAGACTGCATGGGTTACCACATTTGCAACCGGCATTCAAAACTTCTTCAATGCAACCGGCACGAACTCCTGGGGGTACTGGTCGCTGTATTTCATCATGGTGGTTGCTTTCACGTACTTCTATACCACAGTCATTTTCGAGCAACAGAACTATGGCGATAACTTGAAACGCTCCGGGGCCCAAATTCCTGGCGTCCATAGCGGCGTTGCAACTCAAAAATACCTCAGTCGTATTCAAAGCCGGATTACACTACCTGGTGCGTTGTTGCTTGGCATGGTGGCAATCATGCCTTTCCTATTACAGTTGATTTTGCCGGCAGCATCAGGTTCAGCTGGCTTGTTCCTGGTCTCATCTTCCGGCTTACTGATTGTTGTGGGTGTTGTACGTGATACGTTTATGAATATCGAGGCGGAACTAAAACTGCACGGTTATCAGGAAAAATTGCTCATCAGTTAGGAGCTATATGGCGACCTATATTGTCTTACTTGGACCTCCTGGAGTTGGCAAAGGAACGCAAGCTAAGATTTTATCCGAGCGGAGCGGATTGGCGCACATATCCTCCGGGGACTTATTCAGAGAGAACATTAAAAATCAAACCGAGCTGGGAAAACTGGCGCAGACGTTTATGACCAAGGGCGACCTGGTTCCGGATGATGTAACGATCGCCATGATACGGGATCGGCTTCACCGTCCGGACTGTCAAGCGGGCGCCATTTTGGACGGCTTCCCACGTACTCCAGCACAGGACGAAGCGCTCGAGAAGATGCTCCGGGAATTCGAGGGGCAGATAGATGCGGTACCGTTTATCACCGCCAGGGAAGATGTGCTGGTGGACCGTCTGGGCGATCGTTGGACATGTCGGGCAGGTGGTCACATTTTTAACGCGAAGTCCAATCCACCCCAGGAAGCGGGTGTATGCGATTTTGATGGTTCAGAACTTTATCAACGCGATGACGATAAAGCAGAAACGGTCAAACGTCGGATCCAGGTCTATCTTGATCAGACTTCACCTCTGATCCACTATTATCGTAATCACGGCAAATTGATCGAAATTGATGGAATGCAATCCATTGAGCAGGTGACAGAAGATCTGCTCTTTGCATTGAAAAAGTAGTCATTCATTATGAGTTGGTCTCGCCAGATACACATCAAGACTCCGGCTGAACTGCAAATCATGCGGGAAGCGGGACGCATCAATGCCACGGTATTGGCGACTGTGCGAGAACGTCTAAAACCGGGTGTTTCCACTGCCGACCTCAACGCGGCTGCTGAGGAAGTGCTAAAGAAACACGGCTGTTTTTCACCTTTCAAGGGATATGGTCACCCTCCATTTCCTACCTCGATCACGGTCAGCATTAATCAGGAACTTGTCCATGGTATTCCGAGCAGGACTCGGAAGCTGAAATCCGGTGACATTGTTTCGATTGACTGTGGGACCGTTTATGAAGGGTGGGTGGCGGACTCAGCATTTAGCGCCGGGGTAGGGGATATATCCTCTGAAGCGCAGGCATTGTTGGATATCACCCAGGATGCGCTCCATGCTGGTATAGAAAAGATGTGCGTGGGAAATCGCACAGGTGATGTCTCGGCGGCAATACAGAATTTTGTTGAGAGCCGCGGCTACTACTTGACCAGAGAATACACAGGTCATGGAGTTGGCAAACAAATGCATGAAGGGCCGCAAGTCCCGAATTATGGTAAACCGGGAACCGGGATGCCCCTTAAAGTTGGAATGACCATCGCGATCGAGCCGATGGTGCTTATAGGCACGGCAGAGACCCGAGTCCTCGCGGATAAATGGACGGTAGTATCTGCAGACGGATCGTTGACAGCGCATTTTGAGCATTCAGTCGCTGTTACCGAAGGAGAACCTCTAATCCTGACTGTCCCATGATCGGTCTGCGTTCGAAACGGCTAGACGAAAGAAAGATGAACGTGTATAATCAAAAACTTGGCTATCTAGTAAGTGGAAAGTCGTAAGGAGTTGTGACATGAAGGTTTCACCGTCAGTACGGAAACGCTGCGCCAAATGCAGGATCGTTCGGCGCAAAGGCAGAGTATACATTATCTGCGAAAATCCAAAGCATAAACAGCGACAGGGATAGTTGACTATGGCAAGAATTGAAGGTGTCGATCTGCCCCGCAACAAGCGGGTTGAAGTTGGCCTGACCTATTTATACGGAATCGGGCCTACTCGCGCGCAGGAAATCCTGGCCTATACAAAGGTCAATCCTGATATCAGGATCAAGGATCTTTCAGAGGCTGATGTTGCTGCGATCCGTGAGTTCATTAGCAAGAATTACAAAGTCGAAGGTGATTTGCGCCGCGAAGTTCAAATGAGCATCAAGCGTCTCATCGAAATCGGGTCCTATCGTGGCATGCGTCACCGTCGTAATTTGCCTGTACGTGGGCAGCGAACAAGAACAAATTCGCGTACTCGCAAGGGTACCAAGAAAACAGTTGCCGGGCGCGGACGTCGCCGCGGCGCGAAGAAATAAGAGGTTAAGAAATTATGGCACAAAGTGTACGTTCCACACGCCGAAATGCGGGCGCCAAGAAAGTCAGGCGCGCTCTGTCCTCCGGGCAGGTGCATATCTTCGCCTCATTCAACAATACCATTGTCACCGTTACCGATACGGAAGGCAATACGGTTGCGTGGGGCAGCGCAGGCTCCGCCGGCTTCAAAGGCTCGCGCAAAAGCACTCCGTTTGCGGCGCGGCTTGCTGCTGAGCAGGCTGTGAAAGCTGCCCAGCAGTTGGGAATTCAGGAAGTTGACCTGTTTGTCAAGGGACCTGGACCTGGCCGCGAAAATGCAATCCGTGCTGTACAGGCAATGGGACTCAGAGTCCGTTCAATTTCTGATATTACGCCGGTCCCGCACAATGGCTGTCGTCCGCCGAAAAAGCGCCGCGTGTAAATTGATCTAGAGGAAAGCAATCTATGTCGAAAAATCTTAGTCCGGTTTGTAAACTCTGCCGGCGCGAAGGCGAAAAACTTTATCTAAAAGGCGAGCGCTGTTTCACACCAAAATGTGCAATTGAACGCCGCAACTTTGCCCCTGGTCAGCATGGACGCACGGGCAGCCGCAGCGGTGGTGGAAATCGCACAGGTCGCGAGTCCGATTATTTACGCCAACTGCGTGCCAAACAACGCGCCCGCCGCGTCTACGGCATTCTGGAGCGCCAGTTCCGCCGCTATTATGAAGTTGCACGCGGACGCCATGGTCTGACTGGTTTGAATCTGTTGCAGATCCTTGAAACGCGATTTGACAATATCGTCTATCGCCTTGGATTCGCTTCCAGCCGCCCACAGGCCCGCTTGTTGGTGACCCATGGTCACTTCACCGTAAACGGCCGCCGCACCGATGTTCCTTCGATGCTCCTGCGTGAAGGCGATGTGATCGCTGTGCGGGACGGATCACGGGCCCTGGAATATTTCAAAGTACTTGGCGATCTGGCAAATGCCCGAACGTCGCCGAGCTGGTTAAATCGCGATACGACACAACTGTCCGGTGCCATTCAGCGCCTCCCCGAGCGCGCCGAGATCGATGGTATCCTCAATGAACAGTTGATCGTGGAATACTACTCACGGTAGTAGTTGGTATTGCTGATGCCGGCTGGAATTCCAATCGGCAACGTTTCTACTGTTTATTACAGGGAGAGGTGAACCCGTGACGAGTATCACGAATATGGTTATGCCGAAAATCGAGCGCGAGGCTGAGGCTCGGAATTATGGCAAATTTGTAATCAGCCCCCTTGAGCGTGGGTACGGTGTGACGCTCGGCAATGCATTGCGCCGCGTATTGCTTTCTTCTCTGGAAGGTGCAGCGGTAACATCCATCCGCATCGCGGATGTGTTACATGAATTTAGTGAAATTCCTGGGGTGCGTGAAGATGTCATCCAGGTAACCTTGCAGGTCAAGCAATTACGCCTCAAACTGGATGGAGTGGATACCACCCGCATGCATTTGGAAGTTCGCGGTGAAGGTACGGTCACTGCGGCCGACATTATCACACCTGCTGAAGTGGAAGTGGTCAACCCTGACCTCTATCTATTTACAGTGGATAGCCCCAAGACCAAACTCGACCTGGAATTTACCGTCGAGCGCGGACGCGGTTATTCACCGGCCAACGAGCGCAGCGGACATATGCCGATCGGTGAACTGCCAATCGACGCAATTTACAGCCCTGTGAAACGCGTCAACTGGGAAGTGACATCTGCCCGTGTTGGACAGAGCACAAACTACGACAAGCTGATCCTTGAGATATGGACGGACGGGACAATTTCCCCGGAACGTTCCCTCAGCACGGCGGCCAAGCTCGTGATCGATCACCTGCGCTATATCGCCGGTGTGAGTGAAGAGACTCTTACCATTTCCATTGAAAAGGAAGTGGGTGGCAGTCGCCTGACCAGTGAGCTGGCCGATACACCTGTTGAAGCTCTCGACCTTTCGGTTCGTGTGTTCAATTCGCTCAAGCGTACAGGCATCACCACCGTTGGTGATGTGCTGGACCTGCTCGAAAAAGGTGAGACAGCAGTCATGTCCATCCGTAATTTTGGCGAAAAGAGCCTCGATGAACTTCGCCAGAAAATGCGTGAAAAGGGCTACATGAAAGACGAAACAAGTTCTGCGGAGTAATTTGCAATGCGACATCAAATATCAGGCTATCGACTTGGCAGGTCGTCCGGTGCCCGAGTGGCGCTGCGTCGAAACCTTATCAAACAGTTCTTTATACACGAGCGAATTCAGACCACAAAAACAAAGGCAGCTGCGATCCGTGGCGATGCTGAGCGCCTCATTACCATTGCACGAAACAGTGCAAACGGCAGTGATATCGAGAAGGTAAATGCACGTCGTCTTGTTATTTCCAAGCTTGGAGATAACCAGGTGATCAAGCGTTTGTTCGATGAGATCGCTCCTCGTTTTGCCAGCCGAAATGGCGGCTACACTCGCGTTTTGAAGCTCGGTCCCCGCATGGGTGACGCGGCTGAAATGGTAATTTTGGAATTAGTTGAAGAATAGAAATTTAGCATTCGGCTGAAAGCCAATGGCTAAAAGCTGAAAGCTCAAATGGCACGTTACCAATTGACTCTTGCCTATAACGGCACCGACTTTTTCGGAAGCCAGCGGCAGGCAAACGCCAGAACAGTTCAAGGTGAACTCGAAAAGGCTCTTCACAAACTGGGATGGACTGGACGTTCGGTGATACTCTCCGGGCGGACGGATACAGCCGTTCACGCGACGGGACAAGTCGCTGCTGTTGACCTAGACTGGTCTCACTCTGAAAGCGATCTCCTTAAAGCATTGAATGCTAAACTGCCCGCCGATATGGCTGTTCATCAGGCTCGGATGGTTCATGCAAAATTCCAGCCGCGTTTTGATGCCGTAGCCCGCTGTTATCGTTACAGGTTATTCTGCCAGCCATTGCGGAACCCACTCCGGGAACCTTTTGCCTGGCGGATATGGCCCGACATCAACAGCGAACTTCTTGCGACTACAGCAAGGCTTTTCCTCGGAACACACGATTTCTCTGCCTTCGGTTCCCCGACCACTCCCAGAGGCACAACTGTGCGGACCGTGATAAAAGCCGAATGGATGCAAGCCCGCGCTACGAAA
Source organism: Anaerolineae bacterium (assembly GCA_041487615.1). Lineage (GTDB taxonomy): Bacteria > Chloroflexota > Anaerolineae > Anaerolineales > Villigracilaceae > Defluviilinea. The sequence continues at coordinate 16,091 of JBGPNQ010000070.1, forward strand.
GACGAATGGCACTTCGAAGTACGAGCCGACGCATTCTTATATCGAATGGTGCGCAGACTTGTATTTGTCCAGGTGGCTGTGGCACAGGGAAAAACGTCAGTGAAGGCTATTGCCCGTTCTTTAGCAGAACCTGTGCCGGCTGGGAAGCGAAGCGAAATTCCCGCCGGGCTTGCTCCCGCACATGGGCTGACGCTGGTCGAAGTGACGTACCCGCCCGTAGAGTCAATGGGTCAATAAGAAAAGAAACGGAGAATCTGAAAGTGTACAAGTCGTACTATCCGAAAGCTAGCGAAATCGAACGCAAATGGGTGCTGGTGGATGCCAACGGTGAAACCCTGGGACGCATCGCCACTCGCATTGCACATGTCCTGCTTGGCAAGCATAAACCAACCTTCACGCCTGGTGTGGAGATGGGTGATTATGTGGTGGTGATCAACGCTGAACGCGTAACTGTCACTGGCACCAGGACCAGCACGAAGATGGATACCAAGATCTATCACCGCCATTCAGGTTATCCGGGCGGATACAAAGCGATCTCCCTGCGCGATCAGTTACAGCAGCATCCCGATCGTGTGTTGCGTGCAGCGGTCTGGGGCATGTTGCCGCATAACCGCATGGGACGTGCAATACTAAAGCGTTTGAAGATCTACGCTGGACCGAACCACCCACACGGCACGAATCATCCTGAGCCGTTGGCCGCTTCACAAAAGTGAAGTGAAGAAAGAGGAAAGAAGATATGGCACAGTACTATGAAGCAGTTGGTCGTCGCAAGGAAAGCACAGCCCGCGTCCGCCTGGTGGGTGGCAACGGTACCTTCACGGTAAATGAGAAGGCCGCCACTGTATACTTCCCGCGTATTGGTGACCTTCACGATATCCTGCGCGCGTTTGAGGCTGTTGGTCAGCAGGCAGACAAGTATGATATCAGCGTGAAGGTGAATGGTGGCGGCACCACCGGTCAGACTGAGGCTGTTCGCCTTGGACTGGCCCGCGCGCTCGTTTTGCTTAACGGCGATTGGACCTCCGCTCTTCGCAAGCATGGTTTGCTCACGCGCGATGCCCGCGTCAAGGAACGCAAGAAACCAGGTTTGAAGAAGGCCCGTAAGGCTCCCACTTACACCAAGCGCTAGTTCAGTTTCAGGTGTCACGTTTCAGGTTTCACGTGACTGATGTAAAATTATAGACGTAATGCGTAACCTAAGTTCCGCATTACGTTTTATGTTTAATATGAAGATTGGACAATCACATGGATTTTTCGCTCGTTGCCCAGGCTTTTGACGCGTTGCGCATTTCCCCGCCGCCAAAGTTGATTTTGCTCGAAGCGGAAACTCTTTCCGTCACGCATGTTCCACCTTATCCGCCCGATATGCCGGTTCTGTTTACGAATGTACATTCGCAGGCAATTGCGTTGCAGCTGAAGAACGTGCTGTTGACAACGTATCCAAATGCGCATGTGGTCTATGTGGTCCAAAATGGAAAGAGGCAGGACGAAAGACTTGAAGCTATAAGTGGAAATGACTTTTTGAGCAATACTTGTTTATACGTTCCTCCACTAGGTGAGGGAACATCGTTTGAATCATTCGCAGAAATCGTCGCACACTTGCGCGCTCCGGATGGTTGTCCCTGGGATAAGGAGCAGACTCATGAGTCGCTGCGCAAACATTTGATGGAGGAGTCTTATGAGGCAATCGCCGCGATTGATTCAGGGGACTTTGCAGATATGCGCGAGGAGTTTGGAGATCTGTTGTTGCAGATCGTTCTTCAATCACAGATTGCCAATGAAGAAAAACAGTTCAGTGTTAACCAGGTGGTTCAAGAAATCTATTCCAAGATCGTGCGGCGGCATCCCCATGTGTTTGGCGACCTGAAGTTGGAGGGAGTGGATGGAGTTCTGGCAAACTGGGAGAAGCTAAAAGAGCAGGAACGAAAAGATAAGAAGCAGGAGAAGGGTTTGCTGGATGGTGTAGCGATTGCCATCCCGGCTCTTGAACAGGCGCAG
>JBGPNQ010000071.1:0-18079 GCA_041487615.1 Anaerolineae bacterium
CATGCAAGATCCCGGACAGCACCGGGGCGGCGGGAAATACGCCGTGTATTTAATGGGGCAATCTCCCCTGCTTTCACAATATTTCCAGACCTCCCAATTTCTAGCGCTTCTTGAAAATTCTTAAAGTCAACAGAGTAAGGATCACCAACCCCAGCAAAATTGAGTAAATCAGTATGGTTGAATTTCTCTTTGAAACAGGAGGCCCGGACGCTGTGGTCTGAGGCAGAGGTGTGGAAGATACACCCGGCGCAAGCGTCGGCATGGGGGCAAGCTGAACATCAGATTGATCCCGAATACCATTGTCTTCCTGATTTTGTACTGCTACTCCCCAGACAGTGATTGTTGGACTCGTGATCATATGATGCTCGGTCCTTGCAATAAAATTGTATTCCCCTGTGGAAAGATCGGCCGGTAAAACAATAACTTGTGTGAACGTCCCTTCCACATCTGTTGTCACTTCAATTAGTGGAATCTGGATTTTCGAGCGCGTCAGAGAAAGAGCAATTAATTCCTCAGAATCAAAGTCAACCCCGCGCACCTCAACAAGTCCCCCAGGATTTATTCGTTCCACGCTGATCTCAAGGCGTGGTTCACCGCCATGGGCCAAAGCAGGTTGCACGAAGAGTAAAGCAAAAAGAAATAAGAAAATGTAGGGAAGCGACCCAAAAGTTATTTTTTTCATTATCAATGGATTGCGAGCCAGAGTTGTCAATTCTGGCTCGCAATATTCTACTTAATTTACGAAACTCCTGTTACGGTGACCCAACCGGGCAGGCTGGAGCTACAGCGAGGTTCGAGTCGGTGCAGTGGATCCGGCCCTGGATTGTGGGGCTGACCACGCCGCCTGGAGCGGCCGCGATGTAGTCTGCCAGGTCCTGGTCGAGGATGTCCTGCGTCGTGATGCGGCTCCTGAAGTTCTGGTAGCCGTCGCCGCCACTCGCGGTGAAGTCATTCGTAGTCAGTGTATAGTTCACACCAGAACTGAAGCTGATCGGTGCGCCGGTACAGGTTCCATCCGCTGCCTGTCGAACGGCGCTCACGACACGACTACCCGTGCCCGGGATCGCGGTGGGAGCCGCAGTGAATTGGATTGGCGCAGCCTGGACGTCAAAGGTGAAACAGAGGCCTGAGACCTGCCCAAAGCGGCCGTTGCCGGTAGCAGGCAGTGAAGATACGGCCGTCTCGAGGTAATCCTTGAGCTCCGCTCCATTGATTTGTAGCGTCGCTGACACGTTACCAAACGGTAGCACGCTAAGTACCTGGCCTCGTGTGATCGGGTACAGGCCGGCGTTGGGAACTGGGTAGAGGCTTGATGGGCAGAAGTCACTTGGGTTCGGGTCGGCCCCTCCCACAGGACACGTCAGGTCGGCGCGCAAGCCACCCGAATTGGTGAGAGCGAAGTCAGTATGGTATGCCGATCGGATTGCGTCCGCAACGAGATCACCAACCAGCGACTCACAGGCACGCCCATCTACACGTCCTGTCGCGGCTGCGCAGGCATCCCCGCGCGGGATCACGACCGTCGACTGGCCCACGACCGTGTTGAAGATCGGAGCGAGTTGGGCATTGAGAGCATCAATACGTGCCTGAATCGTTGGATCAGCTGTCACTCCGATATCCCAGGGCTTGTGGAAGTCAGCTGTTTTGTAGATAACTTTCTTAGTGTTTGTATCCACGATTAAGCGTACGCGCGTGAAGCGGATGCCCTTGCTGCGGTTCTCCGTGACCAACACACCATTAGTAGACAGCGTGGTCACGACTTGGAAATCGGTATGATCGCCGATCACTGCATCTACATTCGTCACGCCAGTCGCGAGATCAATCAGTGGACCAGTTGGGCTGGTCAACGTTCCCGCTGTTGCACCCAGGTGCCCGATGGCAACGATTACATTGATTTTTTTGGCTTTCAATTTCGCAGCTTCTGCATTGACCGCTGTGAGCGAATTGGCAACATGGAATGGGTCAAAGGCGGTTGGTGAAACCAGAGTTGGCGCATCATCATTCGTGAATCCGACGAGACCAACTTTGACACCGCCAAATGTGGTGTCAAAGACCTGAGATGGCTTCCACTCTGCCGGGGTCTTGCCATTCGCATCGACGACATTGGCTGATAAATATGGGAACTGGGCCAATGGGATAAGTGTATTCCGCAAATAGGCTGAACCCTTGTCGAAATTATGGTTACCCAACCCATCAGCATTAAAGCCCATCATGTTCATAATCTCGATTGTGGGTGTATCACCAAAGAAGTTGGAGATCGGCGGAGTCGCACCGACTGAATCGCCAGCCGCGATCGTCAGAGAGCCATTTGGTGCTTCTGCACGATAGAGATCGAACCACGGCTTCAGGAAGGCTGAGCCGCCAATGGTGAAGGTGGGACCAAGAGTATCAGCCGCCTCGGTCAATGGCACTAACTGACCATGATAGTCGCTAATATCGAGGATCGTAATTTCTTTGTACTGGCCCGGCGACTTAGTTAGGTCAGTCATAATCCGACCGCGGGCATTTTGCGGACCAGGAATGCCCATTAGGAACGAGAGCGTCGGAGCAAGATCAACTGCACGGACGCCAGCAACCGGAGTATCTTGATGTCGAATGCCAGGACCAGCTGCGACAAATGTTGCGTGCATGTTGATGTTGCCCGTCAGGTTGACATAGTCCGGCAGGAAGCCGTGCTGCCCGAAGAAGTGGGACAGCGCGATGGTCACGCCATTCGTTCCAGCATCGGACTGATAAGGGGGCATCGTGACAACAACGACATCGCCGCTGCGATTCGGGTGCAGAGAATCGGAACCATCGACGTTCCGCAGCTCCTCTTTCTTCATGATCCTCATGATCACTTGCTTGCCCGGATTCGCTGGGTCGGTCAAGTTTTGAAAGGCATTGATGATCGCTGTCCGAACAGCTTCATAAGTTGGGCCACCAGGATTGGCAGCCGACTGGAGTGTAGCTGCATTGATGTAGATCTGGATCGTTCCACCAGCCCAACATGCTTTCGCTATATCAGTCACTGCGGCGCCGCAGTTCGAGGCATTCGCGTTGCTCGCATGCAGCGAGGTGCTGTTGACGGTCGCGTCGAACAATACCTTGTTCGCGTTGAGCGCGTAGCGCTGCGCGCCAAAGCCATGGTCAGAACCCGCGAACGTAGTCGGATTGCCACCCATCAATTGCCTCGTGACGGCGAGCTTCTCGTCCGCGTCATGGTAGGCGCTTCTGATGTAGCCCTCGCGGATCGCGACCCGGTTGGCGGTACCACGCCCCGTGCACTGCACGTCGTCAAACTTTGGCGTGACGTCGTAGCAGGGATTCAGGCTTCCATCGGGATCGTTTGGCGTGACGAGCCCCATGAACTGATGCGAGACCTCGTCAGTGAATGGATAGCCGACCATCGCAAGGTCAGTGTTCGGCTGGAGTGTGCCAAGAATGTAGTTGATTACCTGAAGGCTGTAGGCTCGCTCGAGATCGCGGCCTTGCTGGATGTAAGTGTCCTCGTCGACCACGCCTGCTTCCTCAGGTGCGAAGTCAGCTGCCGCCCAGGGCAGGAGGTTGTCAGCAATGTATTTCTCGAGTCGGTCTTCACCAGCCCCACCAGCCGGCAGGCCGTTGCAAGGCGTTCCGCACTTCGCGATCGCACGAGCGAGCGAGGTGTCGTAGAGCTTGAACTGTGTTGCATCGGGCGCGAGCGAGATCAGTTTCACGTAATGGCCGACCGTCTGGCCGGCGCGTGGGCCGATCAGGCCGTTGGCGCCCATCAGCTTGATGGGCAGGAAGTCGCCGACTTTGAGGTCGATCGATGGAGCTGCGCCCGTCTTACCGACCGGGCTAACGATCGCGTGATCGTAGTTCACGCCGCTGCCGGTGACACTGTCGTAAAAGTAGACGTTATAGGTGCGGTTCGGGTTCTGGGCAGCGAACGTTGAATTAATCGTCCAGATCGCCTCCTTGGGCGTCGCCGCGGGATCGCCGGCCGGAACACCGGTCCAGCCCGCGGCTGGAACCACCGTGGCCACCTGGTAGGTGACGCCAAAGAAGGCCGAGCCTGCCTGCTCAACCGGGTCAGCCGCTCCAACAAGGACTCCGCGGTTGGAGAAGAAGTTGGTAAAGTCGACCGTCGGGCCGTTGATGTTCGCCGCTGCACCACCAACCCAGTCGATCTGAGCAACCTTCTTGCCGGCCCGTTCGGCCGCGTTCGCGATCGTGTCGGCCTGAAGCACCCCCGCGCCGGAGAAGGATGTTCGATTACTGAACGTATCGCCAGATCTAAAGAATGTGTTGTTGGTGGAACCATGTTCACCCGGATACGTTCCGGTTGCCATGGTATACCAGCCAACGCCGGTATTTGGTGGGAACGCCTGGAGCATGCCATTATCCCCGCGCGCACCAGCGGCCATCAAGGCAGCATACGTAGGCATGGCACCTTCTGCCGCATATTTCTCCATCAAATCAGGACGCATGCCATCCGATGAAAAGAAAACGACTCTGCTTGCAAGTGGCGCATTGGCGGTTGCCCGTTCAGGGGCAGCGAAGGCTCCAACTGGAGTCACAAGCAGGGAAAGTATCAAGAGAACGGAAAACAAACGAAGCAGAGGTACGTGATGCAGGGCTCTGCTTCGTTTAACAGCAATAGATCTAAACATATTCGTATTCTCCTCTGGTAAACTTGATATACGATCGAACTGCAAGCACGGGCAGATGCGCAGTCGCTCTGACTCGTAAAATTGGTTAGATAATGCCCAACACCTCCGCGTTTCGGTCAATAATGATGGTATTTAATCCGATTATCGCACCGGACGCATCATCACGAGTTAATGATACGTTATGTTTTGGTTAATTATCAAATTGATGCAGCGACGGGAAGAATTACAAAGTTTATTCTAATCATCCAAATAACATAAGTCAACGTATTTGAAGAGACAATTTGATTCGAAAAGGTTACACATTAAATCAGGGAGCCACTGCTCGGTGGAACAAATAATCGAAAGTTCTACGATGGAGAATGATTGACTGCGATTGAATTACTTTTCCCGGCTGGAAATGATCAACCCAAACGCAATCAATAGGCCTCCAAACAAGAAGAGCGGAGTGATTCTTTCATTCAGGAACGCCCAACCCAACAACGTCCCCACGACCGGCTGAGCAAAGAATGTTAGTGACGCCAGGCCTGCATCCAGATAGGCGAACGCAGTGTTCCAAAGGACCATTGCCAGAGCCGTCGAAATGATTCCCAAAAAGAGGACGCCGCCGACTACGCCGGGAGTGATCTCTCCCACCCCAACCGTGGATAACTCCCATGCGCCCGCGGGTACAGTGATCGGAAGTCCGCCGATAAACGCGATGAGACTGAACAATAGCACGTCCGTGGACTGGGTACCCTTGCGGACAAGCACCGAATATAACGCCCACGTAATCGCTGCGCCGATAAGAAATAAGTTTCCCAGGAATAGCTGCGGGTCGAGTCGTGCGGAGCGTGGGTCAATGACTGCAATCACACCAAGCGTTGCAAGGAATAGCGCAAGCAATCTGCGCGAAGTAATTTTCTCCTTCAGCAGCATCCAGGCAAAGAGCAGCACAAAGGCAGGCGTGGCAGAAGTGACAAGAGATCCATTTGCAGCGGTGGATAGCTTCGTTCCCAGGAACTGCAGGCTGAGTGAGATACCATATCCCACAAAACCAACGCCAAGTACCTGCATGATTTGTTTTCTTGAGATTTTTAGAAAGCCCTTGATGAGAAGAACTACAGCCAGCGTAATCACTCCCAACAAAAGCCGAAGAGTGACCAGCGAGAACGGCGGAATGATTTCAAGTACAACCTTACTGACAACATACATGCCACCCCAAATACTCGCTGCCCCAAGTCCACAAAGTAGCCCGATGACGGTTTTGCTCATTGGGCGCAGATTATAACTTTGAATTCCCTGAAACTGGTTTCAAAGAAATGTGAGCCTTTTGATTTTTTTTGCACTTTTTGCTTCTCCCCTACCAGTCTTTGCTTTGCCGCATCTTCTTGATTTCCCCACGCTGCTTCTTTTCCTTCAATCGCCGTGTTTTGGATGTGGCAGTCGGCTTTGTCTTCCTTCGCACCTTCGGTCTCTTGAGAGCCTTCTGCAACAACTCAACAAAACGATTCAGCGCATCCTCACGGTTTTGTTCCTGAGTGCGAAATTTCTTCGCCTCGATCAGCAGTTCACCGGCGCCGGTAATCTTACTGCCAGCCAGACGGTTCAATCGTTCCTTCACTTCCGCGGTCAGAGCAGAATTGTTTACATCAAACCTCATCTGCACCGCGGTCGCCACCTTGTTCACATTCTGGCCGCCCGGACCCGAGGCACGAATAAAAGCAACCTGCAATTCACTCTCGTCAATGGAGAAGGATGGGGTGATTTGGATCATAGTCTATTTCTTGCCACTGAGTCACAGAGACGCGGAGCGAGAAAATATTATTCTCTGTGACTCCGCGTCTCTGTAGCTAATTGAAACGGTCAGGTCAAAACTAGAACATCAAAGCGTTGATCTTGTCGAGCATGGCGGGAGCAGGCCTTAGATCCGCTTCTTCGAGGCGGTTGAGAGGCGTATCCACCAAATTGTAGATATCGGTCAGGGACGGCTTATCCTCCTCGATGTAGAGCAATCCGGTGACGAGCCAGTTATTTTGATGTGATTCTGCCAGCGCACGTATTGCTTCGAAGCGATCCGTTGGGTTGTAATCCTTTTCAAGATTTTTCAGGATCACTACGGAGCCATCATGCATGGCTACTTCGCGGATTTCGCCTTCCTTCATCTCCTCTTCGAGAATGATCTCGTTGCGCGGCGCAACATATGTAATATCATGAAGGGGTTCCTCATGTTCCTTACCCCAGGCGTAGGAGTGATAGGCAGTATCCTGATTATTGAATGTCACACAGGGACTGATAATATCGAGCACGGCAATCCCATGATGCGACATGGCGGCCTTGATCAATTCCTTCACCTGTTTGGGGTTACCGGCAAAGGAACGCGCCACGAAGGTCGCGCTGGATGCAAGCGCTTCCATGCAGAGATCGACCGGCATGTATTGGTTCGCACCCTGTTTCTTAAGCAAAAGTCCTTTTTCGGCAGTGGCAGAGAATTGGCCTTTGGTGAGTCCATACACGCCGTTATTTTCGATGATATACACCATGTTTACGTTGCGGCGCATGACATGCTTGAATTGTCCCATGCCGATGCTGGCTGAGTCTCCGTCACCGGAAACACCAACGCCCTTCAAGGTGTGATCGCCAAAGAGCGCACCGGTCGCAATCGATGGCATGCGTCCATGCAGACTGTTGAAACCGAATGACCGGTTCAGGAAGTATGTTGGGCTTTTGCTCGAGCAACCGATACCGCTGAACTTGATGACGTGTTCAGGCACAACGCTCAATTCGTACATGGCGCTGATGATCTGGTTTGAGATCGAGTTGTGACCGCAGCCCTGGCAGAGAGTGCTCGGGTTACCGCGGTAATCATTTTTTACAAGACCGGCGAGATTCACGTTCACGTTCGCGGGTGTGCCAGCCATGGGGAGTGGTTGTGTCATGAGTTTACTCCTTTCGCTCTCTTACTTCTTTTTGGATGTTTTCGTACTTCGCCAGGATTCCTTCGCGCACCCACTTTGCAGATGCCGGCAGGCCATCGCCATGCGCGACAGACTTGAAATAGGGTGCTTTCTGCGGATACTCAATGGTCAGGAGCTGGTTCATCTGACCATCGCGATTCATTTCCACCACAAAGACCTGATCGTACTTGTTGATGAAGTCCGTCACCTCTTGCGTGAACGGCAAGGCGCGGATCCGCAGGAAATCTGCCTGGATGCCATGCTGAGTGTCCAGGTGATCCATGGCTTCGAAAATGGCAGCCTCCGTGGAACCGAAACCGATAATGCCAACTGTTGCCCCGGCTTTCGTGTGAAGCACGGGAGCAGGGACATACTTGCGAGCAGTTTCCTGTTTCTGCTTCAAACGGTCCATGTTTTTAAGCCAGATATTCGAATCTTCAGTGTAGCGCGCGTTTTCATCATGTCCCGTACCGCGCGTGAAATAAGCGCTTGAGGGGTGTTTGTTTCCAGGAACGGTGCGATAGGCGACGCCGTCGCCATCCTTGTCGAGATAACGTCCCCAATTGCCTTTCAACTCCTCCAGGTCCTTCTCCCAAATCACCTTGCCGCGGTCCATGGGCGCGTCCGGATATACAAAGGGCTTGCTCATCCACTGGTTCATGCCCATATCAAGGTCGCTCAACACAAAGACCGGACTCTGAATTCGTTCTGCAATATCGAATGCCTTCCAGCCAAATTCAAAACACTCAGCCACATCGCCGGGCAGCAAAATGATCGATTGCGAATCACCGTGGCCGATAAAAGCTGTAAAGGTGAGATCGCCCTGTGATGTTCGGGTCGGCAAGCCCGTGCTGGGGCCAATGCGCTGGACATCCCAAACCACCACAGGCACTTCGGCATAATATGCGAGACCGGCAAATTCCGTCATCAGGCTCAAACCTGGGCCGGATGTAGATGTCATGGCGCGGAGACCGCTCCAGCCGGCGCCGATTGCCATACCAATCGCAGCGAGTTCATCTTCTGCCTGCACGACAGCATAGGTATGTTTTCCATCTTCGCGCTTGCGCAGTGTGGGAAGGTAATCGTTCAACGCTTCGGCAAGGGATGAAGCAGGTGTAATCGGATACCATGCGGCAAACTGGACACCACCAAAAACAGAACCAATGGCAGCGGCGGTATTGCCATCCGCCATGATCATGCCATGGGTTTTTTCCATCGGCTCAAGATAGTAGGCGTCTTTTTTTTCGAGGTTCGCTTTCGCCCATTCGGCACCCGCTTTGACCGTGGTGAAGTTCATATCAATCGGCTTCTGCTTGCCTTTGAAGTGGAATTCCAGCGCAGCACGGATCATCTCGAGGTCGAGCCCAATCATCTGAGCCAGCACTCCTACGTAAACCATGTTGCCAACCAGGTCGCGATAATCAGAGGGAACATTCGGGTCACTGCGCACAATCTGCTTGACAGGCATCGGATAGATCGCCACATCGGCGCGGGTGATGGGTTGCTTGATATCGTCAGAGTAGTAAAAGGCTCCGCCCGCCGCGACAGACGCAAGGTCCCGCGCGAACGAATCGGGGTTCATCGCAACGACAATCTCCTGCTCTTCACGCCTGGCAGTGTAACCATCCCTATTTGCGCGGATGGTATACCAGGTGGGCAATCCCTGAATATTCGATGGGAAGAGATTCTTTCCTGAAACAGGGATACCCATCTTGAAGATGGCACGCAGGATGGTATTGTTGGCCGTGGAACTGCCTGAGCCGTTCTTGGTGCCAACGGTGATGGAAAAATCGTTCACTACTTTGTTCATAATGCTCCTCATTGTTCGTATGTCATTGCGAGTCTTTCCTGACACCGTACGTCAGGACGGTGCGAGAAGCAATCTCTCAATTAGCGGTGGATTCTTTTCGAGCAGTCTAATCCGTTTTATCGGAGATTGCTTCGTTTCACTCGCGATGACATGTTAATCACGGTCGTTGATATAAAAGGTCGGTATGAGCGATCAGCGCCTCATATCCAGCCTTGTAATCTCCCAGACAAACAGACTCCACCATTTTCTGGTGGTAGCGCCAGACTTCCTGTAAATACTCATAGCCGCCCGCAAACACATTTAGACCCACCGTTTCATAGGCATCCCAATAGGCTTCCAGAATCCCGGTCACAAATGGGTTCTCCAGGCGCCGATAGATCGCCAGATGAAGGTTGCGATGTTCCTCGTGTGGGACCTGTATTTGCACGCCTCGCAATTTCTCCCAGGCGCGTGCGACGAGAGACTTTAATTCCGTCTTATCAGCCTCCATCAGTTTCTCAACCGCTTCGTACCAAAAAGCGGATTCCACGTGGTTGCGTAGCTCGGAATACTTGCGGAAGTGCTCATCGTTTAAGGCCAGCGCGTATTGGAGACTTTGGCGGACAGCGGGCGTAAAAGAGTACTCTCGACGCCTCGTTCCCAGCCGCGGGCGGACTTCCACCAAACCAAGTGCACGCGCCACTTCGAGTTGTTCGCGCAAAGACGCAAGGCTAACACCCAGTTCCAAGCTCAAGTCTTTGAGCGACGGAAATTCATCCTCTGCCGCGTTATGGGTGGCGAGGTAGCGCATAAATTCAGAAATATCGGGGGAAATGCGTTCTCGAAACATAAGTATGATTAATCAGATAAATCAATTTTATTTGCTTTTTCCTAAAAAGTCAATATTGCGACCGTTACTTTCTTGTTGAGATGGCATTTGACTATGAAATCATAGCTAAACACCTGGAAACAAATTCTGCAATTGATGCTACACTGGAAAATGCCCGCCTTTGTAATCCCATATGCCATGGAGGAAAACAATGAAGAAAACAATTGGCCGATGCATCGGATTGGTTTGCATTTCGCTTGCCTGTCAGACACTCATCCCCGTCGCCCCAACAGCAGCCTCTCAATCAACGACGGCACAGCCCACGTCCATGGATTCGTTCGCGCCCGAATCTGCAAACACAGAAGTGGTCAATCAACCGGTCGCAAGCACGGCTCTTCCGGTTCCGCAGCCAATCACCTGTAGCGACGATTCATGTCTTGATGCATGCCTCACGCGCATTTCAGACACCATTCCGCAGACGTCATATCAGGCACTGACTGGCGCGTATGCGGAAAATGAAATCAATCTTAACCTGGTTTATTATGATGTCAAAGATGGCCAACTGGGCGAGCCTGAGTTCCTGTACGTGCCTGACGCATTCAAGCAATTTCAAAATGACACAACCACCCAGCGTAACATGTGGACGTATGCATCCAGTTTGCTGCCCACCGAGCAATTGAAATGGATCGAGCGATTCGAAATATTCAGTTCATCGTACTATGGAGGTTGGGTACGGCCAGGCGGACCCGGTCACGAGGACCGTTCTCGCTGGGTTTTGAGCATCGAAAGCACCGCCGTACAAGATCCGATCGGGCTTACTTACATCCTGACTCATGAGTACGGGCATCTTCTCACGCTCAACGCGGACCAAATACCGGCCAGCGATTATTACTATACCTGGCATCAAAACGCGGCGATCTGCGACCAGTTTCTTTTACCGACCGGGTGCAGTAAATCTGATTCATTTGTGAATCTCTTCTACCAAAAATTTTGGACGAACATCTTCGAAGAATGGCTGGCAGACGTGGATACTCCTCATGTAACTAGTCCTGAAGAGTTCAGGGCACTCGTACACGAGTTCTATAAGAAACATCCAGAACTATTCGTGCGAGAGTATGCAGCAACCAACATCGAGGAAGACCTGGCAGAATCGTTCGTGCACTTTGTGCTCGAACCCAAACCAGCCGGGACGGACATTGTCGCACAGAAGATTCGCTTTTACTATGATTTCCCCGAAATGGTATCACTGCGACAGCACATGATTGAAAATATATGTTCATATACCGGCCAATAACTGGACCCTTGGCGTGTGTCAAGATGAGTCCCGAAGCAAAAGACGTCACGCCTCTTGTCTCAATGCTTAGTTCTTTGGGCAAAGGCTACATCCCTAAAAGATCCATTTCATGCCTGAGCGTGGACTCCAGTCCTTCCGATAATGGGCGCGGGTTATAGCCCAGGAAACGCTTTGCCTTGCTGTTATCTCCCCAGTACGTCACACCCCCTAACACACGCAATGCCTCCGACGTGTAGAGTTCAGGAAGCAGAGAATCGAACGGTTTCACGATAAACGACAGCGCTTTGAATATTCGATGCGAAACTGCACGCGGGGCCGGCGTACCGGTAATATGGCTGGCAAGCTGAAAGACCTCGAGAAACGTATAGGGCTCCCCGGCGATAATGTAGGTTTCGCCAGACACACCCTTTTCCATCGCCAGGATGTGAGCGTGTGCCGTATCTTCCACATGTGTCAAACAAAGCCCGGCTTGTGTTGGCAGTATCGGGAGCCTGCCCTGTAGAAAATCAATGAAATTACTTCGCAACACCGACGTGTCGCCGGGACCATAGATTCCACCAGGCATCACAATAATGAGCGGCAATCCTTGTTCAATGAACTGCTCGGCAATCTGATGCGCCACGGCTTTGGTGCGGTCATATTCGGTAAGGTGCCTGCCTGTGAAGCGGTAGGATTCGTTCTTGACCTCGCCATGCGTGTCTGAGTTGACGGCCATCGTACTGGTATAAACACCTTTGGGAATCTGCAGCTCTTTCATCAATTCAAGCACATTACGAGTTCCCTGTATGTTTACCCTTTCACCAGGAGTTTTATCGGGCGCGCCCACCTTATACCAACCGGCCACGTGGAAGACACCGTCGACGCCCAGCATTGCCTCCCGCATCGACTCCTTGTCCGTGACATCACCCGTAAAGAGCTGGATGCCAAGGCTTTGCAGTTCAGTGGCTTTTTGCGGATTGCGTATCGAGGCATGCACTTCATATCCCGCTGAACGGAGTTGCCGCGCCAGAACGCCGCCGAGGAAGCCTGTCGCTCCAGTAACGAAATATTTCATGTAAGCTCTCCATCAAGATGAGGTGGATGAAAGCAAACATCCGAAGGAAATTTCTTCGGATGCCTTCCACAAAGAGTACGCCCACTAGTTTCCAATGCATTCCGGTGACCACGAGGCTGGCTCGATTAAAATCTTCTACTCTGATTTCGTGTCATTGTCCGTCAGCGTATGGATCTCATCGAGCAGGTGCTGTATCTCCTCGCGCTCGGCTTTCGTCTGGTGAAGCGATAATAGAAAGGAAGGTTTCTCTTCCTCTGAAAGTGTTTCGAGCAGGTGCTCGGCGCGCGCGACCTGTGTGTTTTTTTGATTGATTTTTGTTTCAAGACGCTTGCGGTAATGCAAATAGAATTGACTTTCGTCAAGAGGTTCCTGCGTGGATTTCGATCCATTCGACATGAGTTCAGAGATCGTCGGCAGGAACTCTGCAAGGTCAACAGGCTTTTCAATGAAACGGGTCACGCCAAGGGTAAGTGCGAACGATTTGTCCTCGGGGGCAACGTAGGTAGCGGAAAGGAAAATCACCGGGATGTCACGCGTCGCGGGATTGAGTCGTAAGCGATGGACAAGGCTGAAGCCATCCATCTGCGGCATCAGAATATCGGTAACGATCACCGCTGGATGTTCCTTTACGACGGCATCCAGTGCTTCCCTTCCATTGCGAGCCGTGACCACGCGATAGCCCTTGAAGGTAAGGGTTGTATCCAGGAGGCGAAGGATATCGGCGTTGTCTTCGACGACCAGCAGGTAAGCTTGTTGAGTATCCATGCCTTGATTTTATCACCTTGCCTATTGTGCGGCTGCAGATGTGGGCGTGTCAGGCGGCGGATTTGTGGGAGGAGGAGGAGGCTGGGTGGGAGGTGGGTCGGTGGCGGTGGGCGGAGGCTCAGCTGTGTTTGTCGGTGGTGGCTCTGACGTATCCGTAGGAGGCGGAGGGTTTGTCAGGGTTGGCGGTACGTCTGTATTCGTTGGGACATCCGTGTTCGTGGCCGTCGGTGGACGCGGCGTCCTGGACGGAGTCGGCGTCAGGGTCGCCGTTGGAAGAAATTGCGAGTTGCGTTCCGGTGTAGCTGTGAGGCCGTAGATTGTTGTGGCAGTCCCGGTGATTGTGGAATACGGGATCGCAATGGGAGGAGCTGCGACGAAGGCTGTCTTCGTGGGCATGTACGTGGGCGTGTACGTCGGCAACAATATCTGAGTTGGACCAATCCCGAACAATGCATTGACCGTCAACGCGGCGGCCGTTTTCAACTCATTGATCTCCGGGGCTTGCGTGACCAGCGCCCTGACCTCCAGCGCGGTAGGCGGAGTTGCATCAAAGAACGCCATTGTATAAACCATCCATATCAGGCCAAAACAGAATGTGACTGCCAGTAATGCCTGTAATGGAATGGCGTATTCCCGAAGTCTCACAATACCGCGATCCTTTCGTGGTCGTAATTGATGGAAGCCGTAGAGCGGATTTTGGGCGCCCTGGTTCAAAGCTTCGCATCTCGAAGACCGTTATGTAAAATTATGCCACAATTCTACTAAAAATGTCGGATTTAGTATGGTTTTGTTTTCGAAGAATTCATCGACCTTATCAACGCTGCGACCTTCGACTTCAAATTCAGAAAGCGTTCGCAAGGTTTTAGAAATGCATGATCATCTTTTTCTGAAGATGGCAGACAGATATAGCCAAAGAGAGATGATCATACATACTGAAATGAGGCTGTCTACGATTATATAAGGCAGCGGCGCATGCGAACTGATGAAAAGAAATATCTGCCAGAAGACGATGAATGTGAAGAACAGGGCGGGGACCAGCATCCAAAAGATGACCTTTGTCCACCGGGCGAAGAGACGCTTATTCTGCTGATAATGCCGTCCCTCGCGCGTGAAGGCCAAATCGTCGAATGCCTGGCTGAGCCGCGCCTCCAGTTGATAGATGTAATCATTCTGACGTTCCACGTGCAGGACGGTTTGAAAATAGGTGTGTGACAGGCTGAGCAATCCAAGCATCAGGATGACACCGATGAATGAGACATCGATCAGCGCATTCAAATTTGCCGTATTGCCGACATGCACCTGGCTGCTGACAAAGGAATTCAACCACTCACCCACGGTTGCCGGGGCGCTCATATACAGCAGCAGGACACAGATCACGATCAACATGTATAGCAGCAACCGGTCGCGTTTTTCAACGGCCGTCTTTAATAGTCCATATGATTCACTGTAATGATGAGACAGGACTTCCAAGCGGGTATCTTTCTCAGTGGTCATAGTGCTTCCTCCACGGGTTTATCCACCTATTCTATCGCTCTCTGTTGTTCCGCGACGGCGAGTCGTTTGTCAGGAATTGCACGGCCTCTTCAAAGCTGGTAAAGAGATGCACACTCATCCCCGCGTTCAACGAGGCGGTTGCGAAGAAATCATGCGAACGATCATCAGGGCTGACCAACAAGGCTACGCGCGCGAAGCGATCAAAGACAGGTTCGGCTTGCAAATCTTCATGGACAAATTCGTAGTCATCCACCACCGACTCAACATTTCTCGACTCGGTCAAATCTACCAGATAGCGGCGGATACCGAGCTTCCTCCCAAGGGTATGAGCCTCGATATTTTGTTTCATTGCTTCCGTGCGTGTGATATCCCCTTTGGTTTTGATCGATATATACTTTCCATCTTGCGACAGTGTGATGTTGTACTCCATACGAATTAGCCTCCTGCTAATTCAACCATTTTTACGTTCGCTCGATTTGCCGCTTTGGTAGAATTTGTTGATAAAGGGATTTATTCGTGGGTATATTTTGATCATTTCCTATTCCCCCTGCGGACTGTTCGTGCGGTGGAGCAGTTCCATATTTAATAACTATATCATACTATGATGTGATGCTGTCGACAGCCTGGCATCTCAACCTGCCAGCCTCGCAACGGCATATGACCCGGGATCTCCTCATACTTTGCCAACCAATCCCCAAAGCTCTGAACGTGCGGAGCCTGGCCGATCAACACGCGCTGCGTGGCAAAGATACTCTTGATCTCCATGCTTTCCAACGCGGACTGCGTGACATCCGGCCAATATTTGTTCCAGCGAGTCTCCGTCAAAGCGGTGTAACGCATCAGTGCAACAAAATATCGCAGGTCCGCTTCGTCGCGGGTCAGGATCAGTTTGCCCATTTCGGCATTCGCGCCCTTTGCCTTGCTGTCGGGCCAACCTTTATTATCCAGTTTGAATTCAATGACTGCCTGAAAAGGCTGGATATGTGCGACTCTCGGGTTGGCACGATCCCGGCTCTTTACAGTTTCCGCTGGGTGCGCTTTGATAAACTTTGGGGTAAGGATGGCAATATCATAGTGTCCACGGTGGGCCCTGGACGACGCATCAAGCCGGACGGCCGGGTTGGCATCATCAAAGCGGAAAAAGGTGGGATATTCCTGATGGATCATAGGCAGGGCGAAGCCGTCCTTGCTTTTCACTCTCAGATTGAGCAACGGATCAGACTCGAGAAACTGATGGAAACGGGCAACTGCATCCGCTTCGCTGAAAAACCGATACGGCTCCAGAAGGAATTCGTCCACCAGTTGATGGATGGCGCGTTCGATATTGACCTGAATATCCATAGGATTCTCCTCCCAACAAGTAGTTCCGTCAATTATGGTTCAATGCTGTGCAAGCCTTACACTCTCATTGTATTTCTCAAGTCTTGCTGCAAGGGCCCATCATCCCATACCTGGGCTTCGATGTAAGGGTCGGCTGCTCCTCTATTCCACGTGTTTTGGTTTTGCGATCAATTCACCCTGGCCCGATTCCATGTCTGACACGAAACCACCCCAGCCGCCGCTCGGCCCCTCTCTCACAGGCGCGGTCACGACGATCAACCTGACAGGTTCCTCGCTCCGTATGGTATAGCCATGCTTCATGCCGCACGGTAAAAAGATGAAGTCTCCTTTTTCAAGGTCGAAGGAGTCGTCACCACAACGAAACGTAAGCGCGCCCTCCAATACATAAAACATCTCGTCCTCACTGGCGTGGATGTGATCGTGCGGCTCTTCGCCTTTCTTCGTGACATATTCGAGGAAGGCAGCTCCGCTTCCCTCTCGAACCTCGCCGGCTTTGACTAGGAAATCAACACCGAAGCGATACATCCAGCCTTCGCCCGCCTGGAGCGCGTAGGCCCGTGCGTGGTTATTTTGGTTCATGCCTCTCTCCTTCTACAGAGTGCCGCATAATCAGGTAAACTTGCGACTTGAGTTTCAGCCTGCAAAACCATCCAAAAAGTTTACTTACGCATGTTATGCGTGAGACAAGCGGTGACTACTTCCCACCAGATCAAGCAGCTGCTTTTCTACTTCTTCCCATGGCGCAGCCAGATTCACACTTTCGATTCGTATCACATGATCCTGCAATCGAATGCTCTCCGAAAGCTGGGCCTGCACAACCGGATATAACAGGATCCCTGTAGCAGTTCGATACCTTGCCGAGACATGTTCCTGGGACCTCAAGTATGCGTACAACTGGTACAAATGCGACGAGTCATAGACCGGCTTACCCCACTGATTTTCGACCAGACTCCCTGCCGTAAATTTTGTGTCCAGGATGATGATTTGCCCCGTCTCTTCTGCCGCGAGAATTAAATCGGGGATCAGGGCCGGTAAGTGTTCGCTGCTAGTTTGAGCGTGCCAATCGAGGCGTTTCTGCGCACTCACATCCCAACCCTTGAGATGCATCCGATAAAAGTTGGCGACGAAACGCTCATAGATACGATGCAGGATCAGGGCCTGTCGGTCAACACCGGGGAACGGATGAACCCATTCCGCTTCGAGTGGCATCCAACGCATCAGGATCAACTCGCAAATGGATAACATCATCCGATAATCATTATCATTCTGCACAAGTGCCCGCCTGCGGATCAATTCAGGCGTTAACTCGATCCAATCAATACCATTCAGATTTCTCACCAACCAGCGCAAGCGATGACGAAGCCGATCCGCCTGTGCCTGGTCAGGACCAAACTCCCCGACTTGAATCAACCTGGCAAGCGTGCTGCGGACGATCTGGTTGCGCGGTTCATTGACGCTATATTGTTGAAAGTCACAGTTCGCTTCGCCGTGTTCAAACGTTTGTTGCTTTAAACTTTCAGGGAAGTTGACACGTCCGCGGACTGCGCGCACTCTTCGAGAAGTCTCGACATATCCGCGTCCCAGCCCGATGCGCGTTCTCTGTTGGATAAACTTCATCAGGACGAGTGCAAGCAGCGCATCCAACGTGGGTGCGCTTTCGACTTCCGCCATGTCAACCTGCTCCTTCAGGGATGGTTCATTCCATGCATAAAGCAGCATATGCCACAGATTGCGGATGGGGATGCCATATTCAGTAAATATCATACCATCAGCCTTGCTTCTGCCTCTTCCACCTTCCTGGGATTATCGAACCAATATTCCTTCAACAACGGTACGATCTCTGTGCGGACGATGCTGCGATACCAATTCAAATCCAGCCCGGCAAAGTTGTCTCCACGCGGTGTGAAGTAACTATGCCCGACCTGATAATTCTCCCCGAGCAG
>JBGPNQ010000072.1:0-17809 GCA_041487615.1 Anaerolineae bacterium
CCTGGGGCGCAGATGGAAAGACGTTATATTACATTTCACACGCGCCGCCGCCGAGTTTGGTAAGTGCAGAAGACTCACCGTTCTTTGATCTCAACGCCACCTCATTTTCAAACGACGCTTCTGTGCAGATCGCGGAACACACAGGCATGTTTGCCTATCCATCTGTTTCGAGTCCGCAATCCAGTTCGCACGAGAGACAATATCAGGTCGCGTATTTGCAGGCCACATTTCCTGAACAGAGCGAGACCAGCCGTTACCGCGTCGTGGTGATGGACAGGGATGGTTCGAACCGGCGAACGATTTTCCCGGCCAATGATGCGCCCGGTCTTGAACCGCAGGCTCCCGTTTGGGCGCCGGACGCAATCGAAGGTCAGTCTGGAGATTTTATTGCAGTGGTCTATCAGGGGAATCTCTGGCTCGTGGATAGCGGTAATAATCAGGCATATCAAGTGACAGGCGATGGGCTGGTCACTCGAATTGATTGGAAATGACACCGTCATTGCGAGGAGGGCGACAGCCCGACGAAGCAATCCCAAATTTCACGAGAGATCGCTTGGCCAAAAAGCGGCTCGTCATGACGAAGAAATAGTAAAGAGGAATAATCAAATGCGTATCTTAATCACAGGAGCAGCCGGGTTTCTCGGCTCACATTTATCTGACCGCCTGCTTGCAGATGGACATGAAGTTATTGGATTGGATAATTTCGTCACGGGCAATCGTGCGAACATTGCTCACTTGATGGGGAACGAAAAATTCTCATTCTACAGACATGATGTCTCGAATTATATTTTCGTGCCCGGCAAGGTCGATGCGATCATGCACTTTGCATCTCCGGCCAGTCCCAACCCACAATCGCCATCGGGATATTTCAACCTTCCCATCCAGACGATGAAAGCTGGCGCGCTCGGGACCCACAACTGCCTTGGTGTGACGCGCGCCAACAATGCACGCTTCCTGCTGGCTTCCACAAGTGAAATCTATGGTGACCCGCTGGTCCATCCACAAAAGGAGGATTATGCGGGCAATGTCGACCCAGCCGGTCCGCGGGCCGTATACGATGAAGCCAAGCGTTTCGCCGAATCATTGACGATGGCCTACCACCGCTTCCACAAAGTGGACACGCGCATCGTGCGCATTTTCAACACGTATGGTCCACGTATGGACCTGGAGGATGGACGAGCGCTTCCCAATCTGCTCAAGCAAGCCTTGCTCGGTCAAGCTCTTACTGTCTACGGCGAAGGAGACCAGACGCGCTCCTTCTGTTTCGTGGATGATCTGGTTGAGGGCATCGTTACGCTTCTCTACTCCGATGAACATTTAC
Organism: Anaerolineae bacterium; assembly: GCA_041487615.1. Lineage (GTDB taxonomy): Bacteria > Chloroflexota > Anaerolineae > Anaerolineales > Villigracilaceae > Defluviilinea. The sequence continues at coordinate 1,322 of JBGPNQ010000072.1, forward strand.
CGGTCAATATCGGTAACCAGCATGAGATGACCATTCTGGAATTTGCAGAGACGATCAACCGCATCACAGACAACAAGGGCGGTATCACATTTGTCAGGGATGCGCGCAGCGTCCGCGACCCGCAGCAGCGCCGTCCTGACATCACCCGCGCCCGCGAGATCCTCAAATGGGAACCCAAAATATCGTTGGACGAAGGCATCCACAAGACAATTCCGTATTTCAAAAAGAAGCTGGGGCTTGAATAATGATTTTGGTTGAAAGCAGGGAACGTGTTCGTTTTTTGAAATTTGCAACAGTGGGCGCCATTGGTGCAGCGATCGATTTCGGCGTCATGAATCTGTTAACGCATTTCCTCAACATGAAACTGGTATTTGCAGGAACGATCTCATTCCTGTGCGCGGTTACCAGTAATTTCCTATTGAACCGCTTTTGGACCTATCCCGATTCGCGTTCACGTCATGTGCTGCACCAGTTGGGAATGTTCTTCCTTGTGAATGCTGCCGGCATCGCCATCCGAATCCCGATCTTGCATTACGCGGAACCTCCCCTGTCAGGTGCATTTGAAAATATGGCGCACCTGTCAGATTCATTGGCGGAGGCGCTGGCGCGCAATGCCACTCTCGCCCTGGCTGTCGGAGTTGTAATGATATGGAACTTTTTCATCAACCGCTATTGGACGTATAATGATATAGAGTAGTACAGCAAAGTTCAAACCACCAGGGAGAATCAATGTCTCAGAGTCAGCAGCGCATTATTCCAATTTATTCTTCCCGCGGCGAAGCGGAAGCTTTCCTCGCATTTCCGTATCTTTTCAACAGGAGCGGTGAATGGATCGGGCTGGTCACTCCACAAAAAGAGGTCTACTCGGTCCTCGGCAGCTATGTTGGATTTCTGACGAACGATCCGCGTATTGTGCGCAAACGAACGGATACTGCGATCAAACCGCGCCTTAAGATGCCTCCGTCACCCGGGCGGATCAGCCTCCCCGCTTCCACTCCACTGGCTCCTCTGATGAGTGACCTCACCCAGGGACTCGTGGACGTGCTCATAGAAGAGCCGGAACGCCTGCACACCATGGATAGTGGTGAGCTGCGGAACGATCTTGACTAACTTCCTCCATCTCTCTTCCAGCATGGTAAACTCATGGCACAAAGACCAACTGCCATGACAGATACAGACCAGGCGAAACCCGTCCGCGCCTCGCGCATTACGCTCTCCCAGTTAATGCATCCCGAACATGCCAACCTGCTCGGTAACGTCCATGGCGGCTGGGTCATGAAACTTGTGGATGAAGCTGGTGCCCTGGCTTGCATGCGACATGCCCAGCGAAAAGTGGTAACGGTGGCAATCGATTCGATGGTCTTCCGCCAGCCCATCCGCATCGGCGATCTGGTTATTATCAATGCAGAGGTGAGTTACGCAGGACGCACGTCCATGGAAGCGGAAGTACAGGTGCTTGCGGAAAATCCTATTAGCGGTGAACGGACTCACACGAACACCGCCTATCTCGTCTACGTGGCGCTCGACGACGAAGGTAAACCCACATCCGTTCCAGGCTTAATGGTTGAAACAGATGACGAAAAACGCCGTATGGAAAAAGCCCAGGAACGACAGGAACGACGATTGAAGAATAAATAAGGCTGCTCTCGGCTGGCGTCACCGCCGCCGAGGAAGGCGGCTTGAGTAGGCCAACCATGACCGAACCGGATCTCACCCAAACCGAATCGAAAGAACCTGCAAACCCATTCCGCAACCTGCGGGAACTGGTGGACTACGTCTCGGGAAAATCGCTGCCACCTCTGACTGCCGAAGAAGGACGTGTCACCGAGGCATTGCCGTTTCCATTTTTGGGAATCGTCGGCCAGCACGAGATGAAACTTGCTCTCCTGCTGGGATTGATCAATCCCAACATCGGTGGAATCCTGCTGATTGGCCCACGCGGTACAGCCAAGACAACAGCCGTGCGCAGTTTGCTCGATCTTTTGCCACAAGTGGAACGCAGTACTTGCTTTTATGGTTGTCTTCCCGAGGATATTGAGATCGGCGGCATCGACGCGGTCTGCCCGGATTGCGCGAAAAAATTCGGCGAAGGCAAGCCATTGACCGCGCCGGATAAAGTCCGCCTGATCGAGTTACCGCTCAATGCGCGGCTCGACGATGTGGTGGGATCGATTGATGAGCGCGCCGCCATTCACGAGCGGATGCGAATCCGTCGCGGGATTCTGGCACAGGCAGATCTTAATCTCCTTTACATTGACGAGATCAATTTACTGGGCGATGACATTGTCGACTCAATTCTGGATGCTGCCGCACAGGGATCGTACACGGTGCGACGCGGTCCCGTGGTCGCCACATATCGCTCGCGCTTCGTGTTGATCGGCTCGATGAATCCCGAAGAGGGCCGCCTCCGCCCGCAGATTCTGGATCGCTTCGGCCTGCGCGTCATCGTGCGCGGACTGGAAAACGCCGAAGAACGCCTCGAGGCGTACCGAAGGGTCCAGGCATATCTGGCGAATCCGCGCGAGATGATCGGCCAGTTCTCGGCTGAGATGGAAGCCGCGGCATCCGAGATCCGCAATGCGCGCGGACGAGTCCGAAGCGTTGTTATCCCAGACAAGATCGCGAATCCGGCCATACACCTCGTGCAACAAATGGGAATCGATTCTCTGCGCGCCGAGATTACCTGGTTCGAGTCCGCGCGTGCGTACACTGCCGCAGATGGGCGTGACGAGGTAAGGACGGATGATCTCAAAGCCGTTGCGTCGATGGCACTTCGATTGCGCCGCTCGCCATTCATGAATGAATATTTCGCAGGACAGATCAGCGAAGAGAAGGAATTGTCGTCACTGTTGGGCAGCTTCAACAGGAAGGCAAATTCAAGCAAAAAGTCCACGAAGAAAAAATGAGTGAGCAGAATATTCACAATCCCGCCTATCGCATTGAAACAGAACGGCTGGTGGTACGGTGTTACAACCCATCCGATGCGCGCATGCTGGCTAATTCAGTCACTGAAAATATCGAACATCTCAAACCCTGGATGCCGTGGGCACACAATGAACCCGAACCCCTGGAAGTGAAAGTCGATCGGATAAAAAGATTTCGCGGCGAGTTTGATCTGAATGAGGATTTCATCTACGGCATCTTCAACAGGGAAGAAACACGCCTGCTTGGCGGCACAGGGCTGCACACCCGCATTGGCGACGAGCAGTTGGAAATTGGCTACTGGATCCACAAGGATTTTATCAATCAAGGGCTGGTGACTGAATTCACCGCGGCTCTCGTGAAAGTTGCGTTCGAGATCCTCCACGTTCATCGCATCGAAATCCATTGCGATCCTGGCAATCTCGCCTCCGCTGCCATACCCCGCAAACTGGGTTTCGCACATGAAGGCACCCTGCGCGCTAAGACCCGCTTTCTGGATGGCTGGAGTGATTCCATGGTCTGGGCATTGCTTGATGTCGAATATCCAACGAGTCTATCCTGCAAAGCAAACATCAAGGCCTTCGATCCGCTCGGCAATCCATTGTTATGAATTCCCTTTTCAATAAGCTACTCCAAAAACCAATCTTCATTCTTCTAGCCGTCAATATCATTGTTGGCTTGTTTATTTTTCGCGACTACGGCTATTCATGGGATGAGCCGCTGTTTTATGACTATGGGAACGCGCTGGGATACGCCTATTCGCCGCATGAATGGTTCAGCGGTCGCTTTGACGTCGACAATTCCTATGGCCCAAGCGGAGACGACCACAAAACTCGCGGACCTGCGTATCTGTTTCTGTCGCGCGAGCCCGTCTATCTATTGGAAGCATTCGGTCTGGACCAGGCCTCAGCCTGGCACCTGATCAATTTCCTTTTCTTTCAAATTGGCGTTTACTTTCTTTATCGTCTGTCGACACGTTGGATGCAGCCGTCCGCCGCGCTGGCTGCAGCCGCGCTCTTTGCGTGGCAGCCCATGTTATGGGGACACGCGTTCATCAATCCGAAAGATCCTCCATTCCTTACATTCTTTCTTGCAGCCGTCTGCCTTGGTTTTGAGATGGTTGATAAGTTCAATGGCGACAACAAAGCAAAATTCTCAACCATCATCCTTCCAGCCGTGATTCTTGGAATCACGACCTCCATCCGCGTGCTTGGACCACTGGCAGGACTCCTCGTTTTCATTTATTTCGCGTTTACTCTTTTCCAAAACAAAAGTCTCCGTATCTCCATGGCACCCTGGTTCATCTTTTTTGCTTATGGAATTATTGCCGTCGTCGTAATTTTCCTCACCTGGCCCTATCTCTGGGAAGATCCCCTCACGCGCTTTGTTGACGTTTTCCGCTTGATGTCCGATAACCCAACAAATTTATCAGTGCTCTTTGGCGGGCAGGTTTATCGCGCAGGTGAACTACCTCGCACATATCTACCATTCATGCTTGGGAATACACTAACAGAACCGGTATGGCTCTCATTTATTGCGGGAGTCATCAACGGCTACCGGAAACTGATTACTGAACAATCATCACAAAGGCGAAATAATCTCATTACCATCACACTTGTGTTTCTTTGGTTCTCGATACTCGTGACATATGTGCTTATCCGCAAACCTGCGATGTATGATGGCATGCGACATTTCCTATTTATCATCCCCCCGATATTTATCTTTTCCGGCTTTGCATTTGAGCTTATGAAAGACCGAATCACCACTTCCTGGCTATACGCAGGAATTGTGTTATTGATCGTTGCCCCAGGCATCTTTGGAATTGCCAGGCTCCATCCATATGAATATACTTATTACAATTCATTTATTGGTGGCACACAGAACGCATTTCGAAAATACGAGACTGATTACTGGCTCACCTGCTATAAACAAGCCGTCGAGGAACTTAATACAACCCACGGCCCGATCAATCTTTATGTCCATCGTGAAGCGTATATCGCAAAGTATTATGCCAACGCGGACATCCGCGTTCATGAATTACGCGGCGCGGCAAATGAAGTGCACAGCGGAGACTATATTTTGGTCAACACACGCTCCAATGAAGATCGTCGAATTTATAACGATGTTTCCCCCATCATCCAAATCACGCGTGGCAGCGCGTTATTCTGCACGATAAAGAGAATCCCATGACCACACACCGAGAACGAATCCAGGCATCGCTCAAAGGCGAACTGATCGACCGTCCGCCCGTCGCATTGTGGCGTCACTTTCCGGTTGACGACCAATCGCCCGAAGCGCTCGCGGCCGCCCATCTGCATTATCAGGAAAATTATGACTTTGATCTCGTCAAGGTCACGCCCGCATCTTCGTTCTGTCTGAAGGATTGGGGTGTTGACGATGAATGGGTCGGCGACACCGAAGGCACGCGACGATATACGAAGCGCGTGATCTCGGACCCGCGCGACTGGGAAGCTCTGCCGGTCCTTGAGCCGACATCCACGCATCTTGCGAGACAATTGGACTGCCTCCGTTTGATTCGCGCACACCTGAGCGCGGACACTCCCCTGCTCCAGACCATCTTCAGTCCGCTGGCACAGGCAAAGAATCTTGCGGGAAATGATTTACTCCTGGAACATTTACGCGATCATCCGGGTGCCGTGATGAAGGGACTGAAGACCATTGCCGAAACCACACGTCTTTTTATCGAATCCGCAGGCGCGATAGGCATTGATGGAATATTCTATGCTGTCCAACACGCTCAGAAACAATACATGAGCTATGAAGAGTACAAATTATTCGGTTTGATCTTCGACAGGGAAACCTTTGAACCTGCACAAAGTCTATGGTGCAATATGCTTCATCTACATGGAGAGGAAGTGTATTTTGGGCTGGCGAACGAACTTCGCTTTCAAATTGTCAACTGGCACGACCGCGAATCCCATCCATCATTGACGGAAGCAGGGGCTCTTTTCAAGGGCGTGATGTGCGGCGGCATGAAACAGGACACGCTGGTTTATCGGGATCGGGCGGAGGTCCGCAGAGAAGCGGCAGATGCCATTCAGCAAACCGGCGGAAAGCGGTTCCTGCTCGGCACGGGATGCGTAGTGCCCGTCATCGCCTCACATGGAAATATTCTGGCCGCCCGGAAAAGCGTCGAATGACATTAAGAGTCATCTCTGGCACGGCCAGGGGACGCAAGTTAAAGTCTGTTCCAGGAGATACTACACGTCCCGTCACCGACCGCGTCAAGGAGGCGCTCTTCAACATCCTTGCCGGTGATGTGATCGACTCGCGCTGGTGGGATCTGTTTGCAGGTACTGGCGCAATTGGCATTGAAGCGTTGAGTCGCGGCGCGAATTTTGTCCGCTTTACAGATTTGAATCGAGCGCCCATTGAAACAATTAGATTCAACGTGGATCATTGCGGCTTTACGACTCAATCTGAAATCAGAAGAGGCGATGCGTTCACGTTTTTATCCAAAGGTGCAGATGCACGGTTTGACTACGTTTATATCGCGCCACCCCAATATAAGGACATGTGGGAGAAAGCATTGGAATTGGTCGATGAAAATATAGCTTGGCTGAGCGATGAGAGCTGGGTCATTGTGCAGGTCGATCCCAAGGAATATCGATCCATACCGCTTGAGAATTTGGCAGAGATCGAACAACGAAAATATGGAACAACGCTGTTGATTTTTTACGAGAGAAGAGAGCAATAATCTTTGCAAATCACGTGGAAGCATTAATGCCATTTCCACATCCAGCGCTGATTGTTGGTGAAGTCCTTTTATTGTTAGTCGGTCATTTCCAGGGTGCAACGATCAGTTGATGATTGTCTTCCGCGGCATGACCGAGGTATGCCAGGCCCCAGGCATTCGAGATCGTCTTCAACAAGGAGTAATGGGTATAAGGCGTCGCATCTTCGAAATTGTTCTTCACCAGTGGGGAGAGGAGAACGACGGCGATTCGCCCACCCGCTTTCGCAGGCAAACCACAACACGAGTGATCCCCCTGCCCTTCATCCCATGTGAGGATGATCAAATAGTTGGGACTTTCGTTGTCCAGCGCGGGGACCAATTTCGTGAGTTGTTGGCCTAGCCATGCGTCCGTCACATCGAGGGAGCAATCATGTGCGCTGTTGCAGAGGTTCGGGCTGATGAACACAAAATTCGGGAGCGTACCCGCTTCAATGTCCGTTTGCAGCGAAGTGAGCGGAACGACACTCCTGTCACAACGGGATGAGTCCAAACGGATCGCGTCAAAATAGACAAACGGATTATGTTTTTGGACATACTCCCCTTTATTCCCGGGATAACAAGGTTCGGGCATATCCTCCTGGTATGTTTTCCATGTACGACCGCTTGCTTCGATCAGGTCTGGCAGACTGGGGCTGGAGACAAAACATTTTGTGCAGTCGCTACTAATTCCAAAGGTATCACCGCCAATGATCGCGAGATAGTTCGGAAGGCTGGGATGTGTGACCGCGTAAAACTGGGTGAGCAACGTGTAGTCCCTGGCGATCCGGTTGAGGTTTGGCATATCAGGGTTTCCAATGACAGTGGCAAATTCCTTGTTTTCAAATATGAGAATGACAATATGATCAAAACTGGGAATGAGTGGCTTTGGTGTAGGTATAGGAGTTGACTGCTGCGTGGCCGTCGGCATCGTAGTGACCGTGAAAGTCGGCGATGGAGTGTACGTTGGAAATGGAGTGGCTGTAGGTAATGGCGGATTTGCCACACAGGCACTCAATAAGATAAATAATACAAGACTACTGCTGGAAAACTTCATTCAAGCTCCTTGTTCTGTGTCCTTATGAAGGTATGAAAGCCAGGATTCGCGTCTCACGAAGTATGGACTGACGGCGTGCCTCTGTTCGTTAAGCACGGCCCGATGAGCAACCTTCCCTGAAAGGCTGGGATCAACAGCCCTTGTTTTGATGGAGCGATCGGGTTGCGGCCTACATTATCCGCGTATTTATGTTTGTATGGATGTCAGTTTTGTTGTATCATACACCTATATAATCTGCAATCGAGCGAGGTTACGATGGACATCCAGGCTGTCAAAGTCGAAAAACCCGAAGCCATTAACTTCATTTTGGGTCAATCGCATTTCATCAAGACGGTTGAAGATATTCATGAAACGCTGGTTACTGCCGTGCCGGGAATCAAATTTGGACTGGCGTTTTGTGAAGCGTCCGGCAAATGTCTCATCCGCTGGAGCGGCACGGATGAGGCGATGATCGAGTTGGCGAAGAACAATGCACAGGCCGTGGGAGCGGGACATTCATTCTTCCTGTTTCTCGGCGAGGGCTACTATCCGATCAATGTGTTGAATGCGATAAAAAACGTGCCGGAAGTTGCCCGTATTTTTTGCGCCACGGCCAATCCTGTAGAGGTACTGGTCGCACAGACCGAACAGGGACGCGGCATTCTTGGTGTAATCGATGGTTTTTCACCCAGAGGTGTCGAAGATGAGGAAGGCATTGCCTGGCGCAAGGATTTCCTGCGGATGATCGGTTACAAGTCAAAATAACATCATCTTTATTGGGTATCAAACGTAGTTCAAATGGGTGAACAATCCATCCTGTGGCACATTCTGGAATTGCCAAACCTGTGATCATGGAGTTATAGACCGATGACAACACGCCGTGCTCCCTCCCGAATCATCCCCAGAGCCTTCCCAGGCATCAAACCGAATGAGATCGAGGAATTAATCGCCAATAGCCGCGTCGGTTCCTATGAACCCGGGACCATTCTGTGTCGCGAGAACGCGGTGGAAGACCGGTTTTACATGATCCTCGAAGGCGAAGCGGAAGTGACCAAGAGCATCAACAACAGTGAAGCGCGCCTGCTCAAGACTCTTGTTCCTGGTGACTTCTTCGGCGAAATGGCGCTCATCCACAACGCGCCGCGCGCAGCAACCGTGACAGTGAAAACCGCGCTCACCACGCTCGAACTCGACAAGTCGGCTTTCAACCGCGCCCTGCACAACAGCAGCAGCATCGCGATGGCAATGGTCAGCGAGATCAGCAACCGGCTTAGGCAGAACGACCAGATGGCCGTGGATGATCTGCGCATGCGTGCGAGTGAACTGGCAGAGGCATATCAAAAACTGGCCGAACAGGAGTTGGCTCGCCGCGAATTTCTCACCAACGTGGCGCACGAACTCCGCAACCCTCTCATGGTCGCAAGCGGATATCTTCAAATGCTACAGAAAGGCATCATGACCGGCGACCAGTTGACGGCTGGGATCGACACGGTCGCAAGGAATGTCCAACAGATCACCACACTTGTCAACGACATCCTTTTCCTTCAGGAAATGGAGTTGGTCCTCCCTGACTTTCAGGCGGTGAATATGAACCAGGTGGCGCAGCAGGTCCTGGATCGCTATCAGGAAAAAGCGAGCGAACGGGATGTGAAACTGCGCTTCAAACCCAGCCCGGACCTGCCTCCGGTTTTGGGTGACTCAAAATCCCTCGAGCGCGCGCTCATGGCCCTGGTGGACAACGCCATCAAGTTCAGTACCAGAGGCGGAGATGTTGAACTCCGCTTGAGCGCGCACCTCGATAAAGTATTTGCAGCCGTGGAGGATCATGGGATCGGCATTGCAAGTGAGAATCTCCCGCGTATTTTTGACCGTTTCTATCACATCGAAAGAAGCGGAGATGATCTCTTCGGGGGACTTGGACTCGGATTGGCGATCACAAGACAAGTTATCGAACAACATCATGGATCACTGGATGTGGTCAGCCAACTCGGCAAAGGGAGTACATTCACTTTGACCTTGAAAAGATGGGCATGAGCAGAGATCGATCCTCGCCCAGTAAGGGATTGAGCAGCATCCTGCCGCGATTTGACCATCGATTTCAAAATTGCTTGTCATCGAGACCTTCGGTCGTTTTGCTCGGCAGGGTCAAAGACTGTAGCCGAGCCTGGCTTATGGCTTACTCGGCAAACTTCACGATCAAACCTCCAACTTCATCGTAGTATGATCGCGCGCTGAAGGGCGGATCGCCGCGCTCCATCGCGTGGATTTTGGATAATAAGGCAGGCAAGTCCTCCACAACGGGCAATTGACTTATCGATTCATATTCCACCCATTCAGCTGTTCCTTCCATGGATGGAATTGGTTCTCCATCCAAACACTCCCCACTAAAAACATATAAACCAATCCCGCTCTCACCTGCGTCGACAATCAACGTGCCGCACAACCACAAATCTGCGCTGAGACCGGCCTCCTCAACCAATTCGCGCCTCGCCGCGGACAGGACATCCTCTCCCTTTTCCACATGACCACCGATTCCGTTGTATTGATTTGCCCAGAGACGTTTGGTCGGTGCGCCTTTGAGCAGCAGATATGCGTCACCGCGCCGGAGAAATATCGCAGTGCGAGGGATGATGCTGTAACGGTCACTGGTAACGCCCTGATCGGATTGAGGCATAGAATGCTCCTTATAGGAGTGCTATAATTTTCTTAGGTATTTTACTCTCGGGATTGTACATACTGCATCCTGAAATTGTTCACGTCCAGGATTGAAGAGATGACCTTAAGGAATGACAATGAAATGACAACGCACCGTCTGCCAGACAGAAGCTGGACGTACATTATTTTATTCTATCTATGTCTTATATATCTGCCCTTCATCATCTCCAGATCTGATTCGACCGAAAGTTTCCTTCAGGGAGATTCCTACTACTATCGCGCGGTCATTGATTCCGTGCTTAAGGATGGCGACCTCCTGCTGGCGAACAATATACCTGCCGATCCTCTAAACGGTCAGCTTGCCATTGGCAGGGAAGGCTTCGTCCCGAAACATCCAATACTCATGTCCCTGATTTCGATGCCTTTTTATTTCCTGTTTGGAACGCCTGGATTGCTTCTCTTTAATGTTCTGGATTGCATGTTTCTCATGCTGCTGATCTTCAAACTGAACTGTCTTTTCTACAGTCGACTCATTGCCTTGATCACCACGCTGCTATATGCAACTGCAACCCTATTCCTCGATTACACGTACAACTATTCCCCTGACGTATTTTCGACCGTACTACTTTTGACTGCTCTCTACCTCATACTACGTGGGAGGTTTTATCTGGGCGCAGTGCCATTAGGCCTCTCAGTCTTCGCGAAAATACCGAATGCTCCGCTCGCCGGAGTCATACTGTTGTATGCTGGTTTTGTGCTACTAAAAGGAAATTTAACAAATGACAACATCAAAGAACGCTTCCGGGACAAAGTGGCGATCGCCGTCACAACGGCAATCATTTTCATCATAGCGCTTATCCCTCTCGCTTACACCAATTACGCGCTACTCGGTTCGCCGTTTGTTACCGGATATCAAACGACCGCGGTGGCCGGCGCAGACGGTCAGGTGTTGTCGGTTGATCACGCGGGTAAGTTCAACCAGCCTTTACTAAGGGGCATCTACCTGTCACTGTTTGACGTCCGCAACGGTGTCATTTTGACCAACCCTGTTCTGATCCTGGCGTTCCTGGGTGTCTTTTGGATCAGAAGGATTAAGGACCAGCACAAAATACTTTTGATACTTCTGATCTGCCTTATTCAATTCCTTCTCTTTGCTAAATATGACGAATGGTATACGAGCCATTTCAGCAATCGATTCCTGATGACCTTCATTGCCCTCTCGTCTGTTTTTACCGGTAACTTCTTAAGCTATCTTAGCCAGAGATTTTCGCTCCAACCTCAGCTCGATACGGATTCTTAACCGCGTCGAGAATGGGCTGCAGGATTCAAGGATTATGTTCGCCAGCACTTCGGCTGCTTTCTGTCCGTGTCGGAGATCTCGGACGAACCTTGAAAAGTATTTCAGGAAATCAAAAAGAAGGACTGCCACAGTTGTGGCAATCCTTCTTTTCGTTTCAAAGTCTACGCTACCGTAATACTCTCATCCAGATACACATCCTGAATGGTATTCAGGATCCTTATGCCATCCGCCATTGGGCGCTGGAAGGCTTTACGTCCCGAGATGAGACCCTGTCCACCGGCGCGCTTGTTGATGACAGCGGTCGCGGCAGCTTCAGCAAAGTCATTGTTGCCGGAAGCGCCGCCGCTGTTGATGAGACCGACGCGTCCCATATAGCAGTTCGCCACCTGGTAGCGGCAGAGATCGATGGGATGGTCGCTGGTGAGCTCGCTGTACATGCGCTTATCCAGTTTGCCGTAGGAGCTATCGCCAGTGTTCAATGCAAGGAAACCACCGTTATTTTCCGGGAGTTTCTGCTTGATGATATCCGCCTCCAGGGTGACGCCGAGATGATTCGCCTGACCGGTCAGATCCGCGGAGACGTGGTAGTCCTTGTCCTTCTTGAAGCCAGGATTACGCAGATAGCACCACAGGACCGTCGCCATGCCGAGTTCATGAGCAAGGGCAAATGCCTGGGCAATTTCGATAAGTTCGCGATGTGAATCATCTGATCCGAAATAGATTGTTGCCCCGACGGCCGCCGCGCCCATGTCGTACGCCTGCTCGACAGTGCCAAACAGGATTTGCTCGAAGCTATTTGGATACGTTAGCAGTTCGTTGTGATTGATCTTCACCAAAAACGGTATCTTGTGCGCATACTTGCGCGACATCATCCCCAATACACCAAACGTCGAAGCAACGGCGTTGCATCCGCCTTCGATGGCAAGTTTGATGATGTTCTCGGGATCGAAGTAATCCGGGTTCTTTGCAAAGCTGGCGCCGCCCGAATGTTCGATGCCCTGATCGACCGGCAAAATGGACATATACCCAGTGCCGGCCAGTCTTCCATGGTTGTACATCCACGCCAGGTTGCCGAGCACGCGGTTGTTGCGGTTGGATTGGCCGAATACGGTGTCCAAAAAATCGGGGCCGGGCAGATGCAGGCGTTCTTTGGGGATCTTGGGTGAACTGAAACCCAAAAGGGAATCTGCCTTATCCCCCAGCAAGGATTGAATAGCGGTTGTCATTTCAAGTGTCATGTTGTTCCTCCTGTCCGGTCGCCGCAGGCGCCAGACGATTTGAATTCATTTCATAAAACGGAGAAAATCCATGGCAATTTATTACGAATTTTCTCCGAATAAGAAAATGCTTTTCTTGATTATAACCCTCAACTCAGGCTATAATGGCCGGTGCGACTTAATATCGAAGTACTCGTATATTATCGCAGGAGACACAAATGGACCAATTCTTTGAGAAAGTATCCAGCCAGCAGGATCCGTTCAAGAAGCTGGCATCCTATATCCCTGGCTTTAGTGGATATATCGATCGGCAGAACCGCCGCGATGCAGACAAGCTCCTGCGCGATACCGTGGCACGTCGCTTTGAGGAACAGTGGAAGCGCGCTTCCCAGCTCCAAAGTGATATGGTCAGTAACGGCATGATCGCCTATGTGGATGACATGGAGAAAGCCGCCATCCAGTTGCGAACATTCATTGACAAGATCACCACTGCCCCACGCGGTTATTCCGGCATGTTCGACGCAGTGAAGATCAACGAGAAGGAACTCGAAGCGATCTATCAATTCGATTCCGCATTCTTTGATCTCGCCGAGCAAGTCGGGCACGGGCTCGACAACGTGGAAGCGAGCCTTGGAGATGAAGCAGCACTGCCCGCCGCGATTCGCAACGTCATCTCGCTTGCAAGAATGGCGGTCGAAACCTATAACAGACGATCCGAAGCAGTCACGGGTTCAGGAAAATAATGTGTAGGGAACGGCGGCCGCCGTTCCCTACGGATATATATATGTGGAATGAATATCTAAATGTAACCACAATCGACGAAGCCCTTCACGCCCTCGCAGAGCAGGGTGAGCGCGCCCGCATTGTTGCGGGCGCAACGGATTTGATTCTCGAGATCGAACGCGGTGTTCGAACGGGAATTGAGACTCTCATCGACGTCACTCGTATTCCCAATCTGGACCAAATTACCATCGATGAAGACGATGTCATTCATCTCGGTCCGCTGGTGACGCACAATCATTGTGTTGAGTCACGATTGATTCGTGCGCGAGCCTATCCATTGGCGCGCGCGGCCTGGGAAGTGGGCGCGCCACAGATCCGCAACCGCGGCACGATCGCGGGCAACCTCATCACCGCCTCACCCGCCAACGACACGATCACGCCGCTCATGGCGTTGAACGCGTCTGTCACGCTGCAGTCCACTAAAGGCATGCGCACCGTCGCCTTGGATGATTTTTACAAGGGCGTTCGCAGGACGGTAATGCAACCCGATGAGATGCTGGTGGATATTTCGTTCCCTGCGATGAAATCCAGCGCCCGCGGCACGTTCATCAAACTGGCCTTGCGCCGTGCCCAGGCGATTTCCATTATCGATGTAGCGCTCATCCTGGATTTGGATGCGGATATCACTAAATCGGCGTCCATTACACTGGGGGCTGTTGCCCCAACCATCATCCATGCGGAGGAAGCAGAGAAATACCTCGCAGGCAGGCCGCTTACAGATGAAGTCTTTGAAGAAGCGGCGCGGATTACGATGAACGGAGCCAAACCAATTGACGATATTCGCGGTTCCGCCGCGTATCGCCGTGAGATGGTGCGAGTCTGCACGCTGCGCGGATTGAAGTCCCTGCGCGACGCGCGCTCCGGGCGGGAACAGTCCGGGATGCCGTTCGAGCCTATCCTGTTGTGGGGAAAAAAACCGATAAACGGAAAGCCTCCAGCATCTGACCAGTTCCCGGATTCCGCAATCGAAACCACGATCAATGGCAAAAGATATTCCTTCAAAAGCGGACACAACAAAACATTGCTGCGATTGCTGCGCGAAGAAGGAAATTTGATTGGCACGAAGGAAGGATGCGCCGAAGGAGAATGCGGTGCATGCACGGTATTCCTGGATGGCAAAGCCGTCATGGCTTGTCTTGTCCCTGCGCCGCGCGCGCATGGAGCAGAAATCGTCACAGTGGAAGGTCTTGCGGTCGATGGTGAGTTGCATCCGGTTCAGGAAGCATTCATTCAACATGGCGCGGTGCAATGCGGTTATTGCACGCCGGGCTTCTTGATGTCCTCTGCCATGTTGCTGGAAGAGAAAACGAACCCAACTCGCAATGAGATCGAACAGGCGATTACTGGAAACCTTTGTCGCTGCACAGGATATTACAAGATCGTTCAAGCCATTGAAGATGCAGGCAACCATTACGAGTAAAGGAAAATATGGGCAAATATACTTCTCATAAAGTAAGGGAACCGCGGATTCAAAGAGGACAGGTGCATCCAATCATGCGCGGCATCGGATGTATCCTTTTTGCCATCGTACCGCTTCTCTCGTATGGAACCGCCGTTCTCCTGGTGAATTATGGGGCAAAACAGGGATGGCCCATTCCACCAAACTGGCTTGGCACTCCAACCATTCCGCCACTGCTCATGAAATTACAGGGTTTACGGACCCTGTTCGATATCATCACGCAGCAAACAAACCTGACGGCCAATCTGATCTTTGCAATTGCATTGGCAGTTTTCATCTTTGGTGTTTTGTCGATTCTGTATGGCGCTCTTTACAAGCTGCTGGGACCCCCGCAATACGGACCCACAGACGCGCCTCCTCCCAGAGGCGTACGAGTCAAGCGATATAAGCGCTGACCTCTTCTTGCGGATTTTGTACGTTGCCGAATGAATGATCGAATCTAAATGAGCGAAATGAATATGACCAGTACTGTTGGAAAGTCTCTCCCACGAATTGATGCCCGCGGCAAAGTAACAGGCCAAACACCCTACTCTGGCGACCTGTCGCTGAAGGGCATGTTATTCATGAAGTTGTTATTCGCGGACCGTCCACATGCGCGCATCAAATGGATCGAGACCGGAAAAGCGGAAGCCGCTCCCGGAGTCGTAGCAGTATACACGTCGAAGGATGTGCCGTTGAACGAATATGGTTTGCAATGGCAGGATCAACCGGTCCTATGTGGCCCTATTCCCAAAGGTGGCAAACCCGGCACGGATGTAGTCCGCTTTGTGGGAGATCAGGTCGCAGCCGTCGTGGCGCAAACCGAAGCGCAGGCTGCTGCAGCTGCAAAATTGATCGAGGTCGGCTACGAGGATTTGCCGGTCGTCACCGATCCGGTGGAGGCCATGAAGCACGACGCGCCGCGCATCCATGAGCATATTGGTGATTCAAATATTTGTGTCCACTACAAAATTCGCAAAGGGAATGTGGATGAAGCCTTTGCCAAAGCGGATGTGATCGTCGAAAGCGAATATCGCACGCCGGTGCAGGAACATGCCTATTTACAGCCCGAGGCCGGACTCGCCTATATTGACGAGGAAGGTCGTATCACAGTTCAATGCGGTGGACAGTGGACTCATGAGGATCGTCACCAGATTGCACACGCGCTAAAGATGCCGAATGAGAGCGTCCGCATCATCTATCCCGCGATCGGTGGAGCGTTCGGTGGGCGCGAAGATATGTCGGTGCAGATTGTCATCGCACTTGCCGCGTGGAAATTGCAGCGCCCGATCAAGATTATCTGGTCGCGGCAGGAATCCATCATTGGCCACGGGAAACGCCACGCCTCGGTCAGTAGATCAAAATGGGCCGCCACGAAGGATGGCAAGGTCGTCGCGATCGAAA
>JBGPNQ010000073.1:0-17761 GCA_041487615.1 Anaerolineae bacterium
AACAGTACTGGAATATCTTGAGCCTCGGCGACCGCAATATGACCGTAGCTTTCTTTGCCGGTGCCTTCAAGTAGCAACTTGAAATAGAGCAATCCTACAAGGTCGCTGAAACGAAAAGGGGTCTGCGCGGTTGGAGCATCAATGCTCATCAACTCCAGATCCCATGGACTAAATATATCCTTGCCTAAGATTTGAAGCAAGCCGGGTTGCCGAAATAAGCGCCTATAGGCTACCGAAACATTTTGGGATTTCCAGTTGCCAAAATAGGTATGGGCATCTTCTTTAGTTTTATCAAAAACGTGTTTGCGGTACTTCGGATTGCGGAAAGAAGTGCCAATCGCGGAGTTATGCCGAAGGGAAGACATTCACCCAAACATGGATTAGAAGTGGAGCAAGGATTTCATGGAGGCAGGCAAGCAGCGTTTACTGGGAGATACTCATTGGGAAGCAGATAACCAGGGAGTGACCGAAATGCGCGCTGAGAATGAGCAGCTCAAGGCAATGGTGGCGGAGCTGACATTGAAGAGCCGTGTCCTTGCACCTGCCCTGGCGGGCCGTGCCAGCGAAAAAAGTTTGCTGGGCATGGAAACGAAGTGGGACGAATGATCCGGAGGAATGAGGCAAAAAAGCGAGAGATCATTCACCTGGTGGAACATTCGTCGTTGAGTGAAGAAGACATTGGATGAACTGCAGGTTCCTCGCAGCACCTTTTATCGCTGGTTTACTCCTTACTGCTATACTTAAGCTGTACCTGTGTGATTTTAAAAGCGAAAAGCCCAGGCTTTTTCGCAAAACCTCGGCTTTTCTAGCGTTTTTCCTGCGCCCCTGGCGGGATTCGAACCCACAACCAACAGCTTAGAAGGCTGGTGCTCTGTCCATTGAGCTACAGGGGCTGATGACTAATTGTATTACGTCCTTGCATGGGAGGCAAATCTCTTACCCCAGCCAAAGTAACCAGTCAGGTCTGGTTCTGCATCCCATTAACGAATCTATACAACGTACGGTCGAATACCCTTGTAAATACGCGGACCCGCCAGGGTACGTAAGATCGTATCGGGAGAACGGTTGAGCTTCGCACCCATATCCGCCGAGGACATGGGGACATTTCCATTGGTGAGAAATAACCGAAAAGCTGCCTCAACCAGCGCGGTCTGTTGAGTAAGGAAATCAGGCTGCCGAGCACAATGAGACATCAACGCATTCTGGATTCCATCTACAGGCGTTACCTCTGCCGTGAGAGGGTCCACCCAATCGATGGTTTGCCCTTCTTCGACATCAGCGAAGGCTTCCTGATGTTCTGCACATAAGAGAGTACGCAAGTAGACGTGCCAGTCACGCTCATTCTTTTTCCACCACTCGAAATCAACATGGAAGGGAGTATTTACGGTGGGTTTGACAATACTAAGACGTTTGCCGTCTGCCATCATCGCTCCAATTCGCCCAGGCGAAAATGCATATCACCAACATGGATAAACTCCGGCATGCTCGAAAGCAATGCAAACAAAGGGGCAGGAGGAACGCGGCGCACAATATTGACAGCCGAATATAACTCCTGTGCATGTACGTGTCCCTGCGGAGTCAATTTGGACATCTCGCGGATCATATCCGCCACAAGTTTTTCAAAAGGACGTTTGTTCTGCAGCCAAAGCTGGTCAACGGCTTCAACCGACGCGATTGCGAATGCCATTCGGTCATTGAACTCAGCTGAAATCGATTGTTTCAACATGGCGAATACCAGCCCACCATCTGCACCGACTATCACAGTGCGAACCCAATCCTTGGTCGCTCGATAAGTCTTCGCTTCAATGATTACTTCTCCAGGATTCTCACCTCGTTGAATCCTCACGAGACTGCCCGGCATTAGATCGTGCGCTTTGTACCAATCACGCAATCCGTATACATATCCATGCTTGCGCACAACCCAACCTGGCATCTTCTGTTTCGTTTTTCCGTCAACCAGGGTAAAGCGAACTCGCGGCGACTCGTAGGCAGTTGGGAATAACGAGCGTACACGAGCAGAGAGAGGCAGCGTGCCAGCGCGAAGATGCGGGAAAATTAACGAAAGAGTAACATCCTTTACATCCGCTTTGGGGCTGGCATTTATTTCACTCAGCTCATCATCCAGATGCGCTTCCAGATCGAGCATTTGTGGGCTCAGTGCGCTTCGGTCATGCTCAATGGGAATGTATTCCAGATGCAGCGGTACATCGCGGACCTCTGCCGGCTCGAGGCGGCGCAAACACCAAAGTACCTGTCCTGCAGGTCCGACTTCATCGAAACGCTCATCTTCCTGCAAGGCAAAGTTTAGTGAGAACTCCGCCAGCTTGGGATTTACTCCGTCTGGAAGCGATACATCTTTCAGTAAAGCAGACGTGGGAAGCGGCTCGCCTGCGGCCATATCCAAAACTGCTTCCGCCAAATTAAGATGTCCTACATTGACGTCGATGAGCAAAGCGCGCGGGAACCAGCGTCCCGCAATCCGGACAATTTCATCATCTACCTGAAAAGCGGTTTCGATTTTCTTTTCAAGTAAATTTCCAGAGGAGTGTAGAATGGCATCAGAATTGAATTCTGTGTCCTGAACGGCAGCCTGTTGATCATTGAGTCGATGAGCCAGCAGACTGGATGCAAAGAGTCGTTCAGGGTCTCCGTCCATCTTCACGGTTAGAACGTCGAATGTGCCGATTTCCGGGTTCACGCCAGAACGGACCGACGCCACCTTTCCATGCTTCCAATCCAATGCAGGGAAAATAATATCATCTCCAGCTTGATAGGACTCTTTTGGTAGATATGTTTTGCCACCCGCCTGCCGGCGCTTTTGCACTGCAAGTCGCTCAGCTCGAACGCGCTCGTTGATAAACACCGAAACGAGTTCGCGAGCAGTTAACGGGATTTCGTGTTCAAACAAATAGGTGTGGAGAAATTCTACATCTTGCGGGGTGATCTGGATGTTCGTCCAGTATTCTGTGGAAATCAGAGGGTCGCTTGCCATTACTTTGCCTTGGTGTAAGTATCGCCGTTCATATTCACGGCGGGCTAATTATACCTTACCTTGCGAAGAGCTAAAGGTTGGAGGATGTATAATCGAAAACATGACATTGTCAATTGCCCAGGCATTGCGCGTGGATTCGTCACCACGTATCGCGTTTATCGGCGCAGGAGGCAAGACTACTGCCATGTTTCAGCTTGCAAGACAATTGACTGCGCCTGTGATCGTCACAGCGACGTCACACCTCGGCCTATGGCAAATTAAACTGGCAGACCAGCATATCATCGCGGAAACGCCTGGACCGATCAGCGAGCTTGAGCACGGGTTGAAGGGTGTGATTTTGATCACTGGCGAAATGGAGGCGGATAGAACCAGGCCTGTCAACAGTGACCTGCTAAACTGGCTTCACGAGTTTTGTGGCTATCATTCCATCCCATTGCTCATTGAGGCCGATGGTTCCAGACAAAAGCCCCTGAAAGCGTGGGCAGAACATGAACCACCCGTTCCCCTCATTACAAAACAGATCGTTCATGTTGTAGGACTCTCCAGTCTGGGAAAACCATTAACGGATCAATATGTTCATCGACCTGAAATTCTTGCAAATATCACTGGAATGGAGATCGGTGAAACAATCACACCGACGGCAGTTACCCGCCTGTTGATACATGCGCACACTCGGCTAAGAAACATCGCAAAGGATGCGAGCCAGGTTCTTCTGCTGAACCAGGCAGATACGACCGAATTGCAATCCGCTGCCCATGGTATGGTCCAGTCTTTATTGCCGTCTTACCAATCAGTAATCATCTCAAGCACAAGAGCGGAAAAAATATTCGCGGTGCATGAACATATTGCCGGCATTATCCTGGCCGCAGGCGAATCGCTTCGATTTGGGAAGGCAAAACAATTGCTCGATTGGCATGGTCAACCCTTTGTTCGTGCCGTTGCAAAGACCGTATTCGAAGCAGGACTATCACCTGTCATTGTGGTTACGGGAGCAAATGCTGAAAAAGTCGCATCGGCAGTTGGCGGTCTGGCTGTAAATATTGTCCATAATGCTGATTGGAAAAGCGGGCAGAGCAGTTCGATAAAAGCTGGAATATCATCTCTCATTGAGCGTCCCAGGGGAGGGGCAGTTTTCCTCCTTGCCGATCAGCCCCAGATCACTACCTCGGTCATTCGAGCGCTGGTTGAAAAACATGCAGAAGCATTATATCCAATCGTCGCGCCGATGGTGATCGATCAGCGGGCGAATCCTGTGTTGTTTGACCCATCCACGTTTGACGATCTTCTGTCCATTGAAGGAGATGTTGGTGGTCGGGCGATTTTTCACAAGCATGGCGTCGAATATTTGCCCTGGCACGATGACCGTCTCTTGATGGACGTTGACACACCGGAAATGTATCAAAGACTCATTGCAGGCGATACTTTATGATTTCCGCCATCATTCTTGCAGCAGGTGAATCCAAACGGATGGGTCAACCAAAGATGCTGTTGCCGTGGGGAAAAACAACAGTGCTTGGGAATATCATCTCCACTTTCATGAATGCTGGGCTTGAGGACATAGCGGTTGTTGTGGGAGGAGCGCGCGAACAGGTGGAAGAAATTGTTACGCAGGGTGGCGCTCGCATTGTCTTTAACGAGGATTATGCAGGAGGTGAAATGCTCCTTTCACTTCAACGAGGGATCGAAGCGCAGTCGCATCAGACGCGGGCAACCTTAATTGGCCTTGGCGATCAGCCTCAAATCCACGAAGGGACCGTGCGCTTGATCTGTAAAATATTCATTACGGAAGAATCGAGATTGATCGTGCCGAGCTACCAAATGAGGCGTGGTCATCCCTGGCTGGCGGAACGATCACTGTGGCCCGAATTGCTCAAAATGAAATTTCCTCAATCGCCACGCGATTTTCTGAATCAACATGCAGAAGAGATTCGCTACGCAGAGGTTGACACTCCAACGATTCTTGCCGACCTTGACACACCGGAAGATTACCAAAAATCCCATCCATGAATTGAGAAATTGAAGATGATTTATAGAATTGTCAGCCTGATCGTAAAATTTGGAACGGGCATTTTATGCCGCATTGATGCGCCGGATTTACATAAAGTACCGTTGCGCGGACCCTTGATCGTTTATTCAAATCATACAGGGCAAATCGAGGTAGCTGTATTGTTTGGACATCTACAACCGCGACGATTGACGGGATGGGCCAAAATCGAGTCGTGGGATAATGCATTTCTAAACTGGCTCTTCAACCTTTGGAGAATAATCCCGGTAAGGCGTGGGGAGGGCGACACATCTGCACTGCGAAAGGCGTTGGCGGCTCTGGATGAAGGTTATATTTTCGGGATTGCACCCGAGGGCACTCGCAATATCACCGGACGATTAAGGCGGGCGCATCCGGGCGCCGTGCTTCTTGCGCTCCATGCAGGCGTACCACTTTTGCCGGTGGTTCATTGGGGCGGAGAAAATTTCCTGAAAAATCTGGCTCGTTTGAGGCGGACGGATTTTCACGTACGGGTCGGTAATCCTGTTTGTCTGAAGATGGACAGAGTACGCGTGACAAAGGAAATCCGGCAGACTATCGTGGATGAGATGATGTTTAAACTTGCGGAGCTGCTTCCGTCAGAATATCGGGGAGAATACGAAAAAGTTACAAATAATGAGAAAATTTTCCTCAAAGAATGTAAAATGGTGCCAGACAACCTTGCATAATTGTTATGTCCTGGTTGCGAAAGTCTTTGCAGAGATGGATATGCATCAGTAGAATCCAGGCAGCATCGCAGACGGAGTGCTACGTGAAAAAAGGAAAATTCATCATCGGCTTGGTCCTGGCAGGAGTCCTTGCATTTACTCAAACGGCAGTTGTCTTCGCCGCGCCAAAGCTCGAGAGCGTCAAACTCATCAGCGGAACTGTTCAAGCGATAACGCTTCAGGCAGATCCGAGTAGCGGCATGACAACCGTTCTTGTCGGCGTGACAGATGAGAACGGCGATTCGCAGACTGTCCGGATCGGTCTGGAAACTGCGATGGAGTTGGGACTTGTCACACTGGATGGGGATGGGAATCCAGTCATAAACGAAGCTGCTCTCGGACGGAAAATCGAGGTTGATCCAACCACAGTCTTACAGGATGAAAAAAAGCATCCTGTTGGACTTGCACTTTCCACATTTTTTTCAGACATTGCAGGATTGAGCTATTATGCGATCATGGAAGCACATGGGCAGGGTAATGGCTTCGGCGTGATCGCTCAGGTATTATGGTTGACCCGAAAACTTGATGGAGATGCTTCCGTCTTCCAGGCAATTCTCCAAGCCAAAAAAGATGGAGACTTTAGTAGCTTTACCTTTGAGGATGGCACAAGCCCCACCAATTGGGGACAATTCCGCAAAGCGGTCATGGGAGATGACAAGAAGGGCAATCTCGAAATGGTCATACCCCACAAGGATAAAAATAATAACGGCAATAACGGTAACGGAAATGGCAACAAAGATAAGAATAAGGACAAGAATAAAGACAAGACCAACAACGGTAATGGAAATGGCAACAAACCGTGAAGCTCAATATGAGCAAACAGGCAGGATTTTTAGACCTGCCTGTTTTTTATTCTGTAAGAGATACTATTTCAACTTGTAAAAATAAGGATTCGTTTTGCGAAGTTCGAACCCCATGGACAGATATAGCTGATTGGCTGCTTCGCGCCGCGAATTGGATGTTAGTGCGACTCCATTGACCCCCGCTTGGCCCGCCAATTCGATCGCCCGGCGAACCAGCATCTCGCCGATCTTTTGACGGCGCATTTGCTCATCCACGACAATGTCCTCAACAATGGATCGAAGCCCGGTTGGAACGCGATAGATGGTCAAACAGAGTACGCCCACAATACTGCCACCTTCGTCAGGATGGCGTGCAATCAAAAGTATGGCTCCCGGTGTATTGAGTAGCGCGGCCAGTTCTTCACGAGTAGGTGGAACTTTATGGATCCCGAGTTGAGGAATCAGATGCTGCAAAGCCGCGTATAGTTCATCTGTGGGTTCTGAGATTCTTCCTATATACATACGATATCAGGCGAGCTTGGTCCCACCAATCCCTGGGAAGAAACTCATCACGGCATAATACGCCACATAAACGAACGATACCCATACCACCCACTCTGGAACATTTGGGTATTGCAGCAACCCCCAAACGCCGAGTGCACCATAAAGATAGGTAAAGCCAAGAGTAAGTCGTCGCAATCGTGTGTTTCGGCTTGGATAAAGATATTTTACCGGTACAAAAACGAGGATGTTGCAGATGATCAGCGCTACAAGGTTGAACCACGGATTCAACCCCAGCAACATCATGTAGATCACAAGGAAATTCCACACAGATGGAAAACCTTTGAAAAAATAGGATTGCTCATCTGTTTTGGCATCCACTTGCGAGAATTGGTAGCCTGAAGTCAGCAAAATCGAAAAGGCGCCCGCATAAGCAAAGCCATAAGGCAACAGGTCTGGAGCCTTGATGAGAATTAACGCGGCAACGACAACATAATTGAGATAGTCGATGATGTTATCCAGCAGGCCGCCGTCCACACCCCTGGCATATTCTTTCACCTTGAACCAGCGCGCTAATATGCCATCGAATCCATCCACGAACATGGCGACGATGATCCAGATAATCACCATACGCCACTTCTGTTCAAAAATTGCAAGTAGAGTCAGGAACCCCCAAATTGCCCCAGTGGCTGTAAAGAGATGCACACTCCAGGCGAGGGTTTTTCGGACAAATAATGGAAGTTTGTCAAACAAGTTTCACCTCGATGTATTGATCGTTGACATTATTATAACGGCAAACAAAAGGCGTGACGCCGTTGACGTCACGCCTTTCAAATTTATCCGTACGACCTCTACGCTGGTTTTTTCTTTAGCCCTACCTTAACCTTTTCGCCGTCAAACTCATCTTCCACAAAGGATGCATCTTCGGGTGGATTCGTAAATTCCAGGCTGGACGCCAGTGTTTCGGCGGTGATGTACTCGTTGTGCGCCTCTACTGCAGACTTCAGTCCTGCGGAGGCTTCGACGAACAATTCTATACGATCAGCGACATCCAGGTCGGCGCTCTTGCGGAGGTCCTGCACACGGCGCACAAATTCACGAGCCAGCCCTTCCTGAACAAGTGCAGGTGTTAGATCAGTGACAAGCGCCGCGACGTAGGCACCATCTTCTGCCACTGCAAAACCTTCTTTTGCCAACGCCCTGACTTCCACCTCCTCCGGCAAAATGTTAAGTGCTTCACCATTGACTTCTATGTTCAAGGGATTTCCTTCCAATAATGGACGCGCTGCTGCCTCTGAGTTCATCGAAACGATCGCCTTCTGGATCGCGGGAAATTTGTTGCCGTACTTCTGTCCCAGCTGCTTGGGCAGAGGCTTGACCGCATGTGACAGCGCTTCGGTGGAAGCATTCAGCAGACGCACCTGCTTGACATTCAGTTCATCCATAAACAGCTCTGCATAGGTTTCCACGGCCTTTCGGTCAATGGGATTGCCCAGTGAGAATGCCACTTCGGCCAACGGCTGGCGGACTTTGCGATTCGCCTTCTGTCGCGCGGAATGTCCCAGTGAGACGAGCCGCATCACCAAATTCATATCGCGGTTCAGTGATTCGTCTATCATCTCGGGCAGCACTTCGGGCCATTTGGCAAGATGCACGGATTCGGCCGCGGACGAATCCACGGAACGGACAAGATTCTGGTACAACTCGTCGGCCATGAACGGCATCGAGGGGGCCATCAACTTCGCAACAGTGACCAGAGCCGTGTACAAAGTGGAGTATGCAGCCTGTTTATCGGAATCTGATTCCGATTTCCAGAAGCGGCGGCGTGAACGTCGCAAATACCACGTAGACATCTTCTCCACAAATCCTTCGATGGGACGCGTCGCGTTTGGAACGTCATAGTTTTCATATGCCGCCGTCACGTCACGGACAAGCACATTCAACTCAGATAACAGCCAGCGATCGAGATCGCTTGTTGCTATGGGCATTGTGGTCACGGTGGGTTTGTCGAGATTAGCGTAGGTCACGAAGAACGAATATACGTTCCACAGCGTGAGAGTGAAGCTACGTATCACCTCACCCACCAATTCGGAAGAGAAGCGACGTTCCTGTCCTGGCGGAGTTGCCGTATATAAATACCAACGGAAGGCATCCGCACCATGAGCGCTCAGCACATCCCAGGGCGCAATGATGTTGCCCTTGCTCTTTGACATCTTCAGCCCGTCTCCATCGAGGATCAAACCAAGACAGATGACATTCTTGTACGAGACTTCGCCAAACAGCAGCGTGCTGATGGCATGCAACGAATAGAACCAGCCGCGCGTTTGATCTACAGCTTCACAGATGTAATCGGCTGGGAACTGCTCTTCGAATTTTTCCTTATTCTCGAACGGATAGTGCCACTGCGCAACAGGCATGGAACCCGAATCGAACCAAACATCGATCAGATCCGGGACGCGCGTCATCCGGCCGCCGCAGTCGGAGCAAGCCCAATGAACCTCATCCACATAGGGACGATGCAGATCAAGTTCGCTCAAGTCGCGGCCGGCTTTTGCGGAGAGTTCCTCGACGGAGCCAACACCTTCACGGTGCTTGCACGACTCGCATTCCCAGATCGGAAGTGGCGTGCCCCAGTAGCGCTCGCGACTCAGGGCCCAATCTATGTTATTTTCCAGCCAGTTCCCAAAGCGACCGGTCCGTATGTGATCAGGAACCCAGTTGATTGTGTTATTCAGATCCACAAGCTTGTCACGGAACGCGCTTGTGCGGATGTACCAGGAATCTCGCGCGTAATATAGAAGTGGCGTGTGGCAGCGCCAGCAGAATGGATAGCTATGTGTATATGCTTCCGATTTAAGCAGCAAGCCGCGAGCCTGCAAATCCTCGATAATGAACGGATCAGCATCCTTAACGAACACGCCACGCCACGGCGTCACTTCAGGGATGAAGGTGCCGTCAGGCAACACAGTCATCAACACGGGCAAGCCGTATTTCTTGCCGGTTTCCATGTCTTCCTGACCAAACGCAGGAGCCGTATGAACCAGCCCGGTACCGTCTTCGGTGGTCACATATTCGCCCATCACAACATAGTAAGCAGGCTTGTCAGCCGGCAGGTACGTATACAGCGGATGATATTTCCATCCGTTGAGTTTTTTACCTTTGAATGTGTCAAGCACCTTGACATCCTCTTCACCAAACACCTTTTCCACGAGCGCTTTGGCCAGGATCAGTTTCTCTTTCGTGCCATTGTTGTCACGTGCAACCGTAACATAATCCACATCGGGATGCGCGACCACAGCCACGTTGCCGGGCAACGTCCAGGGCGTTGTTGTCCACACCAACAGAGATGTATCGGGCTTATCCACAAGCGGCATACGGACAAAGACCGATGGATCAGTAGCGTCCTCGTAACCAAGAGCGACCTCATGGTCCGAAAGAGGCGTGCCACAGCGCGGGCAATATGGAACGACCTTGTATCCCTTGTAGAGCAGATCCTTGTCCCAGAAATTTTTTAATATCCACCAGACAGACTCGATGTAGTCGTTGGTATATGTCACATAAGCATCCTCAAGATCAACCCAGAACGCGATACGATCGGTCAGGCGCTCCCAATCCTGAATATAAGTAAATACAGACTTCCTGCAAAGCTCGTTGAATTTGTCGATACCATATTCTTCGATTTGATGTTTGCTGTTGAAACCAAGCTGCTTTTCCACCTCGATCTCAACCGGCAGGCCATGTGTATCCCATCCGCCGCGGCGCGAGACATGATAGCCGCGCATGATCTTGTAGCGCGGGAACATATCCTTGAACGCGCGCGCCAGCACGTGATGCACGCCCGGCTTGCCATTGGCAGTCGGCGGTCCTTCGTAAAAAACATACTCGGGTCCACCTTTGCGTTGCTCAACAGTCTTCTTGAAGATCTCGGCTTGTTTCCAAAACTTCAACACGTTCTCTTCCATCGAAGTTACGTTGAGTTTGGATGATACGGGTTTGAACATTCTGCCTCCAAAAACAAAAAAATCTCGTCTCAACAGAGACGAGAAAATTCCCGTGGTACCACTCTGATTCCTGCTTGCATCCCCGAGGGGGAACGCCAGCGGGCACTCATTGGATGACCAGCATCATCCTGTTTTGGTAACGAAGAACAACTTCGGCTCGCTTACTCAATTTTCAGCTCGCGGCTCCGAGATGATTTTCAACCTGCTTCGTTGGCCTGCTCTCACCGTTTCCACAGGCTCTCTGACAACTTTGCAAATTTACTCTTTCTCTTCAACGCCTTTCGGTTTTGCAGATTATGCCACAATTCGAATTGACCGTCAAATCATGGGCCGGATTGCCAATCCGCCATAGTTGCAGGATAATCTCCGCATGCCAACTTTAGACATCACATTAGGCTCTCTGCCCATGTCTGGAAACTCACAAATCATCAGCGCTGCCTCGCTACGCCTGAGGCTGCCTCAGCCTCCGAAGAAGTTCTACCGTCATGGATGGCAATCCTGGACGCTGACGACATGGCTCAATCCAAATGATCCACCATTTCCTGTCCGCGCCACCGAATTCCGCGCCAAGGATGAGGACCCTGGTTACGCGTTCCACAAGATTCATATCAGCGCCTGGGTTGGAGCCGTTGAACTTGCTGAAGACGATATTCTGCTTCTCGGCGCGTTAAACCTGAGTGGACGCGTTGAACTGGATGGAATCGTTCTGCACGGTTTTTATTATGTTGAGGAACAGGAGTCACAATGGTTGGTCATGCGTGGCAAGGAGGATGAGGTATTTTCAAAGTACGCGCAAGCTCTTGAACAGATCTTTGGCAAAGGGAGATTCCCCAAAGCACCGCGCGTTTGGTGTTCCTGGTATAGCCTCTATGGTTGGGTGAACGAGCGCCTGTTCGTGAACGCACTCAGTGATTTTGGCAACATGCCCTTTGATGTTTTCCAACTCGATGATGGCTGGCAACTTGCCCATGGAGATTGGGAAGCCAATCCGAAATTCCCGTCAGGCATGAAATCCCTTGCAGAAAACATTTTGGCTACCGGTAGAACCCCTGGAATCTGGTTAGCACCTTTCATGGTTTCTGACAAATCTCAACTTGCCAAGAATCATCCAGATTGGTTATTACGCGACGAAATGGGCAATCCTATCCAGGCCGGGATTACATGGAGTGGAACTCCATTATGTCTTGATGTAAGTCATCCTCAAGTATTGGAATGGCTGGATCAACTGATTCGTAAGGTGCGCGGCTGGGGCTATGAATATCTCAAATTGGACTTCTTATACATCGGGGGATTGAATGGCAAACGGTACCAAGAAATTCCGCGCGAAGTCGCCTATCGAAACGCTTTGCAGGTCATTCGCGAAGCCGCAGGCGATGCCTATATTCTCGCATGTGGCGCGCTCATTATCCCGTCGCTGGGATTGTGTGACGGTATCCGCGTGGGTCCGGATGTTTCGCCGTTTTGGCTGAACACGCCATTGACTGTGTGGCTCAACAACCCTAACGATACATCCACGCAAAACGCGATTCGGACAAGCCTCCATCGTTTATGGTTGAGTCCGCTGGTGAACATTGACCCCGATGTACTCTTCTTCCGTTCAAAATACAATTCATTGAAGCCACACGAAAAGCAGCTGCTTCAGGATCTGGGAAACATCTCAGGCTTTAGGGCGACGTCTGATCTGCCACAGTGGATGAATGCATCAGATAAGGAAACTCTCATGAAATTTCTGGAATCAATCCCAATGGTCCAGAAGAGGAAACGATATGAATATGAAATCGATGGACGTGCAGTAGATTTCGGTCCCGCCATTCCGATTCAATCATCCGATAAAAATATTCCCGTTTGGCTGGCAAAGAACCTGGGACTGCTAAAAATTGTAAGCTATCAAGCTTTGCCCGCGATTTTTGAATCTATGAAAAAATAACGGGAGTTTTAGGCCGCGGTGCGATCAAATCTTTCATCTGTCTTTGCTGCCATGATGAAATCGTTCTTATGCAGACCCTTCACCACATGTGTCCACCATTGGACCGTTACTCGCCCCCACTCAAGAACGATCAATGGATGATGACCCTGTTCTTCCGCAATCTTCGCGACCTCATTGGTGAATTCCAACGCACGAACATAATTCTTGAATTTGAAGATTCGTTCCAATCGAGGGACGCCGTCCCGCACCACGAGCTGCCACCCAGGGATGTAGGGCATCAAATCCGCGGTCTCGGCTTCGGTGAGGGATGGCTCACCACCGCGACAGGCTACACATTTTCCTTCCGCAAGATTGATCAGATCATCATCTCAGTGTTGGATGAAATGAAAAATCCCAACGCGAATTACTTCAAGTCCGTCTTTGTATCAGATACCGGGTCGGATTCCTCTTCGGAGGATGAAAACGTATCTCGAAACGAGCGGATTCCTTTTCCGAGCTCGCCCAGGGTTTTGCCGATGCGACCAGGTCCAAAGATCAAAACCACGATAACAAGAACAATTAGAAGTTCAGGCCAACCAATGTCAAACATTTTTGTTTCCTCTCGAGAAGAGTGTAAGGCTACAAGGTGAGAATGGGATTAAATCATCAGCCTGGCGAAGCTTTTATTACTGAAATCTTCGCCAGGCCTCTATCAAAAGGTCTTGGTGATGCACTAGCTGATTAGCTGTGGGATCTCTTCAAAATCCCTCACATCGTCGAGATGAATTCTTATTACTTTTCTATCGGCAGCCAGCAAAGCCTCGTAATCACCTAAAGCCTGTGCCCGAATCAGGGTACCAAACGTCAAGCCTTCGGTGGGGACATCAAAATCGGCGGCAGATTCGGCAGTAACGACGATGAATAGTGCCTTATTCGGTCCGCCCTTGTGGAATTGACCCGTCGAATGCTGGAAGCGTGGACCAAAGCCCGCCGTCACCGCGTTGCCTGTCCTGCTGCGAATGGCAGCACGCATCTCCTGCAGGATCTTGATCATATCCTCATTTCGTGGCAGATAAGCATTGATGGCAACATATCCATTCGGCTGTGCGTCTACCAGGAAATTCTTCAATAGATCTGCCAATGTGTTCCCACTCACGGCCGATGAGGCGAAGATACTGAAACCATTACCGCGCCAAACTGGTTTGCCTTCATCCAATTGGCCATTTTTCTGATAGTCCGCGATTTTGGCCTTGGTGATCTTCTTGCTAGTCTCCACATTCGGCTGGTCGAATGCGTTGAGTCCCAGAATCGAACAAGCCACAGCAATTGCCACTTGCCAGCGATACATCTCGGCAGCGATTTCGTACAAGTCAGGAATTCTGAATTCAATCACTGGATGACCCGCCTCCCGCAGCGACTTCAGCGCGTCATCCATCTCACCGGTTTGACGCAAATAGACAAAAATGCGGTCATGACCGTAGGCTTTCACATCGCCCAACGGCTCCAAAGGGACAGGCAAGATTCCTTTTCCATGCTTGCCGCTGGATTCAGCGACGATCTGTTCGATCCAACCTGCAAATGCTGATAAAGGCGCATCGCTCAAGACCGTGAGCTTGTCGCGCCCTGCAAGAGCGGACTCGGCCATCACGGCCCCCAAAGCCAGCCCGGGATTGCGCGCCACTGGCATGGATCCTGCGCATTGGGCACGCATCCATTCAGCACGCCCGATAAAACGATTGAGGTCGATGTCAAGCAACGCCGCGGGCACCATGCCGAAATCCGTGAGAGCAGAGAAGCGTCCGCCAACCGATTCGTCGGATGAGAATATTTTTCGGAAGTTATTCTTTCGAGCAAGGGCTTCAAGAGAAGTGCCAGGGTCGGTCGTGGCGACGAAGCGCGCGCCATCGCCGTTGCTTAATTTCCAGAAATAATCAAACGCTGCCATCACCTCAGCCGTCCCTCCGGATTTGCTGGCAACGATGTATAAACTTTTATCAGGAGGAAAATTTCCGGCCGCCAGTGATACCTGTTCGGGGTCGGTCGAATCAAGGATGGCAAGAGAGAGTGGAGCAGCAATATTTGCCGCGGCTTGCAGGGAACTGAGAACTTCTGCCGTGAGTGATGAACCGCCCATACCCAAAACCAGGACCCGATGAATTCCTTCCTTGTGGATTTCATCTGCAAACGCTTTGTAGGCAGGGATTAACTGGCGCGCCTTCTGCGGAGAATCCAACCAGCCCATGCGGATCTTTACTTCGGCTTGTCCCGCGGGATCAGTAGTCCATAAGGTGGGGTCATGCGCCCAGAGGCGCGTGTGAACAGAATCTGCTTCGAGTTGAGCCACGCGTTTGGAAACGGAGTCCGCTACTGGTCCGAGAGAAGAAGCTGCGTACTTCCTCCGCTCTTCGATGGTTGCCAAGAGTTGAGTGAACGCCTCGGCGAAAGCTTTGACACCTTCATCTTCCAATTCCTGAGTCACCTGATCCATCGAAATGCCAGCGGCCTCGAGTTGTTTGATTTCGTTCTGCGCTAGTTCGAGGTCGCGCGTCAGCGTGATTTCGGCTTTACCATGATCTTTGAATGCAACAAGTGTAGCAGGCGGAACAGTGTTGACCGTTTCGGGGCCGATGAGATTATCCACGTAGATCGTGTCAGGATAGGCGGGATTCTTGGTGCTGGTACTCGCCCATAACGGACGCTGGACGTGCGCGCCCTTGACCTTGAGATTCTCCCAGCGGTGACTCGAAAATGTCTTTTGAAATTCATCATAGGCAAGCTTTGCATTTGCGATGGCAGCCTTGCCTTTGAGAGGAGAACCTTCAGGAAGTTTCGGGTCGATTTTCGAATCCACGCGTGAAACGAAGAAAGAGGCGACCGAAGCGATGTGATGTATCTGGTGGCCAGCTGCAAGGTGGTCTTCCAGTCCGCTAAGATACGCGTCCATGACCTCAGCATAACGCTTGAGTGAAAAGATGAGTGTAATATTGATGTTCACACCTGCAGAGATTGCCTTGCGGATCGCCGGGATGCCTTCTTTTGTAGCAGGAATCTTGACCATGAGATTTGGTCGCGCCACACGCGCCCAGAGTTGCTGTGCCTGTGCGGCAGTCCCTTCGGTGTCATGAGCAATATTTGGAGCGACCTCAATACTGACATAACCGTCACCACCGTTTGTTTCTTCATACAAGGGCAGGAACGCATCACAGGCGGCTTTGATATCTTCAATCGCAAGCTGCCAGAAGATCTTCTCCGCATCCCAGCCTGCCCAGGCAAGGGGCTTGAGCGCCGAATCGTAATCGGTCGATTTGGCGATAGCGTTGTTGAAAATCGTCGGGTTGGACGTGACGCCGCGAATGTCGCCGCGTTCGATCATGGCTTTGAATTCGCCGCTTTCCAGCAGTTTGCGCTGGATGTTGTCGTACCAAAGGGATTGTCCAAGTTGTGTTAATTTTGAAATTGAGTTCATGTTTATGTCCGTTCGAAGGTTTATACGTTTGAATCGTTTACAAGTTGAATTGACTGAGCCACTAACTTTCCAATCTGCCAACTTGTTCGAGTCTGTGAATTTTTTCGACACGCTTTGCCAATCTCTCCCCGCCTGCCATATTTCCCTGATATTCCGCATTCAAGAAAGCAGAGATGAGCGCTTTAGCGAGTTCAGGTCCGATCACGCGTCCACCGAGGCAGAGTACATTCATGTCATCATGCATGACACCTTGCGCAGCAGAATATGTATCATGGCAAATGGAGGCGTACACACCTTTCATTTTGTTCGCGGCAATACACGCGCCGATGCCTGAACCACAACAAAGGATTCCGCGCCCCGCTTCACCCTCTTGAATTGCTCGCCCGACCTTTTCAGCAAAATCAGGATAGTCCACAGGGTCGGCGCTGTTCGTGCCGACATCGATTGGCTCGTGTCCAGCATCGCGGACAGCATCCAAAACAATTTTCTTGAGCGGGAAACCCGCATGATCAAATCCAACGACGACTTTCATGATCCTTCCATTCTGTCATTGCAAAGAGGGTGGCAGCCCGACGAAGCAATCTCCGCATAAACCGTAAATGCTTATCGAACGATTTTCTCCGTTTAACGGGAGTTTGCTTCGCTCCGCTCGCAATGACATCTACAACAATTCCTTTGCCCTTGCAACAACGTTCTCAACAGTAAACCCAAACTTTTCGAAGATAACCATATACGGAGCGGATGCGCCGAAATGATCGATTCCCAAAATGGATTTTGCATATCGGTCCCAGCCCAGGGTTGCTCCCGCTTCGACGGCCAGTCTCGCGGTGATCTTTTCCGGCAGCACAGACTCACGATAGGCCTCATCCTGTCCTTCGAACAAATCCCAGCTTGGGAAAGACACCACGCGAACGCCCCGTCCTTCCTCAGCGAGTTTTTGCGCGGCTTCAAATATCAGACTCACTTCTGAACCGGAAGCCATTAAGATGATTTCAGGTGTGCCAAAATCTTTTAGCACATACGCGCCTTTGCTCAACATTCCATTTGCGGTCCCTTCGAGCGTGGGAAGGTTCTGACGGGTCAGCGCGAGCGCCGTCGGTCCGTTGCGACGCGAGATGGCAACCTTCCAGGACTGCACCACTTCGTTTGCATCCGCTGGACGAATGAGGACCAAATTTGGAACAGCGCGCAACGCGGCCAAATGCTCGATCGGTTGATGCGTGGGACCATCTTCTCCCAACCCAACGCTGTCATGAGTGAAAACAAAAATGGAGGGAACATGTGAGATCGCTGCAATTCGTATCCCGGGCTTCATGTAATCGGAGAAGATCAGGAAGGTGCCGCCATAAGCGATAATTCCAC
>JBGPNQ010000074.1:0-17592 GCA_041487615.1 Anaerolineae bacterium
CAATCGGTTGTACAATTCCTGACTACTGCTCATCCTCGGCCTCCTTTGGTCGTCAAGCAACCAAATTATGCCTTACTTGGTGAGCAGTAGCCCTTTATTCATTCTGTAACGTAATCAACAACAAGGCTTGTTTTAGTGGCAAATTTATCATTAGCAGATGTGCTTTTTCACCCAACCTGACCATCTTTATGAAAAGTAATCTTATAACAAAACTATCTTCTACTGCACGAAGTGGCCGAAGTGAAATCAGAAGATCCCATCACGACGGCCATTGAATCGATGGTCGATGCTGGCGCTCTCGCAGGCGCGGCGGCTCTGATATGGCGTGACGGTAAGGTAGCCCAGATTGCTACCGTTGGCTGGCGGGATGTGGAAGCCAGGCTGTCAATCGAGCGCGATACCCTGTTCCGTATCGCCTCCATGACGAAACCGATCACTTCTACGGCAGCACTGATGCTGTTTGAGGAGGGCCGATTCGCGCTGGATGATCCGATCGTGCGCTGGGCGCCGGAGTTTTCACAGATGCGCGTCCTGAGTTCTCCCAACGGTCCGCTCGACCAAACTTACCCGGCAGAACGACCGATCACTTTTAGAGATCTGCTGACCCACAGATCAGGCCTGACCTACGGCGCATTTCATACGGGACCCATCTCGAATGCTTACGAAGATGCGTTGGGAGGCGAGGTTGACAGCCATGTAGCACCCGATGATTGGATTGCCAGGCTGGCCTCCTTGCCCTTAATTGACCAACCGGGTGCCGGTTTTCACTATGGGCATTCGACCGACCTCCTCGGCCTGCTTATTGCGCGCATCGAAGATGCTCCGCTGGGCGATATCCTCAAACAGAGGATATTCGATCCTCTCGGAATGAAAGACACTGGCTTCATTGTTTCCCAGGAAAAGACAGACCGGCGAGCGGGGATGTACGGTTTTGACGAAGCGGGACGATTAATAAAGCGGCTCACTGCCACGGGCCATTCGACTCTTCCAGAGCGACCC
This sequence comes from Anaerolineae bacterium, assembly GCA_041487615.1. Lineage (GTDB taxonomy): Bacteria > Chloroflexota > Anaerolineae > Anaerolineales > Villigracilaceae > Defluviilinea. The sequence continues at coordinate 1,000 of JBGPNQ010000074.1, forward strand.
GAGAATATGAAATACGAATCTGGCGGTGGTGGGCTCTGGTCGACCTTGGATGACTACCTTGCCTTTGCCCGGATATTTGTTGGTGCAGGCGCAGTGGATGGTGTGCGGCTGTTGCGGCCGGAAACTCTCACATTGATGACCTCAAATCAACTGACTGAGAGTCAGCGTGGCAATGCAGGACTACTGAGTTCAGGCCATGGATTCGGACTGGGGATTGCTGTTGTGCTCGATCCTGAAAAGGCTGATCCGATTTTGTGTGGTGGCGGTGTCGGTTCGGTGGGTTGGCCGGGTGCATGGGGCGGCTGGTGGCAGGCCGATCCCACTGACAACTCCGTGCTAATCTTCCTGGCACACAACATGGTCGAGCTCAACCAGTTTGCTCAAGGTGTTGGCTTTGGTGTCTTCGATGCCATCATACGATTTCAGTCCCTGGCGTCAAGCCTCCCGCGATAGAGACGCACGACAGACCGTACAAGCTTATAGATTACATCAACTGACTTAATCACATTTGTTTTAGATTGATACTAGTATCATCACCTCATGACCATATCATCCCCTAGTGGGACAGTCACCGCCCAAGCGAGTCCTAATATTGCGTTCATGAAATATCGCTTGGCAAAACTCGATTGAACTAACCGCAAGGCTGGTTTTGGAACAAGGAGCAGAAAATCTAGCTCCCTGTTGTAGCGGACTTTTGCCATGGCGAACTTAAGCTAGATTCAAAAGATGGACCTCAGCACGCAAAGGTGAGAACTGACCGTTCATTCTGATATATTCAAGCGTCATCGCTACCCATCACTCATGTACGAGCTCACGCCAATTTATAGTCAATCGTGCTTATTCTAAGGTGAGAGCGACTGTCTCCCCTGTACTCATCGTGCTGCCCTCATCCCATGCGATCCTCCAAGCTTCTGGTCCAATCGCGTTGCGTGCTTGTTGAATGTACTCCTGAAATATATTTCGATCCAAAGGCAGGGCTTGTGCGGCAATGGTCTCGCGAATGACTCCAGCGGCGGCCGCGAGGCGCGCCGTCCGATCAGGGTGATCGGTTACCGCGAATACAGCCGCCAATCCCTCTAAACCTTCTGCAATACCCATTGTCTCGTGAAGATCAAAAAACTCCCGCAAGCTTTGCTGAAAATAATTTTCCGCAAGTTTGTAATCGCTTCTCAGCAGCGCGGCATAACCTAAATATCCTTTTGTCCTTGCCACGAAGGCTTGATTGCCTTTCTCACGATAAACTGCCAATGCCTCCTCCAACAGGAGAACAGCTTCTTGATTGTCTCCCATATGCATGATTGTACGACCCAAATTCAACAACGAGGTACCTAAATGCCAGTTTTTGCCGATTCTGCGACAAATCTCGAGACTTTCTCGCAGATACGCCACACCTTCATCATAGCGCCCTTGTGCAACAGCGGACACGCCAAGTCCCGTGAGCGCGTTACGCAATCCTAAATCATCGCCCATCTCACGTGCTAAAGTAAGATATTCGGCACTTTCTTCATTTGCACGAACATAATCTCCCTGATGATAGGCGAGCCAAATAGCTGCCCAAAGTGCGTTTGCTCTTACCTCTTTGGATATATCTTTACCTTTTACCAGCCCTTCTTCCAGCCAACGCCGCCCTTCTCCTAAATTACCTTGTCGTTGCCAATAACGCCAGATGGAACCAGCGAGGCGCAAAGCGAACTCAATCTCATCATTCTCCATAAGCCAATGCAGCGCGGCTCGTAGGTTTTCTTCTTCAAGCTCCAATCTGCGATGCCATTCGCTTAACTGCCCGCCTTCGAGAGCTGGCGCAGCCTGTTGGGCAAAATGTAGATAGTAATCTGCATGGCGTTGATGAATGGCTTGCGCTTCCCCCGATAGCACTAGTTGTTCCTGGGCAAATTCGTGAATCGTGTCGAGCATTCGATAGCGAGCTTCAGACAAAGTCACGAGACTGTTATCAACTAGAACGCGAACAGCATCCAGCAGGTGAGCATGCTCCACGCCTGTGCTGCACATGAACTGTACTGCCTGCAAACTCCAACTCCCCACGAAGACCGACAACTGTCGAAAGATGCGCTGTTCAGTTGGGTTAAGGAGTTCGTAACTCCAGGCAATCGTATCCGACATCCTTTGTTGCCGTTCGGGCGCATCCCGTGGACCACCCGTGAGAAGTTCCAACCGATGCACGGATTGATCACGAAGCTCAGATAAGGGAAGGTGTTTGACACGCGCCGCAGCAAGCTCAATCGCCAGCGGCAAACCATCCAGTCGCCGACAGATATCGGCAATGATTTTCAACGAATCTTTGTCGTTTTTGAAATCAGGTTTGACCAATCTTGTATGATGGACAAAGAGCGCCACCGCTGAAAACCGGAGCAGATCATCGGTGGATAATAGGTAGGTAGAGGTGGGAAAAGTCAGAGGTTGCACCTGGAACTGCTGCTCTTCCCGCAACCGAAGCGGCGCTCGACTGGTCGCCAAGACCTTTATGTGCAGGCATTGGGCGAGAAGGTTGGAGATAAATGACGCGGCATCCAGGACTCGCTCAAGAGTATCAAGCAGCAGCAGCATCTCTTTCTTGCGCAAGTAGCCGAGCAATCGGTCCCGGATTAATTCGCCACTCGCCTCTCTCAACTCGAGCGCCTGAGCAATGGCAGAAGGAACGCGCTCTGGATCATTGACCGGCGACAGGTCAACAAACAGCATCCCGTCCGAAAAGTCGTCGCTCAAAGCGGCAGCGATTTGCTCCGCCAAACGAGTCTTCCCAACACCACCAGGACCAATAAGTGTCATCAAGCGCACGTCTGGTTGTCGCAACAGTGAAACGATCAGGGCTGCATCGTGTTTCCTCCCAATCAAACGACCATGTGGGACCGAAAGGTGAGGCTCAACGGGCGTCTGCATGCCACCGCCCCGCGCGGCAGCATCCAATATAGTTCGATCAGCCGGAGTTAGGCCCAAGGCCTGCGCGAATGCATCTACAGTGGCAGGCGCAGGTGAACGGACACCCCGTTCCAACATGCTGATGTAGTTGGGACTATAGCCTACGCGTTCCGCTAGAGTCTCTTGCGTCAGGCGCACCGACCGCCGGTAACGCTTGAGCAGACGACCAAAGGTGGTCTCTCCGTCTCGTGCCATTTCAACCTCTATGATATACGGTCAGTATTTCAACCATGACCCGAACATGCTGCTGTGTCAACTCAAGGTTTGTACGATAAATGTACGAGTTTGTTCGTGGACTTGGGCATTGTCCTGAACTATGCTAAGCATGTAAGTACAATCATTTTACAAGAAGATGAAAGGAGAAAAACATGTCAACAGAAACAAATAAGGCTACTGTTCGACGGTACTACGATGAAGTTCATAATCAAGGGAAGCGGGATGTGCTCAAAGAAATCGCGATGGAGGACTATGTTGAGCATAATCCTTTTCCCGGCCATGGACAAGGCTTGGCAGGATTCTACCAGCGGGTTGAAATGTTGCAGAACGCCTTCACTATGAACTTTACAATCGAGGACATGATTGCTGAAGACGACAAGGTCGCGGTGCGTTGGACAAATCATAACGTACATCATGGACCGTTCATGACCATCCCAGCCACAGGCAAATCAGCGATCGTTTCCGGCATTGATATTCATCTTCTGAGAAACGGTAAGCTCGCGGAGCATTGGGATGTGGTAGATACACTATCCCTGCTTCAACAGCTTGGCGCTTTCCCCCAACCACATTGAACCAAACGTCAGTTGACGCGCTGAGAAAGACGGTGCGAATAACCAATCGCCAAAAGGAGGCGAGAATGATTCTAATTATTGGTGCTAGCGGTTTCCTTGGCCGTGAAGTGGCAAAGCTACTTCTTTCCAAGGGCGAGCAGGTGCGCTTGTTAGTGAGAACACCTGCCAAAGTAGAAGGCTTGAAACAGGCAGGCGCAGAAGTCATACAAGGCGACCTGATTGATCCACCATCATTAGCGCGGGCCTGTCAAGGCGTGGATCGTGTCTTGGCCGCAGCGCATTCCATTCTCGGTAAAGGCCGATATACATCTGAAGCAGTAGATGATGCTGGGCATCGTGCACTGATCGATGCTGCCAACGCGGCAGGTGTGGCTCACTTTGTGTATATGTCCATGCTGGGTGTGTCACCTGACCACCCGTTTGATTTTGCGCGAACGAAATACTCCATCGAAGAATATCTGAAGAGCAGCGGCCTCAGCTACACCATTTTGCGCCCCTCCTGGTATATGGAATGGCATGTACACATCTTGAACGGCAAGTCAATTTTGGAAAACGGCAAAACGAGCCTGCTGGGCAAGGGAACCAAACTCCGCAACTTTGTAGCGGTGCGCGATGTTGCCCAATTTGCTGTGCGAGCGTTAATCGATCCCAAGCTGAAGAACCGTACCCTTGATATCGGTGGTCCGCAAAATGTTACAAACAACCAGGTGGCCGAACTCTATGGAAGGATTGCTGGCGTAACGCCAAAGATAAGTCATATGCCACCATTCATGGCGAAAGCGATGAGCATCATGCTGAAGCCTGTCCAGCCTGGAATAAGCCGCATCATGTATCTGAGTAGTTTGCCTGACGATGCGTTTTGCGAGACGTTCGACCCAGCACTGCTACTCTCTGAATTCCCAATACACCTGACCACGCTTGAGGAATTCATTGATGAGCGGGTAGCAGAAGCGAAAAAACAGCCAACAGTTTAGTTTGGTCATCGCAGTTCATTTGGCCTGCCACACCCATGCTTGCATCCTGTTACTGTGCAATATTCCTGGCTGGCTGGCCGAATATAAAATATGAACCTGTTGTGCTGCCACAATTCAATATTGATGCCCTTTCGTTTCATAGTGATGGTATCATCACCCCATGACTACCGCCACCGCCCAAGCCTTCGCGAATATCGCGTTCATCAAGTATTGGGGTAATCGCGACAACGCACTGCGTATTCCCATCAACGGGTCCATCTCCATGAACCTGGATGGACTGTTCACGCGCACAACGGTCAGCTTTCAGCCGTCGCTGCCGTTCGATGAGCTCATCATCAATGGACATGAGATCGCGGGCGCAGGTCGGGATCGAATCTCCTATGTGCTCGATATCATCCGTGATAGGGCAAAAATCCATGAGAGCGCTGAAGTGATGACGGAGAACAACTTTCCTTCCGGCGCGGGGATCGCTTCGTCTGCGTCGGCGTTTGCCGCGCTGGCGTTGGCGGGAAGCAAGGCCGCAGGATTGAACCTCAGTGAGAAGGAACTCTCACGTCTCGCGCGGCGCGGATCGGGTTCCGCCGCACGTTCCATCCCGGGCGGATTTGTCGAGTGGCAGGCGGGAGATAGTGACGAAGACTCTTTCGCGTTTTCGATTGCCGAAAAAGATCACTGGAAATTGGTGGATTGCGTTGCAATTGTCAGCGCGTCACACAAGAAGACGGGTTCCACGGAAGGACATTCCATCGCGCCGACCAGCCCATTGCAAGTCGCAAGGGTTACCGATGCGCCGCGTCGACTCGAGCTTTGCCGCAATGCCATCCTCAAGTGTGATTTCGACTCGTTTGCATCCATTGTCGAATTGGATTCAGATATGATGCATTCGGTGATGATGACGTCCACACCTGCGCTGCATTACTGGAAACCCGCCTCGTTAGAGGTGATGACAAGGGTCCGCGCCTGGCGAGCCGAAGGCATCCCCGCCTGTTACACCGTGGACGCGGGGCCGAACGTTCATGTGATCTGTACCGAATCGGAAGCACAAATTATCGAGAAACGTCTGCGTGAAATTCCCGGTGTGGAGGATGTCCTCGTTGCCCGCGCAGGTGGACCAGCAAAAATTGTCAACGGGAAGTAATTACAAGTCATCTCAAAATTACCATGTCACTCTGAGGGAGCGTTCGCTGTGACCGAAGAGTCTCGTACTTGCATGGTCAGAGATCCTTCGCTGCGCTCAGGATGACATTTTTGAGATAAGTTTTAAACACAAATCCCGCCAAAAAAGCGGGGCAGGTGACACAGAGTGCACTAAGGTTTTTCCTTTGTGACACGTAGTGCCCTTTGTGGTAAACCGTATTATTCCACTGAAATAATGAACTGATAGTGCGGCTGGCCGCCCTCCTGCACTTCCACTTCCAGGTTTGAATATTGATTCCGAATGATATCTGCGATCCGGTTCGCGTCGGCGTGAGTCATATTTTCGCCGTAGAATAATGTCACCAGTTCGTGCTCATCCGCATTTGCTTTTTCAAGGCAGGCGAGACAACCTTCCTCCACAGAGCCAGCCGAGGCAACCAGCCTGCCGTCGAGCAACGCGATCACCTGTCCATTTTCTACTTTGACTCCATCGATCTCAACCGAGCGGGTTGCAATCGTGATCTCACCCGTCAACACATTCGCCAGAGCTTTGATCATCCTGTCGGCAACGGAAGCAAGCTCCCCGTCGGGTTGGAGCGAGAGCATCGCTGCCAGTCCTTGTGGGATGGTTTTGCTCGGTACAACGGCGACCTGCTTGACTGTCACATCCCTGGCCTGATTCGCTGCCATGATAATATTTTTATTATTCGGAAGGATGATGATCTTATCCGTCGGCAGACTCTCGAACGAATCTAAAATATCCTGCGTGGATGGGTTCATCGTCTGCCCGCCTTCGACCACCGCGGCAACGCCCAGGCTGGCAAAAATCCTGCTCAAGCCTGTACCTGGTGAAACGACAACCACCGCGATCTGACCCGGTTCGACAGTTGCAAATTTAATGCGACCGGCTTTGCTCTTCTGAATATCGTCCATTTGGGCGAGCAGATTTTCCATCGCCACTTTCGTGATCGTGCCAATGCCCATGATGTAATCGATCGGTTCGTAACGCTTCTCGAGCGGCACATGAATGTGCATGCGATACATGCCTTCGCCTTCACCCACCTGGATCGAAGTGCCCATCTCTTCCAGCCGCCCGTAAAATTTTCGCAGGTCAAACTCGTTCGATGGCATGAAATCCACGACGACTTCGTAATCCTGACCCTCCTCAACAGTTTCCATTGCATCCTGCATTTGCATGCTCGAGATTGGCTGAACGCTCATCGTCGGCGTTTCGAGCGACTCGCCATACACGTGTCGCAGCATTCCCTCCAGAATAAAGAACAGGCCTTTGCCACCCGAATCCACCACGCCCGCCTGCTTGAGGACAGGAAGCAACTCCGGCGTGGATTGGACCGCCTCGTCCGCGGCTTTGACCGCGATCTCAAGAATATCGATCGCGTCGGTTGTGGAGGTCAGAGCGGCTTCCGTCGCCTCAGCCACTCCGCGTGCGACGGTGAGAATCGTCCCCTCCACCGGACGGACAACTCCCTTGTAAGCGGTATCGCGCGCTTCGGCAAAAGCTCTTACAAAAGTAGGTCCATCCAGGATGGTACTGCCATGCACGCCGCGCGCAAACCCACGCCACAACTGCGAAAGGATGACCCCTGAATTTCCGCGCGCGCCCATCAACGCGCCCTTGGATACCGCCCCGGCCATGTCGCTGATACTGCGATGACCGAGATCCTTGATCTCATTCCACGCCGACTGCATGGTCAGCACCATGTTCGTCCCGGTATCGCCATCCGGGACCGGGAATACGTTCAGCGCGTTCACTGTTTGCTGGTTGGTGCGCAGCCAGATCATGCCCGCCTCCACCAGTCGCTTCATGGACTGTCCATTGATCGATTGCCTGCGAAGTTTTTCTACGCGTGCGGTATCCACTGCCATGAGATTTCTCTGCTCCTTGTGCCGCCACCACATAAAATTGGAGGGTGATTTTGCGCCATGTCTGCCGACGCAAAACAAACTATCCCATCCCTTAACAAAGTGGCGGTGCTAATCCATATTGCTGATACGTAGACCCGCCACATGCACGTTGATGGCATTCACTTTCAGTCCAAGCGCCTTCTCCACATGATAGCGAACCGTATTCGCCACGCTCTCCGCCACCGAATTGATGCGCGTTCCATATTCCACAATGATGTGGATGTCGATATCGATATCCTCGCCGTTATAGTTCACAGAAATGCCTTTTGCCGGTTCACGTGTGATCGCGTTGACGATCCCGTCCGCAATATTCTTCGGCGCCAGCCCCACCACGCCGTAGGATTGCAGGGTCGCATGATACGCGATGGTCGCCACCGCGCCCGGGGAAATGTGGATCCCACCCAATGATGTCGTTTCTTCGCCCATGGTTTCCTCTTGTGTCTGTACCCTCACGCTCACAACTTGCAAAAAAAGACGCAAACTGTGAGCTGGGGCATACATATTAACATCCTGCCTTGAATAAGGTTGCGATGTATGGTAAAATGCCGTGCCTTCAAAAAGGCGACAGTACTCGTTTCACTCGGAATTATAGCAAGAAAGGAAGTTCTTCAGAATGGCTAAATGTGCAAACTGCGGAAAGACCACCACCTTTGGGCATAACCGCTCATTTTCCCAGCGCGCCACCAATCGTACCTTCAAGCCCAACCTGCAGAAGACGATTGTGATGGAAAAGGGTCGCGTAGTACATAAAGTACTGTGCACCAAGTGCATCAAGGCGATGGGTAAAGTCGCCGCCTAAAAGTTTGGTTCTCTCAAAAAACAAGGGTCACGACGCGCGTCGTGATTTTTGTTTTAATGACTTGGGTCTGTCATTGCGAGGAGGCGCCAGCCGACGAAGCAATCTCCGCATAAATGATGGATACTTCTCGATTAGACTCGGTCATTAAAGGGGGAGATTGCTTCGCTCTACGAGCTCGCAATGACATGCCTTAGTGACCGAACCCCAGCCTCAATCCCCAGAGGATTCTTGAAGATCGCCGTGGCGGCCACAAACGCCGTGGCGCCAGCCTCCTTCATTTTGGGCAGGGTCTCGGTGCTGATACCGCCGTCCACTTCCAGCCATGCGGAGGAACCGAGCGCATCCAATTTTTTTCGGACCTCTGCCACCCTGGCGATGGACTCGGGTATGAACTTTTGTCCCGAATACCCGGGATGCACGCTCATCACGAGGACCAAACCTGCTTCTGCTAAATAGGGATCCAGCTCCTCAACAGGGGTTTCAGGATTCAAAACAATTCCTGCCCTGCATCCCAGGGACTTGATCTGTTTCAAGGTGTCCTGCATATCGGGGCACGTCTCCACATGGACAGTCAATCCGCTTGCGCCAGCTTTGGCAAACGCTTCGATATAACGCTCAGGCTTTTCGATCATTAGATGAACGTCCAGTGGAAGTTTCGTCGCGCGGCGGCAGGCTTCCACGATGAACGGACCCATCGTAATGTTGGGGACAAAGTGTCCATCCATCACATCGACGTGCAGCCAGTCCACACCAGCCGCTTCGGCTTCTGCGATCTGCTGGCCCAGCCGCGTGAAATCTGCTGAAAGAATGGAGGATGAAATTACATATTTAGTCATAATATTGGAGAATAATGGTGACAGTCACGTTGAGCGTGACTGCCACCTTGTTTAACGGGGACTGTAAAGAAAATAGATGTATATCCAGAATGGGACCAGACCACCCACGGCGAGAAGCGCCACGAGACCCAGCCCTACTGCTGCCCAATCCACATCGGAGAAGGAAACTTCCGGGAGTTCAAAAGCAGGTTGTGGGCGTGGCTCTGACCGCCTCGGCGTCGCGGCTGGAGCAGGCGGCTCGGGCTGGCGATATGTCGTCGCAACTTCCGGGGTTAAATTCATCGCAGGCGTGGCAGGAATATCCCGTTGAGTCCCGAAGCGCAAAAGGACTCGTCCAAGCTGGTCCGCGGTGCGATAGCGTGCAGACGGTTCCTTGGAAAGAACCTTGAGCACGATCTCTTCCAGCGCCGGGGGAATATCGGGTACATATTCACTCGGCGGGATGGGATCTGCTTGAAGATGCAGCAGCGCCAATTCTTCACTGGTGGGAGCCGTGAATGGCAATGCACCCGTGAGAACTTCATACAGGACAACGCCCAACGAATAGACATCCGATGCCGGTGACGGCGCTTCACCCACAGCCTGTTCGGGGGAAAAATATTGAGGCGACCCCCAGACCACATCGGCGCGTTCATCCGGCGAGATAGTAGATAACGCGCGTGCGATTCCAAAGTCTGTGACCTTGAGACGCGCGTCCGGCGTGACGATCATGTTATGAGGCTTGATATCGCAGTGGACAAGCCCTGCACGATGGGCGTATCCAATCCCTGCGCAGGCCTGTACGATCAACGGGATGGCTTCCTCCACGGAATAGCGTCCACGCTGGCGGAGCAGAGTCTTCAAGTCCTTGCCAGGGACATGCTCCATGACGATATAAAGTTGATTCCGGTCGAATCCGAAGTCATGGACCGTGACGATGTTGGGGTGCGAAAGGTTTGCCGCGGCGCGCGCTTCCTGACGAAACCGTTTCTGGAACGATTCATCGTTGGAATATTGTTCATGCAAAACTTTGATGGCTACGTATCGTTCGAGCATGAGATCACGCGCGCGAAACACGTCGGACATCCCGCCCCGTCCCAAACGCTCGAGCAATTGATAACGATTGTTGAGAACTGTCCCTTCGTCCATTGCAAAAAAGATTATAACACTGCCAAGCCTCAAAAAATTTCACCCCGGAGACGCTAAGAACGCCAAGGATTCTTTGTGCACGAAGAAAAACTTCGCGGCCTTCCTTTCTTCGCGGTTAGAAAAGATGGGAGGGTATAATGACGAGATGCGAAGCGCGGTTATCATCTACAATCCTGCGGCGGGACGTTTTTCGGTCAAGCCGTTTATCAATTCTGCTGTTAAGGAATTGGAATCCGCTGGCTGGCAGGTGGATGCGGTGGCAACTCAAAGTGGCGCGGACACCATCAAATTGGCGAGGCAGGCCGCGGCTGAGAAAAAAGATGCGGTGTTCGCCGTCGGCGGTGATGGGACGATCGGCAACGTTGTCAACGGATTGATCGGCTCAGATACTGCGCTCGGAGTCCTGCCCGCGGGAACATCGAACGTCTGGAGCATTGACTTGGGACTGCTTCCGTTCGCATGGTATCGTCCATGGGTTCTGCAAAAAAACGCGTCGCTTCTCGCCAATGCTCCATGCTATTCTGTAGATGTGGGAATGTGCAATGAATTTTCGTTCATGATGTGGGCGGGTATCGGGCTGGACGCATTAACGATCCAGTCGCTTGAGCCGCGCATCCGTCTTGAAAAATTCCTGGTCATGTCTGAATATGCGGCCAGGACCATCTGGCAGGCGGCGCAGTGGAATGGAATCCATCTGCGTCTGTGGGCTGATGGCGAGGAAGTGGAAGGTCAGTATATCCTGGCAGTTGCAACGAACATCCGTCATTATCTTGGCGGGCTTTCAAAGCTTTCGCCGGATGCCTATCTCGACGATGGTTTGCTCGATATGTGGTTGTTCAGCGGTAGCCATCTCGGGGACGCGCTGCGTCACGCATACGACATGTGGCGCGGCAATCACTTCACCTCAGACATGGCGCGGCGCATTACATTTCGATCGCTGCATATCGAAGCCGATTCGCCATATTGGATCCAGACCGACGGCGAGCCGCGCGGTTCCACACAAAAGACGGAGATCAAAGTCCAATCACGCATGCTGCGGATGTTGATGCCTCCCCTGGGGATGAATTTATTGAAGCACGATTCTCTAAAGGATGTCAATGGACGCTCGCCAGCTTTTCAATAAGTGGGTAATTCTTGGAGCGATCCTGCTCGCAGGATTTTTGCTTCTTATCACCGCTGTTTCCATTGGATTAACTTCAGCGCGTCAAAACTCGGACGTGGGGTTTGCTCCCGCCGATCTGACCGTGATCCCCGCTCCAACGTCCACCTCCAGCGCGCCTGCCACAGCGACGATAGATCCCTTTGCACCGACCGTTGCGCCGACAGGAATCGCGATCGGCAACTACGTGCAGATCACAGGGACGGAGGGCGAAGGCTTGCGCATCCGTTCCGAGCCGGGATTGAACGGCAACCCCGAATTTCTCGGCTATGACTCGGAGGTCTTCATTGTCAAAGACGGTCCACGTGACGCAGATGGATTCGTCTGGTGGTATCTGGTCGCGCCGTACGATCAGACGCGCGTCGGCTGGGCGGCAGAGGATTTCCTGACTTATATTCCGGCACCCTGACCTCACCCCCAGCCCCTCTCCCTGCGAAGCGTCCCCTTCGGGGACGCTTCGCAGGGAGAGGGGAGAAGGATTCTACATGAACGAGAAACCAACCGGCATCACTGCCAACAAAAAGACAAAGGAATTCACCGTCACATGGAGCGATGGTCATACGAGCGTTTATCCGTTTGAGTTGTTGCGCGCCGCCTGTCCATGTGCCTCCTGCCGCGGCGGACATGAGAACATGAAGTCCGAACCCGATGCGGATGTATTCGACATTCATCTGGGAGATACACCGTCCACACGGATCACGAATGTCGTCGCAGTGGGCTCCTATGCAATGACGGTTGTCTGGGAGGATGGTCACGATTATGGCATCTACAACTGGCATTATCTGCGGGCGTTATGTCCGTGTGAAGAGGATCGGGCAAAGCACGGGAAAGTGTGACGTATAATTATCGTGTGGTTCTTGGCAAAAGGATTTGGCCATGCCAGACAATATTCGAAAAATCCTGCTCGAATTAAAAAAAGGACTGGTTGAGATCTTTGGCGATCAGCTACATGCCATGTATCTCTTCGGCTCGTTTGCGCGCGGCGAAGGGAAACTCCCGGATTCGGATATTGATGTGATGGTTGTGTTGAACGGGGAATTTGACTATGCCGAGGTGGAGAAGTGTTCATCTGACTTCATAGCAGCTCTGTGTTTGGAAAATGATGTTCTCATTTCGTGGGTATTTTCATCAGTTAAGGATTACACCGAAAGCGGAATGCCATTCATAATTAACGTCCGAGCAGAGGCTGTTGCTGTATGATCACAACAGAGATGCAACATTTGCTGGACAAAGCCGATGATAGCCACGAGGCGGCAAAAATATTGATTGACAAAGGATTTGCCGGCTTTTCCGCTGCACAATCTTATTACACGATTTTCTATTTAGTCGAAGCGCTTTTATTGTCAAAAGGCTTGCGATTTTCAAGTCACTCCGCACTCGTGGCTTCGTATGGCAGGGAGTTCGCTAAAACCCGAATACTCGACCCAAAGTTTCATCGGTAGATCGTTGTGGCGCAGAAACGTCGTGAAACAGGATATTACAATGCAGAGCCGCTCATCACAGATGAACAGGCTTTAGAGTCCTTCCGATGGGCGGAGGAATTTATCCAAGCAGTAAAGGAATATTTGAAGACATAGGTCTCACTGTCACGGAATGGCCAGAGATGTTTGTGGATCATCAGAAACAAAATATCACAAAAAAGAGCGACTGATTTCTCAGTCGCTCTTTTGGATTAAGGAGTCGGTGTCCTTGTAGGAGTTGGCGTACGCGATGGCGTCGGTGTGCGCGTGGGCGTTGGGGTCTTTGTTGGCGTCTTGGTAACGGTCAACGTTACCGGCTTGGTGGGAGTCGGAGTCCGTGTGGGCGTGCGCGGGACCGATGTGCGGGTTGCCGTGGGGCCAATATCTTTCAGGTGCTGCCCGGCTTCATCGCGCATGTCAGAGGTCATGGCATCCTTGGGCAAATCGAGCAACAGTTGCCAGTATTCCGCGGCCTTATTCATGTCTTCACGTCCCTCGTATACGATGGCTCCCCAGTAATAGACCAGGGCCTTTTGTTCATCGGTTTCTGCCATGGCTTCGGTCTTGTCCAGCTCGAGGAGGGCGGTGCCAAAATGCTTTAGCAGGATCTGCATACGGATGATGGCCAGGTGCACATCGAATGAATTGGGATAGAACAATACGACGCGGTCAACATCCTCCGCTGCCTGCTCACCTCTGCCAAGTTCCACGTTCGCGAGGAAGCGATAGAGATACGGTTCGCGCCGGTTCCGATCCAGCACGACCACTTTGTTCATGGTATTGATCGTATCTTCATATTCCTTGTTATCGAATTGCATTTTGCCAAGCAGCAAATAGGCCGTGCTATCGGTGGACTTGTATTTGATGTAAATATCCAGCGCCTTGACCGCCTCCTCCTGATTACCCATCTCCGCATAGATCTGACCCAGCAGGAGATACGTATCGAGGTGAGTGACATCCAATTGATTGGCGCGTTGGGCTGCGCTGAGTGCGAGGTCCATGTCACCTTCCTGTACACGAGCGCGCGCCAGCGTATAGAAGACGAGCGGTGAATTAGGCAGGCGGGCATCCGCTTGCGCAAGATCTTCGAGCGCGCCGGGGATGTCATTCTGTTTCAACCGGGCATTGGCGCGTTCGAGATACGCTTCACCAAAATTTGGGTCGAGTCGAATCGCCTCATCCAGGAACGAACGGACGTCGGCATTCGGGTCGATGCCAAGCCGGCCACGCGCCAAACCGACATAACCCGGTCCAAAATTCGGGTCTGTTCCCAGGCCGGATTGATAGGCGTCGATCGCCCGTGCATAATCCCCCTTAAAACGATACGCCTCACCGATATAGTAATAGGCATCCACGGCCTTGGGGTCATTGCGGATGATCTCCTGCATGATGCGGATCACTTCATCCCAGTCGTTCTTGTTATATGCCAGGCGCGCAGAACGATAGAGGTCTGATGTTATCGGTGAGCCGGGTGTGACCACATACAACGCTGTGGGAGTATAAGGCGCAGCCAATAACTCGGAGAGCGGCGCGGACGTTCCAATGACTACTGGTACACCCGTTGCATTCGAGAATGTAGGAGTGAGTGTATAGGTGGGAGAGGGGCCAGGCGTGACCGTTGGGATGGTTATCACTTCATTCAGGCGCGGGATCACAAATCCAAACAACACTGCGGAGACAATGACCGCAGCAATGGCAATGAAGCCACCGATCCTTGCAACGGGACTGGCTTTGACAGCCGCCCATCCTTTTAATTTCGGTTTTTCATGTGCTAAAAGGAGTTTTTCCTCCCACGCACGCGGACGATTCACTGGGAAAGGCTGGACGGTTTCATCGGGAGGCAGCGCGCCGTGCAGGATCAAGCCGCGTTTGGCAGTGGCATTGTCAGGGTCGAGTTTGAACGCTGTTTGCAGACAGTAGATACGCTCCTTTGGCGAATCCATGGTCGCGCTCATCCATACCCAATAGGTTGCGTTGTTCTGATCGGTCTTTAGCAAACCCGTGAGCAACTCGCGCGCATGGGCTTTTTTCCCCTCTCGCAGGGCCTCCACTGCTTCCTGGAAAACGACATCGTCTTCAGCCATGAACCGATTTTACCCTACTCATCTCGGAACAGTATGAAAATCAACTTTTACGACTGGTTAACAGAAAGGGATAACTTCTATTAGCCACTGAGCTCACGGAGTTCTCAGAGAAAAATCTCGAAGTTCACTGTCGTCTCGGACAACGTGCTCGCGGCACGAATGGTGTAGGCTCAATGCCAGTCCTTCAGAATATCGGCTCTTCAAGTTTGCATGTTCGGGGACTCGCGAAATTCCTCCACTTGATACGTCAGCACATCGAGATGTTTCGTCCGCCACAAGTCCGGGCTTGCTCCCATTTTGTAACAGAGGTTATTGAGGAACTCTGCAGGGTCTGGTATTTTTTCCCAAACCTGCGGCAAAAATGTAGACCGACGAAAAGAGTCGCGCAGGATGACTCCATCCACGTGCGGACGCAGTTTGGATAGCAGATCATTCGCATCCTTGTATTCCAATGGGACAGGACGCGTCAATCGCGAAACCTCGATCTCGATCCTGTCCAGTTCGCGTTCACTTACCGCCGGGAAGCGCGGGTCTTCGAGTGCAGCCGCGATGGCATGTTCACGCACATCCTCCGCCAGCGACTGATACGGTTCCAGCGCGCCGATGCAGCCACGCAATTGGCCGCGTACCGTCAATGTAACGAAAGATGCGCCTGCCTCACGCAGATGCGGCGTCAGCATCGACTCATCCACTGGAGGCAGTTTCTCGCCTTTCACGCCGCGTTCCATTGCCTCCCGCGCCATGCGGAGCAGTGTCTTTTGTTCTTCGAGCGTTAGTCCATCGTCCATAGGTTTGCCCCTCCGGCTACTCTGGCCCTGCTTCTGAGGAAGCGGGTTGAATCAGGAAACGGGTCCGTTCAATTTCCAATATACACGATTATGATACACCAAAGCGTCGCCTTCACCTTCGCCGCGCGCCGCGATGACCTCCGCCACAAAAAGCGTGTTCTCCCCAACCGGCAGGGCATTCACCACGCGGCAGTTGAAGTATGCCATGCCGCCTTTGATCAACGGCGCAGGGAGTGAGAGAGTCTCCGTTTGCACTTCATGAAAACGATCCTGAATCACAGGCAGCTTTCCTGCGAAGCGGTCTGAAAGTTCCTTTTGCTTCGAGGAAAGGATTGTTACCGAAAACTCATTGGATTCTACAACCAGGTCATGAGTGTGTGTCAATTGTTTCAATGTCACCGAAATCAGAGGTGGCTCCAGGGAGATCGAGGTGAATGAATTAACTGTCATGCCATACTGTTGACCATCATGCAGGGCTGTGACGACCGCCACGCCTGTTGTCCACGCCCGCATGGCATGGCGGAGTTGTTCGGGATCAAGAGTCATACATATTTCTCCAGGTAAATTCATGATAATG
>JBGPNQ010000075.1:0-17568 GCA_041487615.1 Anaerolineae bacterium
AAGCCGGTCTTGTGGCCGCTTTGCAGGTTTACATTGAATTTCAGGTGATGCTCGGTAATAGGAAAAATGAAAGAGGAAAGAGTGCCGCGTAAGATGCCGACTTTGGGTTCGAGCCCTTCCAGTTCACGCACATCTGCATCGGAGCGTTCGTAGATGGTGGAAAGCCCTGTTTCTTCCAGCAGAATGTCCGCGATAGTCTCCTTCCAAAATTCAGAGCCTGCTGTAAGAGATTGAAGCACAAGCACATCACCATAACGGTCGACGATCAAGCCTGGGATGTCATCCGATTCAGCATAGATCAACCGATATGAGTCGGTGTCCGGTATCACCCCGCGAGCGGGGCGGGTGTGCAAGGTATCACGCATGTGTATAGCGGAACGGATTCTTTTTCGAAAGAAGTCTTTATCCACTAACTCGTCCTCAAATGTCCACACGCGCGTACGGATTTGAGAATTTGGCGAGTAGGAAGCTCGGGCGAGGAACTCTTTATTAAACGAGAGCAGGTCAACAATCCCGCCCAGAGCGATGTTATCGTCTGCATGATGGATTGCACCTGAGAAGATCCATGGATGGCGGCGCAGCAGACTCTTTTCACGTCCAGCTTTGAGAATAACCGCGGGCATTAGTTCTCCTCAGGAAAGCGCTTGAACATTTGCATCCAGTGTTTGGGATCCTCGATGGAGGTAAAGCCGAATTGTTTGTAAAGCCCGTGCGCGTCATTCGTCACCAACACCCAGCGGCGCATTTCCTTCAGGTCGGGATGCTCCATGACAGTTTGGATCAGCCATTTGCCGAGACCGTGGGAGCGATAGTCTTCGTGGATGAACACGTCGCAGAGATAGGCAAAAATCGAATAATCGCTGACGACGCGCGCCATGCCGATCTGTTTATCTCCGTCATAGACTCCGAAGACAAGTGAGTTCTGTATTGCGCGTTCCGTGCGCTCACGTGGACGTGTGTTCGCCCAATAAGCGCGACTGAGAAAATCACAGATTGTATCGATGTCGATGCGTACGGGGTCGGTGCTGATGGCGAATTGATCACGATGGACTTCGATTATTTGTGGCATGGCGTGAGTGTATCATGATATCATCCCTGTCATTGCGAGGGAGCGTAGCGACCGAAGCAATCTCATATTTATCGAGATTGCCACGCCTCACTATGTTTGGCTCGCAACACTTGCACCTGGGGCACACTCGCCCCGGCGGGCGGTGCCGGGGAGTGCAGGTGTGACGTTAAAGGAGACTCAGTGTTAAAACCTGTTCGTTGGAGTACGTTTATCCGTGACTTTTTCGTGATCCAAATCGGATTTGCCCTCTTCGGGCTTTCCATTGCGACGATGATCCGCTCGAATCTTGGGACGAGTCCGTGGGCTGTGCTCGAGGTGGCCTTCTCCAAACTGACAGGGATTACGCCCGGCAGAATGAGCATCATCGTTGGATTTGCTGTTTTGCTGATCGCACTGGCTCTGCGCGAGAAAATCGGTTGGGGAACATTATCGAATATCCTGTTTATCGGCTTATGGGAAGATCTGTTTTTGGGAATGATTCCCTCTGTGGAAATCAACCTTGCCCTGCAGGGAGCGATGCTGCTTTCTGCGATCCTGATGATGGGAATCGCCAGCGCCATCTACATCGGCGTGGACGCGGGCGCAGGTCCGCGCGACAGTTTGATGCTGGCAGTGCATCGCACCACGAACTTGAGCATCCGCCTCGGACGCGCCATCATCGAGATCGTTGTCGTCGCAGTAGGTTGGATTCTCGGCGGCCCGCTGGGATTTGGAACCGTCATCTTCGCCTTACTGATCGGTCCAGCCGTGCAATCGGCGTTCAAGTTGTTCAAGGTTCAGACTCATACGCCCGAAACGGAGATTGTCGAAGCGGCTACAGATTAGGGGTTATCTGCCCCTTTATAACTACATCACAATATACAGGAATAAGCAGTCTTATAATTGACCTGTCGTTGTAAACCGATCATGGAAGAAAGGATTTGTGATGCCGAAGAATATCGCGCTGGTTATCGAGGATGATGTCGACCTATCAGAAATTTTTACGAGGGCTTTGGAAACGGCCGGCTTCGAAGTAGAGACAATCCGGGATGGCAGGATCGCTCAGGAGCGTTTGGGGGAGGCTGTTCCGAATGTGATCGTGCTCGATATGCACCTCCCGCACGTGGACGGTCCCACCCTGCTGAAACAAATCCATGCCGATGAAAGGTTAAACAAAGCCAGGATCATCATTGCCACAGCCGACAGTTTGCAGGCGGAATTTTATCGGAATATGGCAACCATTGTGATGGTAAAGCCCATTTCATTCTCTCAACTACGGGATATAAGCAAACGCTTGAAGGTGGAGTGATTCCTAAACCGAACCCGGCATCCTCATTATGGCTTCGTTTTGTGTCTCAATCCAAATATGACCCACAAAAACGCCATAAAGCCTCCCTGAAAGCGCAACTATTACGAACACGTCATCCGTAATGATGGTTCTCTACTGATTTTCAAAACATTGTTTCAATCGCAGAATACCTTCTTCTATCTGCATTTCATCGTAATAGGCAAAACATAAGCGGATGTAGTTCCGCAAGCCATTCTCGCACGAGAATAACCCACCTTGTCGAACACCCACGTTGTAAGATTTTGCTTGTTTGCGAAATTCTGTCGCGTCCATATGTTCGGGCAATCGCAACCAGAAGAAATAGCCACCTTGCGGAGTCGCATACGCAACGGCCGGAAGATATTCCTTGAGAAGCGAATCCATTTTCATCAATCGCGGACGATAGGTGTTGATCAGTTTTTGAACGTGTTCATCAAGTACGCCTGACTCAATCATGCCGCGCACGATTGCAGACGTAAACGGATTCATCCCGCCGCCACTATCGAGCAATCCGCTTGCTGTGAGGCGCTGGATGTTTCGCGGATGGGTCTGAATCCATCCGAGCCGTAGACCGGGAGCAAGAATCTTCGAGAACGATCCGAGGGAAATTATGTTTTCAATGTCAATATGCGTTGCGAAAGATTGCGGTACATGATTGCCGTAACTGAGCAATTGGTACACTTCATCTGCCAGGATCAGAAATTCGTATTGCTGAGCCAGGTTGATCAATCGGGCGCGGCGCATTTCCGTCAGCGTGGCTCCTGTGGGGTTGTGATGAATCGGGATCGTATAGAGAAACTTGGGTCTGTGTATTATCAGCTTTTCTTCCAATGCTTCGATCACTACTCCATTTTCGTCGGTCCCAATGGGGACAATATTCAATCGGTGGTCTGCGAAGATTTTGGGTGCAAGAAAATAAGTTGGCTCTTCTACAAAGATCGTATCTCCCGCCTGTGCAAAGAGCGTGCAAAGCAAATCCAGGGCGGAGGAAATGCCTGAAGTGACGAAGATGTTTTCGGGCTGCATCGGTGTGCCATACTTCTGACTCAGGAATTGTGCAAGCGCGAGCCGGAAATATCCATCGCCTTGTTCGACGCCATATTGCAGGAACGATGTGTCCGCTTGCTTGAATCGTTCTTCTGCGGCGCGTCGAAGCGCATCCACGGGAAAAAGAGATGGATTCGGATCCCCGAGACCGAGGTCGATCATATCGGGAGGGACTTGATTCTGTATGGTTTGGAGGGTCATGTATATTTTATAATTCATGTGGATGTTAATGACAATGATAGAACATCAGTCAAACTGATGGATCGTGCAGGCAACAGACAATAAAGTCGTTCAACGTGCAGTGTTTGAACCACGGAGACACCGAGTCACGGAGTTTTCAAGTGTTTTCTTGATGTCTTCGTCTCACAGTGGCTAGATGATTTATATTCTCATTTGTTATAATCTCGACCATAATTCAATTCAGGAGAGAGAGATACATGCCCAGAAAAAAGGGTACTGTTGCACTTCCCCTCGATAAAGAAGAGATCATCAAGGATTACCGCCTGGCCTATCAAAGCCGCCAGGTGAGTCTTATCGGCAGACGTGAAGTATTAAGTGGCAAAGCAAAATTCGGAATCTTTGGCGATGGCAAGGAACTTGCCAATATTGCCATTGCGCGTGCATTTCAAAAGGGCGATTGGCGCTCGGGATATTATCGTGACCAGACCTGGATGTTCGTGTTGGGTGTGATGAACGTCCAGGAATTTTTTGCACAGCTGTATGCCCATGCGGATTTGAATTACGAGTCGAATACAGCGGGACGTTCGATGAACGCGCATTTCGCCAGCCGTTATATCAACCCGGATGGATCCTGGAAAAATCAAACAGAATCCTATAACACCTCGGCGGATATTTCGCCAACAGGTGCACAGATGCCGCGTGCGGTGGGACTGGCCTACGCGTCGGTCTTATATCGTGGGTCGCCAGAGTTAAAAGACCTTACCCAATTCTCGAAGAACGGAAACGAAGTCACATTTGCAAGCATAGGCAACGCCTCCACCGCGGAGGGGATGTTCTGGGAATCGGTCAATGCCATCGGCGTGTTGCAGGCACCGGCGGTCATCACGGTCTACGATGACGGCTATGGAATTTCCGTTCCCAACCAGTTCCAGATGGTCAAGGAAAATATTTTCGAGATATTGAAAGGGTTCCAGCGGGAGCCATGTCCTGACGAAGATTGTCCGCACGGCTATGAACTGTTTCAGGTCCGCGGCTGGGATTATCCCGCGTTATTGGAAACATATCAGAACGCTGCCGAGATCGCCCGTCAATATCACATCCCCGCGCTGGTGCATGTCATTGATCTCACCCAGCCCCAGGGTCACAGCACAAGCGGATCACACGAACGGTATAAGTCTCCCGAGCGACTCAAGTGGGAGGAGGAATTTGACTGTGTCCGCAAAATGCGCGAGTGGATGATCGAGCAGGCCGTCATCTCGGAAGCTGAACTGGTCACCGTTGAAAAAGACGATTACGCGGCTGTGGAGGCGATCCGCAAACACGCCTGGGACGCGTACCTCGCTCCAATTTTGGAGGAGTGCGGGCATGTCATGGATATGCTGGATGAGATCGCAGGTAGTTCGTCTCACGCCTCAGAGTTGAGTCAAATCAAAGAGCGGCTGGCTGCCCTCCCTGCGCCATTGAGGCGGGACATCCACAGCACCGCGCATGAAGCGTTGAGAGTCCTGCGCGACGAAGCGAATCCTTCGAAGCAGATCCTGGTCCAATGGAAGAATGAACAGGACGAGATCAACACGGGGCGTTACGGGTCACATTTGCAGAGCGGTAAAGCAATTGGGATAAAGGAAGTAAAGCCCGCCTATTCACATTCATCGCCCACCGTGATGGGCTTTGAAGTGATGAACGCTGCGTTCGATTCGATCCTGGGGCGTGACCCGCGCGTGATCGGTTTTGGCGAAGATGTTGGGTTTCTTGGCGATGTGAACCAGGGTTTCAAGGGGATGCAGGAAAAATATGGCGATCTGCGCGTGATCGACACGGGTATCCGTGAAGCGACGATTTTGGGTCAGGCGATCGGCATGGCGATGCGTGGATTGCGACCGATCTGCGAAATTCAATATCTGGATTATGTGTTGTATGCGCTGCAAATCATGAGCGATGATCTTGCCACGCTGCACTGGCGTACCGCGGGCGGACAGGCAGCACCCGTCATCATCCGCACGCGTGGACATCGTCTCGAGGGAATCTGGCATGCAGGCTCGCCAATGGCAGGCATTATTCACCTTGTACGCGGGATCAACGTGCTGGTGCCGCGCGATATGACGCGTGCCGCGGGTTTCTATAACACGTTGTTGAAATGTGATGAACCCGCCATTGTTGTGGAAGTGTTGAATGGCTATCGCGTAAAGGAACGTTTGCCTGATAATATCAGCGAGTTCACGACTCAGCTTGGTATGCCCGAAGTGATCCGTGCAGGAAACGATGTCACCATTGTCACGTATGGAGCATGCTGTCGAATAGCTCTCGACGCAGCCGAGAAATTATCCAAAGCGGGCATCGATGTGGAAATCCTGGATGTGCAATCTCTGCTGCCATTCGATATTCAGGGTAAGATTGTCCAGTCGCTCAAGAAAACAAATCGTATCCTGTTTCTGGACGAGGATGTACCTGGTGGTACGTCTGCGTATATGATGCAGGAGGTGATCGAAAAACAAGGTGGCTACTATCATCTCGATTCCGAACCGAGGACCTTATCGGGCACTGCTCACCGTCCCGCATACGGAAGCGATGGTGATTACTGGTCCAAGCCCAATGCCGAGAGCGTTTTTGATATAGTTTATGAAATAATGAATGAGGTGGATCCTGGGCAGTATCCAGCCATCAGGTAAGAGCGAGCAAGCACCGAATCCATTGTCGAATCAAGCGAGGATCAATGACCGAAAAGCAGCATGTGAATAGTCATCGCGACCTGGTTGTCTATCAAAAATCAAGATGGCTGGCTCAGGAAATATTTGAAATGACGAACTCTTTTCCCAAGGAAGAAACCTATTCGCTCACCGGCCAAATGCGGCGCTCATCCCGTTCGGTGGGGGCACAAATCGCTGGAGCCTGGGCGAAACGGGGGAATGAAAAGCACTTTGCCAGCAAACTCATGGATGCAGACGCTGAACAAAACGAAACGCAACACTGGATCGAGATCGCTGAAGATTGCGGTTACGTATCGCATAATAAATCTCAACTGTTGGTTGAAAAGTGTCGTGAACTCAGCAGTCTGCTGAGAGACATGCTCGATCAATCCTCTCTACTGAACAATTCATCTGCGCGGTCGGCCGGTGGGACTCAGGCAGAATATCTTATCGAATAGAACTGTTTATTGGAAACTGGAGGATCAATGGCAACAAAAGTCCTGGTTCCGTTGCTGGGTGAGGGCGTTGAAGAAGTTACCGTGACCAAATGGCTTAAAAAGGAAGGCGACCCGGTCAATGAGCTCGAGCCCCTTCTGGAAGTGAATACCGATAAAGTGGATACCGAAATCCCCGCGCCTGCAACCGGAACTGTGTTGAAGATCCTCGCAGAAGAGGGAGTTCCTGCAAAAGTGGGAACCATCCTCGCGTTTATTGGGAAGCTGGGGGAAAACATAGATGTTTCAGACAGTCAGGTGTCAGGTGTCAGGTCAGAAAGTGTTGAGAAGCCACCAGGCAAGGAAACCCTGATACCTGTCGCAACGCCCATGACACGTCAGGTTGGTTTTATCTCACCTGTTGTTGCAAAGGTTGCCGCGGAACATGGTGTGAATTTGCATCAGGTTCAAGGTACGGGATTGAATGGACGTATCACCAAAAATGATGTTTTGAATTTTGTTGAAAGCGAAAAAAAGACCATGGACCGTGGACTACAGACGATGGTCAAGCATCCACCGTCCACGGTCATTCCCACTCTGGGGGATCAGTTAATCAAGCATACTGTGATCAGAAAACAAATCGCCGAACATATGCTGATGTCGAAGCATACATCGCCGCATGTGTTGACGGTGATGGAAGCCGATATGAGTCGCGTAGCTAAACATCGTTCTGCGAATAAGGAAATATTCGCACGCGACGGAATAAATCTCACTTTCACAGCCTATTTTATGACAGCCATTGTCGCGGGCTTGAAGGCATATCCAAATGTCAATTCTTCGTGGACGGATGAAGGCATTCTGGTTCACAAGGATATCAATCTTGGTATGGCAACGTCCCTCGGCGAAGATGGCTTAATTGTTCCGGTAATAAAAGGCGCGGACAATTTGTCTTTGCTGGCGATGGCGCGGGCAGTCAATGACCTGGCAAATCGGGCACGCTCGAAGAAGCTTCAGCCCGATGAAGTCAAAGGCGGGACGTTCACGTTGACCAATCATGGGATCAGCGGATCGTTGTTCGCGTTCCCAGTCATCAACCAGCCGCAATGCGGAATCCTGGGAGTTGGCGCCATGCAGAAGCGAGTGGTCGTTATTCCCGCCGAGGGCGGGACAGGCGATGATTCAATTGCGATCCGCCCGATGGTGTATCTATCGTTTGTATTCGATCACCGCATCCTGGACGGCGCGTCCGCAGATTGGTTTTTGACAAAGATAAAGGAAACATTGGAAAATTGGAGTTAGGCGTAAACAGGAGATTGCCTCCCAAAGGCTCGCAATGACAGTAGAGAACTATGACAAACTTTGATGAACGCGCAAAAGATTGGGATTCCGATCCGGCTAAAGTGCAACGCGCAGGCGCAGTGGCGGAAGCCATTCGCAAAGCGATTCCATTGTCAAACCGAATGAAAGCTCTTGAATATGGATGTGGTACCGGTCTCTTAAGTTTCGCTCTTCAATCCGACCTGGGACAAATCACTCTTGCCGACACCTCGCAGGGCATGCTGGATGTGCTGGTCGAAAAGATTGCCAGCGCAGGCGTGTTGAATATGCATCCTTTGAAACTGGACCTGGCATCTGAACCTGTGCCAACCGAGAGATATGATCTAACCTATTCACTTATGACTTTGCATCACATCCAGGATGTGAACGATATGCTCGTCAAGTTCCGCGACCTGCTCCTGCCGAATGGTTATTTGTTGGTCGCTGACCTCGATAAAGAAGATGGCTCGTTCCACACCGATGGAACGACCGATGTACATTTGGGCTTTGATCGCAGGGAACTTCAGAAGAAGGTGGAAGACGCCGCCTTTGGAAATGTCACGTTTTCGACAGCGCATGAAATTAAGAAGAATATTGACAATGAAGAGAAGATATTCCCCGTCTTTTTAATGATTGCGCAGAAAATCTAATAAACTTCGAGGAGCGTTATGGCAAAGGAACAGGATCGCCCAACTATCAACAGAAACATCCATCCACCGGTTGTTGCTTTGATGTTCATCGTGATCGCATATTTTCTTGGGCGGTTTGCTTCGCTCCCTTTTGTCGCGCCGCTGATTTTGCGGAATGTTGGTTTGCTCCTGACCTTTGTTGGTTTCCTGCTTGGGGTGGGAGCATTCCTCGAATTCCGAAAAGCACGGACTACCTTGGATCCCCATGGCTCGGTGAAGCAATTGGTGGACTCGGGAATCTACCGTTTCACACGTAACCCGATCTATCTGGGTTTTTTGTGCATGGTGATCGGCTTGCCGTTGAACTCAGGTTTATATTGGGGAATCGTGATGGCTCCCTTCTATATTGTCACGATGAATCGTCTTGTCATTGAGCGGGAGGAAGCGTATCTTGAGAAGAAATTCAAGGATCAATATACCAACTACAGATCCAGTGTGAGACGCTGGCTGTAGAGTAAAATACTAAATATCACATGTCATTGCGAGTACTTCGACACGCTCAGCGTAAACTACGCGAAGCAATCTCCCATTAAACGGAAAACGGTTTCTCGAGTACTCGCACTGACGTCAAGAGGAGAATACATGGCTGAAAATTTTGATGTCGTTGTGATCGGGGCGGGCCCGGCGGGATATGTCGCTGCAATTCGTGCGGCACAACTGAAACAGAAGGTCGCAATTGTTGACAAGCAATGGCTTGGCGGTGTTTGTTTGAATGTCGGCTGCATTCCATCGAAGTCGCTGCTCAAGAATGCCGAGGTGGCACACACGCTTCGTGAACGCGGCAAGGATTTTGGTTTTTCATTCGACAATCTCAAATTGGATTTTGGCGCCGCGACCAAGCGTTCACGACAGGTGTCGGATCGACTGGTCAAGGGCGTTGGATTCCTGATGAAGAAAAATAACATCACCGTCTTCATGGGGGAAGCGCGTCTGACCAAGCCGACGACGGTTACCGTTAAAGATAAGGACGGCAAGACGACAGAGTTGTCCGCTAAAAACATCATCGTGGCGACGGGCGCGACCTCGGCCGTCCCGGGCGCGTGGAAAGTGGATGGCGAAAAAGTCGTCACCTATCTCGAAGCGATCCTGCAGGAAAAACTTCCCAAGTCCGTGATCGTGATTGGTTCAGGTGCGATCGGTGTGGAGTTTTCCACAATCTGGAGTTCCTATGGCGTTGAGGTGACCATTGTCGAAATGCTGCCGCGCCTTGTCCCGTTGGAGGATGAAGAGGTCTCGAAGGAATTAAAGAAGGAATTCGAGAAGCGCGGCATCAAATGTCTGGTGAATAACAAAGTCGAATCTGTTGCAGCGACTGCGAACGGTGTAAAAGTGAACGTTTCCGCGGATGGGAAGGAAACAACCCTCGAGGCAGATCAGGCGTTGGTAGCGATTGGCTTCCGCCCCAACTCAAAGGGATTTGGATTGGAAGATGTTGGCGTCAGGATCAGCGACCGCGGTTTTGTTGAGATCAATGAGAAGATGCAGACCAGCATCCCGAATATCTATGCCATTGGTGATGTGACCGGCAAATTGATGCTGGCGCACGTCGGCTCGGCAATGGGGATCATTGCAGCCGAGAACATCGCCGGTGCGGAGACCATCACGCTTGATTACGAAATGATGCCGCGTGCGACATATTCCCAGCCACAGGTCGCGTCGTTTGGGCTCACCGAGGCACAGGCCAAGGAACGCGGCTACAACATCAAGATCGGGCGTTTCCCCTTCCAGCCGAACGGCAAGGCACTGGGACTCGGTGATTATGCGGGCTTTGTCAAACTCGTCGTCGATGAGAAATATGGTGAGATTCTCGGCGCGCACATGATCGGTCCCGAAGTGACCGAGTTGCTCCCCGAACTGACTCTCGCGCACATGATGGAGTTGACTCCGCACGAGATCGCCCGCAACGTCCATGCACACCCAACGCTTTCCGAGGTGTTGATGGAAGCAGCACACGGCGCGGAAGGAACGCCGATACATCTATAGGATAAAAGTACTAAAGAACGAGCAGTAAAGGTCAGCCCCGCAAATTGCGGGGCTTTTTGTTGGAAATATGGCGGTTTGTGGCAGTTCTCGCTCTGGTTTTGGCAGTTCAACAGAAATACACTGACCATAACGAAATTTGGTCCGCCATTTATTTGACCAAATAGACATGTACCGTCGACCTGACCTGCGTTTTGATAAGGAGATAAGTATGAAAAAAACAGTCTTACAAAGTTCCTTCTCGTGATCCTGGGTACCACAACTATGAATGGTACTTTCCTGAACTTTGATCCGATGATCCAGGAAATGATTACAAAAACTATTATCAATTGATGGAGGTTGACATGTTAAGGAAAATCTTTTACATCGCTGGTGGTTTATTCCTGGGCGTAGCGCTCCTGGCCTCAATGGGATTGGGAGCCTGGAACTATGACCTCAACAACAAGCTGGAACAGTCACAGACGGATTACGTGGCTCTCAAGAGCGACTACAGCAAACTCGACGCGGAATCCAAACAAACCAAAGCGGACTACGAATCCAAGTTGGATACGTCGCACGCTGACCTGGAAGATGCACAGGCACAAATCAAACGGCTTGAGGGCAATCTGGAGCAGGCCCAGTCTGAAAACAAAACACTGAAGGGCAAAATATCCGCCATACAAAGCAAGGTTGCTGTGTTGAATGCCTTCTGGTTTACCAGCGAGTCTGCCTTTGCGAAGCGGGTTGAGAGTTCAGACGATGCGCAACTCAAGAAGCTCTACAAAGCGTTGGGCGAATCTCAAAAATGGGATGATTTTGTCGAACTGATGAGTTATCTGATCGAGTCCATCTCTGAAACAAGCGGTGTCGGTTGGCAGCCCACTGTGAATGCAGTCTCGATGGGCAGCAGCAATTAGCTGGCTTGCCTGACGACAATTTGAACGAACCTGACCATCAAAAACAATCAATATCCATTTGGAGGAAGAAATGAAAACTCGAATCGTGTACTATTTCATCGGTATGGTTATCTCGGCACTCGCCCTCACATCCGTCGCAAGCTTGAGCTCTTATGCTCACGAGAAAGACAACACATTGATAGCGACCCAGGCACAGCTGGATGCCCTTCAGAAGAATTACGATCAACTCAAAGCCGATCACGAGGCGCTTGGAAAGGATTTTGATCAAGCCAAAAGCGATCTCGAAGCAGCCAATGGCAAAGTTGCCAGCCTGGAAGGTGAACTGAAGACTGCCAAAGCGCAGAATGAGAAACTTGGGCAAACGATCAAGATTGCCAGACTGAATATGAACGCCCTCGATGGCCTATTCGATGGCTCGATAAGCATGCAGGAGATGAATGCCCGGATCGTTGCGACCGGCAACTCCGAGTTGAGCAGAAAATGGGATGCGGTTCATGACCAGACTTCCCTCGGCAATTTCATCGTGTACCTTGTACACACTGCCTGGCAATCGTTGAATTGAGCGAGCTAAAGGCGTGGGGCGGGGAAGTAACAGGGGGAGGCAAAAGAAATCAACGAAGGCTTTCAAACCTTCGCTGATTTCTTTTTGTTATTTAATTTGTGTTTCGTCTTTTTCCTACAGCTTTCGGCCAAGTATGATGATTTGTTTAGTTGGATCCCACGATAACGGGAAGCGGATTCCTGTATCTGTGTATCCAAGGTGCTCATAGAATTTCATTGCATTCGTGTTCATTTCTGTTACACCGAGTCCCAGAAATTGCGCATGCTGCTCATGTGCCCATTCTGTAATCGTGGCCATTAGCTCGCGACCAAGTCCGGTCCCGCGCTGTTGCGGCGCGACCCATAAATGGCCCACAATGATTGTTCCGGGCGGTGCTTGCGGACTAGTCGCATCTCCGGTGACAAACCCACAGGCATCATCCTGGTTAAAGGCAATGAATGCAGCATGATGAGTCAGGATCGACATATCTTCAATATGCTGAGACCAGGCCATTTCGGTCCGCTCTAGAGCATCTTTCAGTGTTTCGCCATACGCGTAAGGCGAGTCTGTGAGCATCTGCAATATGAGACTCTTGACGATTGGCAAGTCTTGTATCTGAACAGGCCGGATTGTTATGTTTTCTGTGAACGTTTGAGATGACATTCTGCCCTCTTATGAAGATGTGATCGCCGTCGTCTGGATCAGGTCGACTTTTCGCGGCGTAAATTCGAGCAATGCGACTCCCAACACAAAACAGGCCATTCCGAGCGGTCCGTAGGGAACTACGTGAGTCGTGCCGAATAGGATTCCAGACAGGATCAACAGACTCGCCGGTACTGATGGACGCGCTACGATGAGGCAAATCAAACCGACCAGTAAGACCGCACTCCACCACGGCAGCGTACCGAACATTGAAGTTGAATAGCCCCAACCGGTCACAGCACCTGCAATCAGACCAAGTGCTAATACAATAGGGCGTCGCTTTGACTCTGTAAAGGCAACAGCACTCATTGACATGCCGAATCCCCAGGTAACAGAGCCAAGGATCGCCAAAATGGTCGCGACATTGTTCGACCAAAAAGCGTTGATGGCGAGATCAAGAACCACTAATTGAGCTATCGGGACGCCATTCGCATATTGGATGAGAATGCCCGTACCAATACCGATGATCGAGTCAAATCCCGAATACGTGGGGACGAAGATAGCGATAGCGATTTTGGCAATGGTCGCCGCTGTCCCTTGCTGATCCTGGATGAGCAGATAAGCCGCCAGCCCAAGCAGCGAAAAGCCAAATAAATTTAAGATATGCAGGAGAATCCACCAGCCTGCCACAGTGTGGATAGCTTCATAAATGCCAGTCGATTCAAAGTGGATTGGATGGAATATGTTGATGACTCCCACGAACAGGGGAGCACCAAAGAGGATCACTCGTCGCAATTCTTTTGACATTTCTGCTTCCTTTCTACCAGTAATATCCTTACTTTACACCGTGTCAATTGACGTTGTGAAAAGTATATGCTAAACTTTACACCATGTCAAGTGGTGACCCTGAAACCCGAAAACGTATTTTGGAGAAAACCTGGCATCTGATGGAAAAACGAGGCGGGCAAAACGTCAAGATCAGTGATATCGCGCGCGCTGCGGGAATCTCGCGGCAGGCAATCTATCTGCATTTTGGTTCGCGGGCCGAATTGCTCGTTGCAACTGTCCGTTATGTGGATGAAGTGAAGCAAATCAACGAACGGCTAAAAGGCATGAGTACGGTTGCCAATGCATTGCAGGTATTGGAAAATTATGTCGAGTTCTGGGGGAACTATATTCCCGAGATTTACGGACTGGCAAAAGCCCTTCTCACCGCCCGTGAAACGGATCAGGATGCTGCAGCAGCATGGAATGATCGGATGGAAGTTGTTCACCAGGGTTGGCGTAAAGTGATTGATTGTCTTGTGCGGGAAGGACGCCTGGCTCCCGAATGGGATTTGGATCAGGCTGCGGATGCAGCCTGGGCAATTACATCCATCTCAGTTTGGGAAAATCTTGCGTTGGAGCGTGGCTGGTCGACCAGTGAATATGTGAGCCGCATGAAGACAATCCTAAAGCGAATGCTGGTAAAGAACCAGCTGTAAATGATGGAAAGTGGCTGAAAACGGGAAAAGTTTGATTGGCGCGTGAAGCGGGGAATTCATGACTTGGAACGGAATCCATGTGGAATCGTCTTAGATGTATAATGGTCGGACGCTTGTGAGATTATTGGAGGGCGTACATTTTATTTCGCAGGAGGCTTTATGAATCATTCCGCATTGCCGTCGCCTAAAAAAATCTCCGAGAGGGGTTTGATGAGTATCGTCATGTTGATTATCAGCGTCGGTACACTGGGAATCGCCATGCTTGGCGGCGCGAAGATGGTGTACGACATGCTGGGTGAACAGTCTGGTACTGGATTTTTCGCCCCGGTCATTGCGCTGGGCATCACCTATTTCGTGGGTTGGCTGACGGCAATGGTGGGGATCCGCGTCTTTGGCAATCTGATCCTGCCGATCTTGATCAACCTGTTCACGGTAATCTGCCTGATTGGTATATGCTATCTGTACGTGGAGATCATGCAACGCCTCTACCTGCAGAAATATAGCCTCATGCAATTCATAAAGTACAGCGTGGTCATGATTGCCGGGTTATTGGCCATGGTGGGGCTTCACCTGATCGTCGAAGGGCACAACCTGCGCCCCTTTGCAATTCCCCTCCTCCTTCTCAGCATGATCCAGTTGGGGCTGATTGTCTATCGTTACGTCTTCGTGGGCAGCGACCAACCTTTCTACATCCTGGGTGATCTGACCTTCCTTTTTGGGCTGTCCGCCTTTTCGATCCTGATGATGGCGCACGTGGGTTTGCTCGACCCCCTGCGGACACGCTTCACCAATTACTTTGACCGCAACAGCACCTCGATTCGGACGCAAGATTGAAAAGTAGTGAACGGCAACTGCCGTCCACTACCTCTATTTCGCCATGGGGATTTGAATGAAGAATGTGCTGCCCGGCAGTTCCTCTTCATCATAGCCGGGACTCTCGACCCATATCTTTCCCTTGTGTGCCTTGACAATTCCCGCGGCAATCGCGAGACCGAGTCCTGGCCCGCCGCCTTTGAATTTGGTACGTCCTGAGGAATGCAGTTCCACTTTTCCAAGCTGGTAAAGTTTCTCGAAAACGATCTTGTGGTTGGCAGGGTCAATGCCAATGCCTGCATCACGGATGCGGATCTGACAGAACCTGCCGGTGCCATCCGCATCGACAGGATGCGCGCTGACATGAATCGAGCCGCCATCGGGCGTGTATTTGATGGCATTGACAATGACGTTATCGAGCGCTTTTTGCAAAAGTTCGGAGTCTGCGAGGATTGGGGGAATCAAATTGATATCGGGATCAATTTCAAAGGTGAGCTTGCGCATGGCAAGGTCGCTGACATAATCTTTTTGAATCAAACGCAGCATCGGACCAATCGTGATCGTTTCCAGGTGCGGGGCAAGTACCTGGTTCTCGAGCCGCGCCACATCCAGCATGCTGTTGACGATCTGGTGCAAACGGTCGGTTCCCTGAAGGACGCCATCCATGGCCACGGTAAGCGATGGATTGTCCTTGATCGCAGGTGAACCTTTCAACATCCCCATGTAGCCTTTGATGACTGTAAGCGGCGTCCGCAGTTCATGCGCGGCCACCTGGATGAAGTCGCTTTTGTTCTTGTCGAGTTTCTTGAGTGTGTTATGTGCGTTGCTTAACTCGTCCACCCGCTGCTCGACCATGCGCTCCAACGTCTGGTTGAAGCGGTTCAGGTCATCGTACAAACGGGCGTTTTCCAGTGCAATGGATGCCTGTATGGCAAAGGTGCTGGCAAGCAAAACATCATCCTGATTGAAGGATGCAGATGCGCTGCGACTCAGGCTTAACATACCGGTGACTTTGTTCTTCGAAAATAGTGGAATGCCAAGCCAGGACCGGTCTTCGGCGAGCCACTCCGGCTGGCTCCAATTCTGCATGTTTTGCACATCGCCGATGACGATCGGCTCCGATTGCTTTGCAAGTGCATGATAAATATTTGTTCCACGTACGCTATATTTGAGGTTTTCCACAGGCGCATCTTTCGGGAAGCCCAAATGGGCAAGTAAACGCGGAATGCCATTCACGTCTTCCAGAAAGAGTGCACAACGATCATATTTAACAACCTGGGAAAGCTGTGCCACGATCTGTTGCGGCACCTCATCCACGGTGGAGAGGGACGACAGTTGGCGTGATGATTTGGCAAGCGCTTCTGCTGCGGCCCGGCGCGATTGTTCGCTCGAATACAGCTTCGCATTTTCTGCCGCGGTCTTCTCTGCCCACTCCTTGGCAACGGCCAGTTCGGCAGCCCGTTCCTGTGCTTCCGTCAGCAGGCGTTCCACTTCCTGTTGGGCCTGTTCCTTCTGTTGAACGAGCATCGTGCGCAAGAGGGCGCTGCTGACCAGATTGCGGATGCGGACGTAGATTTCCCAATCGCGCGGGCCCATTTCCACCCACATGAAACCGAAACGATTCCTTGCAAGGGATAAGGGCATGACCACGGCAGTATAGCGATGATCCTGCGGCGTCTTGCCGCGCGGGATGAGTTGCCCGGTTCCGATGGAGGTGCGTTTCACGGGGATCTCAAACTTCGATGCTTCATATTGGAATAACAGGTTATAGTTTTCAGGGGGTGGCGTGGAAATGGATTGGGGCGCCCTGACATCGCTGTAATACATGACGTACCAGCGATGGATATCCATTTCGGGGAAATGCTCGGAGATTGCATCGCCGATCTCGCTCAGGCTCATGGCCGGAGCCATCGAGAAACTGAACCCCTGCAGCACACTTTCCTGTTGTTCCAGGACCAGCCTGCGATACGCCTGTGAGCGCTGTGATAACTCGCCTGCCAGTAATCGCGCCTGCTGGAATAAATTCTCTGCCTTGAGCATGACGGTATGGCTGGTAATCCCGCCGAGTGCATAACGTCTCATCATCGAAATGACATTGTGCCAGACGGTGGTCGTCAGGTTGTTGTTTTGCATGAGCTCGATCATGGCGTTGATCGTCTTGAGGAATTCATCGCTTGTGGATTTATCATTCAACGCCAGCAGGAAACCATCCCAGGCACGGCCGAACGTATCCCTGAATTGTGGAAGGGATGCGTCGTGTTCAGTAACTCCTGCCGAGTTCAGCAATGCGCGCAGCGCGGCTTCACGTTTATTTTCAAGCTTGCCGGTTTTGGCGACATCGCGCGCCGCCACCGCGGCCTGACGTACATTTTCGGGCATACATCCGCATGACCAGCGAATGAGCAGTTGTGTGGGCGTGACGGTCGTCTTGGGGACGGTACCGCCTTCGATGCATTTGATCAGGGTCTCGAACGCCTGTTTCC
>JBGPNQ010000076.1:0-17453 GCA_041487615.1 Anaerolineae bacterium
CCGCGGCGCCTGGCATCAAAGTCCATCACCTGCATCATGTTGTACAGATAGGAGTGCAGGCCGCTATCCTTTTCATGATCGTGCTGAACCAGTTCGACCAGCATTTTTTCCGGGATGTCTGTATCGCGCGGGATCTTGCCCCGATAACATGTATCAAGCAGGGACTTCTGGCGCTGGATAAATGCGCTTCGCTCTACGCCGGTAATTGATTCCGCATCGAGGATATCGTCCACCCATCGGAAGTATCCATAGGCCCGATAAGCATCGTCGACGCGTTCGCGGTCTACGAGAAAGCGGATCGTGTAATAGGTCTGTTTGCTGGCAGCTTTCGTAATCGATGAGGCAGGAGTTGTGATCATTCGATGCACCTTATATTCTTTCTGTGATTCGGTATTGCATGTGCGATTCGATATCGGCAAGACTGATCGATGTCAGTACTACTGGGAGTTCCCCTACCGCGATCCGCGCCGGTTGGGCGGTGCGGTGACGCTGCGCGCAAACCGGACGAGGTGGGAAGATGAGCCGGCCGCAGGTCGGACAAGTTGAACCTTCCAGGCGGTAGCGCTGGGCTTTCCATCTCCAGTGGCGTGGGATTTCCATGGAATTGCTCCAATCTCTGTGCAAGGCGTTTGGTCAGCTGGCGGGGTGAGAGCCTGCCAAATAATCTCATAGATATCTATATTGTCTGGGCGGCAGTCGTCAGCAGGAGGATCAGGATGCCCAGGAGGGTGTTTAGACCCACCGCCTGGCGAAACTGTTTCAATGCCTGCGGTTGCTCGTCGCAGATCTTTCCCAGGATGGCTCGTTCGGAGAAAATAGCCAAGGCGAGAAAGGCGAGCACGATCACGTGTTTGATCACGATCAAAATGCTCCACGCGTTCCCGAAGAAATCGCCGAAGCCCAGGTAGCCCTTGTTGATCATCATCAAGTACGTTCCAGTGATGATGAATATGAGCAGCGAGCCGCCAAAATAGGGCCGCAAACGGCTTGAAACTTCCTCCAGCAGTTCGCGCAAGGCATCTCCTCGCGCTTGACGCTCCAAAACGGGCAGATACACCTGACTCATGAACAGGTAATGCCCAATGAACACGACCGTTGCCAGAGTATGCAACCAGGTGGACAGTGCAATCAAAAATGTGGACATGAAATATTCTCCTCTTTATTTACGTCAGAATTCACCTGAGATATCCCAAGGGCTAGTAGGTATTACGCAACAACTTCTGCAGCCACACCTGCATCCACAACTATCTGTTCATGGCGCAAGGCGTCGCCCAGATCGGGAAAGCGGAATTGGTAGCCAGCAGCAAGCAGCTTCGCCGGCTGGATACGCCGGCTGGCAAGCAGGAACTCATCACCCATTTCGCCCATGATCAGGCGGACGATGAAGGCAGGCATCACACCTCCCGGTTTTTGTCCCAATGCCTCAGTTGATACTTTGGCAAAGTCAGAGAGGCGCATTGGGTTCGGGCTGACGGTGTTGACGGGTCCGGCTAGGGTTTCGGTTTTGAGTGCAAAGTCAATGATGTAAGCTAACTCGTCGCGCCCAATCCAACTCATCCACTGCTGTCCATCTCCGGCTTGAAAACCCAGCATCTTCAATCGGTCTCCGCCCAGGACCGTCGGCATGCGCAGATGCACAACCCGGATTCCGGCTGAGGAGGCTGGCGCTGTAACAGCTTCCGCATCCCGGTCCAGTATGGAGAGGAAACTTGTTCCGCCAGGGCAATCCTCCGTGAGGACATCATCACCGGAGGGTGCGTAGTAGCCTTGCCCGGAAGCACAAATGAATACCTTGGGTCCATGCCCGCATACTGCAAGTGATTCAGCTAACAGGCGATTGGTTCCCACACGATTGGCGTTCATCTTTTGTTTGGCCTTGGCAGTCCAGCGCATCGGCCAGGGCATGCTAGCCAGATGAACAACACCGTCGAAGCTATTCAAACTGGCGGTATCAATTTGACCGGCATCAGGATCCCACCAGATTTCACCAGCGGCAGGTGTATGCCTGACCAGGCGAGCGACTTCGTGGCCACATTCAATCAGGTGGCGGGTCACCGCTGACCCAACCATTCCATTCGAACCAGCGATCAGGATTTTCATTTTTTCTCCTTGCCGCGCAACGGCGGCTCATGATGAATATTGGAAGACTTGCAGAATTTCTTCAGGATTGATTTCCTTGAGGCACATCCGGATTGACAGCTGCATCGATTTCAACATGCATCCTGTCATTCCAGGAAAAACGAGGCCTTATCTGGACTGACAGAAAGAAAAAGACACTCAAACAAACAATGCCTGTGGCTGCCAGGAATATGCCGCGCGCCGCCAGGAAAGGCGTGAAGAAGACTACCAGGGCCGGTCCCAGGATATTTCCCAGCGAACCAGCTGTGCTCTTGATTCCAAGGATGCGTGACTGGTGTTCCGCCGGGGCGATGTCAAGGATGGAGGCACTCAAAGCCGGGTCGAACAGGGCATTTCCCAGGCCAGCAAATACGAAAGTTGTCGCAATCAATATGTAGTTTCGGAAGAATGCCAGTCCGATGAATTGAGCGGCAAAGAGCATCAACCCGCCAGCGATCACCGGTTTTCTGCCCAGCCGGTCGCTCAGGTGGCTGAGAAAGAATTCGCCGAGCGTCATGGCAATCCCATAGGTACTCATCACCAGTCCAAGCATGGACGAACTCCAGCCCAGATCATCATAGGCGTAGAACATGAACCTGGGTTCGATGAACGCCCAGGCAAACATGACCGCTAAAGAAATAATCAGTAGAACAATGAACGCAGAAAGCGAATGGGGAAGTGTGCTCCGGAATGTATGCACAGAAGATTTCAAGTCAGAAATCCGGAGTGTTCGGTTTCTTTGTGCTACTCCTGCGGTGCGAACGAGATCTTTGCGAGTCTCAGGGACGGTCAGAACGGCCGTGGTGAATGCTATCGTTGCCATGATGATGGAGACGACCAGAGGCAGGTTGTATCCCCAATGATCGTAGAGCATCCCGCCCAGGACCGGACCGACAATCCATCCGGTGGATGCGCCGCCGTTCACCATTCCAATCCACTGCGCCCGTCGATCCATGGGGGCTATATCGGCCACAATGCCAGTCACTGCCGGAATGAGTCCGGCTGTAAAAGCCCCTGCCAGAGCACGTATTAGAATGAATGTTGGTGCTGAAAATGCCAGGAGATATCCGGTGAACGCAAGGATGTATGCCGCCAGCGAAGCCAGAACCAACCGCCTTCTACCAAATCGGTCAGCCAGCGCGCCCATGAACGGAGCAGCCAGAGTGCTGGTCAGAGCATATGCCATGGCGCTCAATCCCAGAGACTCTACACCTGCGCCGAATTCACTGAAGCGCCGGGCAAACAGGGGTAGGATGATCACAAAGCTGGTCATTTGAAGCGCCATGCACACCGAGAGCACGATCAAGATTCGTCGGTTGGATGGACCACGGTCAGGCGGATTTGGCTGTCGGTATAAGGATGAATGAGCCTGGGCTTCTGCATGAGAAAGTTGAGCATTCATGGTTGTCCTTTGGGTATCCTGAATATGTCCCAAGCTTATGCCTTCGGCGGGTAGGTTGTCCCCACATGATGTGGTAGTTTTTACGCAAAAAAACGGTAGTCCTGTGCGCTTCGCAGGACCACCGTGCTCGAATAATAGAAATCAGCGATTATAGGCCGAGTTCTTTTGCACGCTGGATGGCTTCCAGACGCGTAGTAGCTCTGAGTTTTCGGTAGATATTCTTGGTGTGATAGCGGACCGTGTTCAACGAAACGATCAACCTTCGGGCGATATCGGGCCCATTCAGATTCGATTTGAGCAACTGCAGGACTTCCAATTCGCGCGGGCTGAAGGATTCGTCCCCGTAATTCATTGTTTCGCTGGGAGTTCGAGAAGGTTGATGATCGATCTGGCGGAGCAGACGATCCATTTTTGCCATCCAGGAGGCGGAATGGATCTGATGGGCGATTTGCGCCGCGGTTTCGGCGAGTTCTCTGCCGCGCCTGGGATTGAGGAGGGCAACCGCAACCCGGCTCAGGCTATAGTTCGACCATAGGACCCCAATCATGGTGCCGACTTCTTCGAAGAGAGTGCAGGCCTGCTCAAGATAGTTTTGGGCTTCAGATGGCTTCCCTTGCAATATCAGAGTATCTCCGATGTTAAGCAACGACCAACCCATTTTGACGCGTTCCCCCATGTCCTTTCCCCGCTGCAGGCTGACTCGAAAGGCTCGAATCGCTCCCGGGTAATCCTGAAGGGCCTGGTGGCACAGCCCGATGCGCATGTTCACCCAGTAGACATCATCCAAAAGCCGGTAAGATTGCATTCCCTCCTCATAATTACGAATAGCCGTCTCGAAATCGCTTTGATCCTCGGCGATGGCTCCCAGCAGGACAAGACTGGCAGCGGTCGCTTGTGTATCGTTCATCGACATGGCCGCTTCAAGGCAACTCTTGGCTCGGGACGTAATCTCTTCGACAGATTCAAACCGCTCGATGTACGTTCGCATGTCATACCAGGACAGCAGTGCAAGTGCCCACACGGGGAGGCAGGCTTCACCATGTCGCGGCGTCAACTTCTCACTGGCCAATCGGAAGAGCGACTCTCCCTCATAAAACCGGCTGCGCATATCGCAGAAGGCATATAAACCAGGAATCACAACGCGGACCGATTCAAGGTCTCGTTTTTCGGCTGCCCTGGCGAAGGCCTGACGGATGTTATCGAAATCAGCCTGAATTTCGTCCAAAGCCTTCTTTTGCAAATGGCTTTTCAATTCCATCTCTCGTTGGTGTACAAATGCGATGTAATAATTTGCATGGGTCGCCAGAAGGTTATCGAGTTCGCCCGCGGCATTAAGTTCTTCGTTGGCGTACTGGCGTAACAACTCGTGCAACTCATAACGGCCGGTATGAGGATCCCGCGTCAGCAGCGATTTATCCACCAGGGCAATGAGAGCCCGCAGGTCCGCGCCAGTTACCGCCTGCGCCGCGGCCAGGTCGAAGCCGCCTCGGAAGACAGCCAATTTTCGAAAGACGGTCTGCAGAGGTTTATCCAGGCGGTTGAAGGAAGAATCGAAAACCGCTCCCATACAGCAATGGCGCGGTTCCACATTCCTCGCCTGGCGCGATAGGAAATCAAAGCTGCTACTGATTTCATCCGCAATCTCAGCGGGGGAAAAGTGTTCGAGCCAGGCAGCTGCCAGAAGGATGCCCAGAGAATTGCCGTCCACCAGCCGGCAGATCCGAACCACATCACGACTATTCCCATCACTCAAAGAAAAACCGGGCTGAACCTGGCCGGCCTTTTGCAGGAGCAACTGGACGGAATCATACTTTTCTATCTTTTGCAGATTATCCAGTGGCGGCAGCTCCAGTCCGTCCAGATGATATAGTGTTTCGGCTTCGAGGTTTAGTTTTTCGCGCGACGTTATAAGTATCTTGACTTGTGGTCCGCGAACCAGGATATCGCAGATAAGTGCTGCTTCCTCCAGCAGGTGTTCGAAATTATCGAGAACCAGCAGCATTTGTCGGCTGGCGATGTCATCCAACAGTGCATGTTGCAGGTCGCCCCCCGGCGGCAACTGGACACCCAGGGCTCCTGCAAGTGCCGGAAGTAGTTCATCAATCGTGCTCAATTGAGCCAGGGGGATGAAAACAGCACCGTGTTGGAATTGGTCCTGAAGGATATGAGCCAGTTCAATGGCCAGGCGCGTCTTACCAATCCCTCCCGTTCCCAGGATGGTAACCATGCGGACGGATGGATTATGAAGGAGGGCAAGCAACCTTTCAAGGTCAACCTGGCGCCCCACAAAAGGCGTGAGATGAACGGGAAGAGAATCAGTGCGATATACCATAATCACTTACCTTGGTAATTGTTCTTGCTAGATCGATAAGCTCGACGCCAATAGTATTCACGGCGCAGGGTTTACGGTCGCAACCATTCACCCGCCGCAGAATGCAGAGGCGAGTTAGGTGCCGCGAGGGACAAACCGATAGAGCTGAAATTCCAAATTATTTCTAAAGGGTAACCATGTTGTTAATAACCTCCCCCTAACTCGTTCCATCGTCAATAATATAGCACTTTTGAAAAATAAAATCAATCGGGGCTGTGTGAGGTGAACAAGCTCAGTTTCATTAATCCCTGCCAGGTCAGCGCTCTGGGCGCCAGTTTTACGCTTCGCATGCGATGATGGGCGCGTGCGGATAATTTGAGTTGACTCATCGCTGCCCGCATCAGACTTTGACACTTCGACACGCCCTATCGGGCAGTCAGTGTACCGCCTACGTCCTGTAACTTGCACAACTGCCGTATCGCCCCGACGCGCATATCGGCGTTACAGACAATATCAGTCGAAGAGCCGTTGATCGAGATTCGAGATCCGTGAATCGCGCTAGTTGAATGTTGCGTGCGGTTCGTACATGCGCGCGAATTGACTCAGATGACTCCCCAACTCTGTCTTCACTTAACTTTTCATAGTCCACGCGCGGGACTTCGATATGAATATCAATACGATCCAGCAGATGTGTAATATTCTGGAGCGTGGATGTGTAAAACTGATCGCCGAGACAGGTGATGAATATTTGAGCTTTAGACATATTTTTTGACCACGAAGGGTAACAAAGTACACAAAGGAAAATCTGTGGAAAGGCAATCCGCTCGTCAATCGTCCAACCTTCGTGATCATTGTGTCCTTTGTGTTTAAATTGAAATTACCGCAAGAACGCTTCCTGCAAACCACCATCCACGCTGATGATCTGCCCAGTTGTCTTGCTGAATTTATTACTGCTCAATAAGTAGGCAACTTCCGCTTGATCAGCAAGGGTGATGGGAGATTTCGTCAGAGTCCGTTGGGCATAAAACATCGCCAATTTGTCGCGCAAAGACTCGGTGCTTTCACTCTCATCAAAAGTAATGTTGTACTTGGTCAGCGATGAAATAACGCGGTCACGTGGGAACATGCTGCTGCCCTCCACCACGGTAGCTGGCGCCAATCCATTCACGCGCACCAGCGGGGAGAGTTCAATCGCCAGTTCACGCACCAGATGATTCGCAGCGGCTTTGCTGGTGTCGTAAGCAAATGAACCTTGCTTGGCTACCGCCGCATTCGCGCTAGTGGTGATCACGAGGCTGGTATTCAAACCCTGCGCCTGCCAGATTGCTTTCGCTTCATCGGCAACCAGATAAGGACCGGTCGCATTGATTGCATAAGTCAAAGCCCATTTATCGTCGGGAATGCGCCCCGCTTTATCCGGTGAAACAAAGATTCCCGCCGTGATAATGATGTTGTCAACACCGCCATACGCAATAACAATATTCTCCAACATCGACTTGATACTTTCGCGCTTTGTGATATCCACGCCCAAACCAATCGCTGGTCCACATCCCGAGATGCCCGTGCCTGCTACGCCAATGCCCACCCCATAGATTTTGACCAGCTCATCCGCCGTTTCCTGTGCGGTTGACTCGGATAGATCCGCACAGACAACGTGCGCGCCCTCCCTGGCAACACGATGCGCTGTGGCTTTTCCAATGCCGCTGCCTGCGCCAATTACCACAACCAAATTGCGAGCAAACTCCTTTTCAGGCGGCATACGTTTCAACTTCGCTTCTTCCAATAGCCAATATTCGATATCAAACGCTTCTTGACGCGGCAGACCTTGATATTCACTGATCGCTTCTGATGAACGCATCACTTCAATCGCCAATGAATAAAATTCAGCGGTCACACGACTTTCGCTTTTATTTTTCCCCCACGCGATCAATCCCAGGCCTGGGATTAAGATGACTGTTGGATTCGGATCACGCATGGCCGGCGAATTCGGATGTTTACAGGCTCCGTAATAGGACGCATAATCACTTCGATACTTGACCAAACCTGCTTCCAGTTTCTCAAGCAGACTTTCCACTGATTCCTCCTGCGGATTCCAATCCACGTACAGAGGCTTGATCTTCGTGCGCAGGAAATGATCGGGGCAGGATGTTCCAATCTCTGCCAAGCGTGGAGCATCCACGCTATTCACGAATTGAAGCACACTTTCCGTCACATGGACCGTGCCGATAAATCGATTTGTCTGCGATACCTTGCCGCGCAAAACTGGTAATAATTTAATAAGAATTTCGTTGCGGACTTTTTCATCGAGAGATTCGTAATTCTGCCCGCCAAAAGTTTTATCGCCTTTATCATGCTGTTCAATATACAGCGCGGCTCTTTCAATAAGATTCAAAGTTAATTCATAACAAGCTTTGTCATCATCCGCCCAGTTGATGAGACCATGCTGTCCCATAATCAGCCCTTTGAGGTTGGGATTCTTCTTCAACTCATCTCTCATCACCAAGCCCAGGTCAAAACCAGGGCGCTGCCACGGAACCCAACCCACTTCGCCGCCAAACACTTCCCGTGTAAGCCCTTCCTGATCTTTGCTGGCGGCAATCGCGATCGCCGAGATGGGATGCATGTGGTCGACATGGCGGATTGGAATTAAACTATGCAGCGGTGTATCAATTGAACTAGCGGCGGGATTCAAATTAAAAGTGGTGTGACGGTACATATCCACCATCGCGTCTTCGATCTCGGTCTTCACACCTTTTACTTCGGCTTTTTTGTAAATATTTTCCAGAGACAGGAACTTCTCCATATAGAGTGAAGCAAAATTGGCTCGCGTGGAAGTCCGCAAATCTCCACCCGAACCCTTGACCCACAATACATCCACTTCCTCCCCGCTTAAAGGATCGGTCATCTTTATTTTGGATGACGTATTGCCACCGCCAGTATTCGTAATCCGTTGATCTGCGCCGAGAATATTACTGCGATAACGCAAGCGCTCCACTGCGTCCAGTTGATCTGCGGTTTTGTCATCCCATAGATAATTGACGTGTTTGAATTCTCGCGGTTTCAAAGCCATAACGTTTCTCCTGCGTAATGTGTCATTGCGAGCCGCGCTCGTTGCGGCGAATCAATCTCCTTATACAGCTGGGGATTGCTTCGGGCGGAAGAACACTGCCCTCGCAATGACGGCTAACTTCTTATTACCAGTTCCTTCTTTTCATAATCCTTGATGACACTCATAAAATCCATGCCAACAGGCACATTTCGCTTCATACAATGATAGTCCCATACTGAACTAAATGGCATAGACTTGAGTTCCTCCTGCAATGCCAATCGGCTGGAGAAATCTCCTTCAAGTTCAAATTTCTTGAGCATTTCCCGCGGCTCAAGCAAAGCGATAAGCAAGGCGCGTAATGTGTTGCGTGCTCCGATTGTCCAGGCGGCGACACGGTTGATACTGGCGTCGAAATAATCCAAGCCGATGTGAATCCGCTCGAGTGCATTGTTGCGGACGATCTCATTGGCGATAGCTTGCGTGTCATCGTTGAATGTAACAACATGATCACTATCCCAACGCACGCCGCGGCTGACGTGTAAAAGCAATTGATCATGATATATCAAAAGCGAAGAAATCTTGTCGGAGATTGTTTCTGTGGGATGGAAGTGACCTGAATCCAACGTAAGTAAAATTTTGCGAGTGAGTGCGTACGCGGAATAAAACTCCATGGAACCAACAACATATGCTTCTGAACCAAGCCCAAAAAGTTTAGGCTCAACAGCATCCAGGTTATAACGTGGATCGATTTTGTCAGCGAGGACCAAGTCAAGGGATTCGAGAAGCAGGCGTCGAGGTGATTGGCGATCCGCAGGCGAGTCTTTATATCCGTCGGGAATCCAGATGTTGGTCACAGTGGGAGTCCCCAACTCCTTGCCAAAATATTCCCCAATCTTGCGGCTGGCAATGCAGTGCTCGATCCAAAACTGACGAATAGCTTTATCGCGATGGGCAAGCGTAAATCCATCTGCAGAAAGCGGATGCGAAAAACAAGTTGGGTTGAAATCCACGCCATGATTATGCGCCTTCGCCCAATCCTTCCACGCCGAGAAATATTTGGGTTCGATTTTATTGCGCTCTACTTTTTGATCTGCCTCAAGATAGATTGCATGCAGATTTAGACGGTGCGAGCCAGGCAACAAACTGTATACAACGTCGAGGTCTTTGCGGAGTTCATCG
This sequence comes from Anaerolineae bacterium, assembly GCA_041487615.1. GTDB lineage: Bacteria > Chloroflexota > Anaerolineae > Anaerolineales > Villigracilaceae > Defluviilinea. The sequence goes on from JBGPNQ010000076.1 coordinate 10,060, forward strand.
GCAGTGCGCGCCTTGCCCGGATAATTCCCCGTGGCTGCAATACCGCCGCTCAGTTCACCCCCGGGATTTTCAAAACCACTCACATCATCGCCCTGCCAGCAATGCAGGCTGATGGAAATTTTATGGAGCGTAGCGAGCGCCTGCTCAGTATCCACATCAAGCGCTGCATAACGTTCTTTCGCAAGCCCATAGGACTTTTGAATGTTTGATTCAGAGTGAGTCATAGTCATCCATTCTCCCTCATCCCCAGCCTTTCTCCCAGTGGGAGAAGAGAGTCGTTCCCTCTCCCTTCGGGAGAGGGTTAGGGTGAGGGCTAGAAAATATTTTGTTGCACATCGAATGTTTTACAAATAGCACGGATTTCTTCCGCGCTCAAACCTTCGCCGATCTCTCCGGCACATAGGTTAAGATATTCATACTTCGCGGCGGTCTCGGCATACTCCACGCGATCCGCAGCACGCTTCACGGAAATATCCGAGCGCGCCATTACGCCATGCTTTGCCCAAATCACCACGCGATGATGACTGAGCGCTTCCACATTTGCTGCCATCAACTCCGGAGAACCGGGGATACGGAATGGAATGAAGCCAATTCCTTCTGGTAAGTTGATGATGTTCTCTGGCTGCCAGCGCAAGAGATGCGTGTTGAGATACTGCTCATCCTGATAACGCGGGATGTGACTGAGATATGTGAGGTGCATAGGCTGGGCATGAATGACCGCATCAAAATTGCTGCCAGTCGAGATGAGTTGATCATGATGCACAGCCAGATGCGAATTGAATTCACTTGTTACGCGTTCGAAACGGCGATGATAGGATGTGAACAACCTGCCTGTTTCACCACCTTCGTTCACAATAATACAGGCGATGTTGGCGGTTGGGTCATCGATGATCTCACGCAAGCGCCTGCCCGATCCTGTAACAAGGAACGTAGCACCTGCCAATTCAGGAACACATTGCGGTAATTTGATTTCATCTTCAACTGGAAAGATATTACGCGGCTCAATCTGCCAACGCAAGCAAACAGAAATATTCCCTGCAGCGCCTTCACTCGCTTCGATGTCAGCGAGATGATGCCCCGCCTCCCCCATCATTTCCAACAGATCGTTCAATTCAGGATACGGTTCCTGCAACATGCTTCATCACTTTCTGTAAACGGACATATGCTTCATCCCAATCCGCTTTACGATTCGGTTCATAGATTTCAGGTTCAAACGAAGCACGCACCACCTCACGCGCCTCCGCCAGCAAACCCAAATGCTTCATACCAATTGCCTGCATCAAAATATTTCCAATCGCAGTCGCTTCCACGGGTCCTGTGATCACAATACGCCCAGTCGAGTCTGCCGTGAATTGATTCAGTAATTTATTTTTCGTCCCGCCGCCAATGATGTGAAGTGGGTCGAGATGTTTGCCACTCAATTCTTCCAGGCGTTCCAATACCAACCGATATTTCAAGGCGATGCTTTCCAACGCAACACGAACAATCTGACCTTTGGTCTGCGGCACTGCTTGATTCGTATCCGCACAAAATTTTTGGATGCGGGAGGGCATATCGCCTGGATGTAGAAACTCAACATCATCAGGGTCAATGACTGACACGAATGCTTCCGACTCAGCCGCAAGCTGCGTCAATGCGTCAAATGACATTTCCTCACCCCCGCGCAGCCACTCGCGGCGACATTCCTGCACCAGCCATAATCCCATAATATTCTTGGAGAGTCGCCACGTTCCGAATACCCCGCCTTCATTGGTAAAGTTATATTCAAGCGCCTTATCCGTCAAACACGGTTCACGGGCTTCTGCACCTATGATGGACCATGTCCCCGAACTAAGCCAGGCGAAATCTTGATTCGTCGCAGGTACAGCGACAACCGCCGAACCAGTATCATGACACGCCGGAAGAATAATTGGGACTGCGCCTGCACCTATCTCTTCGGCGAGGTTGGGGAGGAGAGTCCCTATCCGTGTGCCGGGATCAGTTACCGGCTTGAAAATATGCGAGGGGATTTCCATCGCATTCAGTACCGGAGTCGCCCAGTTCCGTTTGCGCGGGTCAAAGCATTGAGTCGTAGTCGCATTTGTAAATTCGTTGGTGAGCTCGCCGCTTAACCAAAAATTAAATAGATCGGGAATAGTGACAAAAGTTTTTGCAACATCAAACAGTGGAGATTTTTGCACGGACATCGCCAGCAGCTGATAGAGCGTATTGATCTGCATGAATTGTATACCCGTGTAGGAAAAGATTTCGGCACGAGGCAGGTGTTTGAAGGCTTCCTCCATCATACCGTCGGTACGCGCATCACGATAATGAAATGGATTCGATAATAACGAATTGTTTCTATCGAGCAATGCAAAATCAATCGCCCAAGTATCCAGCCCGATGCTCTCAATGGCTTTTGACTTACCTATGCCTTCCTTAATATCAGACCACAAACGCAACACATCCCAATGCAAGCCATCATTCAATTGCACAGGTCCATTGGCGAAACGATGGGTTTCGGTAAGCGTGAGTTGGTTGCCATCGAGTGAGCCCACGATGGTACGTCCACTTTCTGCGCCAAGATCAATGGCAAGATAATTGCGTGCTTGAGTCATAATCAGTCCAGATGAAAATATTCTTCCAGTTCAATAAAAGTTTCGTCAGGACGGGCATTGGCATCCACAAATGGAGACATGAATTCCTGCCAACGAGTATTGATTTCTTTTTCAGCCATTTTTGCCTGCGCAACCGACAGGCTTTCTTCTGTTTCAAAATAACCGAAGATCAAACCATCCTCGCGAATGAACAGTGTGTAGTTATGCCAGCCAGTTTCGCGTAAAGCATCCAGCATTTCGGACCAGACATGTTTATGATGTTCCTTGTATTCAATGAGGCGATCTTGTCTGACTTTGAATTGAAACCCGATGCGCTTCATGGAACACTCTCCTTGAGCAGTTCCTCTACTTATTTTATTGTCTTCAGGGCATCACTCATTATCTTGACTGCCTTGTCATGATTGGGGAGAATCTGGAGAGCCTCTCGAAACGCCATATTCCGTTCACCCAATAGCATTGTTAACATAAATTTATCACGCACTTCCAATCGATCAAATGCACTCATGATGATGTCTCGAGCGACGTCGTTGCTCATGATTTCGCCCGTCAGATCATCCACCGTGAACGGACCCCGCGCATCTGGGTCTTGATAGGAAACCGTCCAATGCCATTCACCCGAACCAACTTCGCGCTGTTCGCCGTTTGGTAGAACGACAAGCGCGGTTGTGTTCGCCGGGATAATTATATTCAAATCAAACTTTCCGTTTTCGATCTTCCATGAAGATTCTGCCAATCCATAAGGAGTGATATGTCGAGCTTGGGCGTGCGTGAGTCCACCGCCCGGGCGTGGATGAATTTCCATGCGGCGGTAACCAGGCTTGGTCGGAGTCAGACCGCCGATCGTCCTGTGCATCCAATCTGCTACCGCACCAAGCGCATAATGATTGAAGGAAGTCATTTCGCCCGGATTGATCGAACCATCCTGCAGCATACTATCCCAGCGTTCCCAAATGGTGGTGGCACCCTTCGTCACCGGATATAACCACGAAGGACATTCCTGCTGCAACAAAAGACGATACGCTGCAAGATAATGACCCGTACTGCATAACGCATCACAGATGATCGGAGTGCCCACAAACCCGGTACGGATGTGATATCCGCTATCGCGCACAAGTTCACTCAAACGGTCACCCGCGCGCTGGCGTTGCTCGGCGGTGGGGAGCAGATCGAAGGCGATCGCAAGTGCATAGGCAGTTTCGGCATCACCCATCATACGACCGGAAGGTGTGACATATTCACGCGCAAACGCGGCGCGGGCTTCGTCTGCCAGCGCGCGATATTTCTTTTGTGCTTCTGTGTTCTCCAAAACTTCGGCTGCCTTGACAATCAAATTTGCGGAACGAACAAAGTAGGCACTGGCTACGATGGCTTTATCGGTACGCGCCTGCGCCGGTTTATCAGGCGGCGCAGTGGGGTCAACCCAATCACCAAATTGAAAACCCTTGTCCCATAAGCGGCTTTCGCCCGCCAACGAAACGATGTGGTCCACCCAGGCGCACATACTTTCAAATTGCCCCGCGAGAATTTCTTTATCACCAAACCGTTGATACATGACCCACGGGACGACCGTTGCGGCATCAGCCCAGGCGGCTGCGGCAGACGCGTTCGTACCCAAAACGTTGGGAACCACATGCGGCACCCGCCCGCCAGATTTGCGTTGCTCAATTGCCAAATCTGCCAGCCATGATTGAAGAAAACCACTGACATCATACAGGAAAGAAGCGGTTGGCGAAAACACTTCCAAATCGCCGGTCCAGCCCAGGCGTTCATCGCGTTGGGGGCAGTCGGTGGGAACATCGAGGAAATTGCCACGCATGCTCCAAATCACATTTTGATGCAGTTGGTTGAGCAAAGCATCAGAGGTCTCAAACCAACCGGTGCGCTCCAAATCGGAATGCACGGCGATTGCGGTCAGATCTTGCGGATTTAATTCTCCGGGCCAGTCGTTCACTTCCACATAGCGAAAACCATGAAAGGTGAAACGCGGTTCCCAAGTTTCCTGCTCCCCGCCTCTTAACGTGTATCGGTCGGTTGCCTCCGCAAAACGCAGTGGACGTGTGCCCAGTTCACCATGTTCCAGCACTTCAGCATGACGCAGAGTCACAGTATGCCCGACAGAACCTTTTACTTTAATCGACAATCTGCCAGCAAGGTTCTGACCAAAATCAACAATTGTTTTTCCTGAAGGAGATTTACTGATGGAAACAGGCGCGACTTCTTCGATGCGACGAACTGGAGGACCAAGCGGCGCTTCAAGCGTGTTCAAATCCCAGTCAACGGTTCGGACTCCACTCCAGGCTGAATCATCGAAACCGGGCAGTGTCCAACCTGCATGTTCGAGGCGGGCATCATAGGTTTCCCCATCATAAATACTGTTCATCAGGATGGGACCTGTTGCTGAATGCCATGCTTGCGAGTCATCTGTTACGATACGTTCGCTGGAACCATCCGCATACTGAACTTCCAATTGTGCCAGTAAAGCAAGGTGTTCGCCATAAATATTTCGCCGTCCGCCTGCAAAGCCAATACGCCCACGGAACCAGCCATCACCGAGGATTGCACCGATGGCATTCTGCCCCTCTTTCAACATCCCGGTCACGTCGAAGGTTTGATAACGCAGTCGTTCATCATACACGGTCCAACCGGGAGAAAACACATGATCGCCAACGACCTGCCCATTGAGTTGGGCTTCATACAATCCAAGGGAAGTGATGTACAGCCGAGCCGACTTAATTCCAGCGCGAAGTTCAAACTCACGACGTAGATATGGAGAAGGGTTTGAACGCGAGGTGTCTTCATCCCATGCAGGGGAAATGAAACGGGCGCTCCAATCCGAAGTGGAGAGCAGACCCGCTTCGAGACACACATAGTCACTCCACATAGAACCGCTGCCATCTTTACCCCGGACGCGCACCCGCACGGTAAGCTGTTCACGAGAAGCTACCGGCGCGAAGGGCCAGGGAACCAGCACGGATTGATCCGACTCGACCCGCCCGGTCTGATCGCGAAGCTTGCCATCCGGGTCATACGTTTCGATCTCATAGGCAGTTTGAAGCCAATCACGGCTTTCGGTCTTGACGGTCCACGATAGCCGAGGGCGGTCTGTTCCAATACCTAACGTATCCCGAAGATGTTCAATGCGAACATCCACGGAGAATACTGTACTTATTTTGTCTAGTATCATTGGAATATTTTCCTTGATTGTGTAATATTCTATCGAAAGGACTGTTCATGGTGCATGCGTGATGGATCAAAGTAGTCAACCAGCATTATTTCCCTGACTAGGCTGAACCACAACCGGCTTGACTTCTACTGTGATGGATTAACCTTTAACTGCGCCAGCCGTCAACCCCGAAACGAGCTGCCGCTGGAAGAACATGAACATGATGAGCGGCGGAATGGTAATAACAACCACATCCGCAAAAAGCAGATTCCACTGCGATCTGAACTGGCTCATGAAACTGAACAAGGTCAATTGGGCAGTGACATTTGCAGAGCCAGGCAGAAAGTAGAGTGGCGAAACAAAATCATTATAGATACCAACTGATGAAGTTACGATCACCGTGATAATAGCTGGCTGTAAAAGTGGCAGAATAATAGTAAAGAACACGCGCGTGGGCGACGCGCCATCTATGATGGCCGCCTCATCAAGCTCGCGCGGGATATTCGCCATAAAGGCGCGGAAGATCAGAGTCGCAAAAGGCATGGTAAATGCAACTTCCACCATAATCAAACCCAGAAGTGTTTTGTAGAGATGCGTCCATTGTAAAAGGAAGATGGTTGGCACGACAGCCGGAGGGATGATAAGCCCTGCGAGCATGACCGAACTGACAACCGATGCCACCCGATCACCGCGGCGCTGCATCACATAAGCAACGAGTGCAGAGAATAAGACAATCAACGTCACGGAGCCGACAGTCAGAAGTGTACTGTTCCAGAGCGCTCGGAGCATACGCCGATCACCAAACGCAATCACATCGCGGATGTTTTCCAACAATTGAAATTTGCTGGGCCAACTGAATTGGAAGAGAGAAGCCTCCTGAACCGTCTTGGCGGCGGTTAGAAAAATAAATATGAACGGCACAACAAATATGATGCCAAAAACGACCAGAGCAACTGCATCGATCCACGTCTTGGCAATAAATTTTCGGATTGTCATAGCTCAAGCTCCCTTCTCTGAAAGAACCGCATCAGTGGGTACACAATGATTGTAACAAGAATGAAAAGCACCACATTACCAGCAGTTGACAGACCGTAGAAACCAGCTTGATATTCCTTGTAAATCACAGACGTAAGTACATCCGAAGCAAAGCCGGGACCACCATGTGTCATTGTCCAGATCAAGTCGAATGATCGCAGACCACCGATGAATGACAGTAAGATAACAGTGAATGCAGCGTTGCGGCTCATAAGAATAATGACATAACGGAAAGCTACCCAGGTTCCACCTTCGAGTTTGGCGGCTTCGAAGTACTCTACTGGGATGGACAATATCCCTGCGATGAATATCACCATCGCCAAGCCGATACCTTTCCATACGTCTACCAGCGCTACAGAAAATAATGCCAGCCTGGGGTTTCCCAACCAATCCGGCGTCGGGAGCCCAATCGAGCCAAGTGCTGTATTGATAATTCCTATAGAGGGTTGCATCAGCGTAGAGAATGTGATTCCCACAGCAACCGTGCTAACAAGCACTGGGAAAAAGATCATGCCCCGAAAAAGTCCCTTGAGTTGAATACGGGAGGTAAGCAGCATGGCAAGTGGCAACGCGATGATTACTTTGAGTCCGCTCGTGAG
>JBGPNQ010000077.1:0-17390 GCA_041487615.1 Anaerolineae bacterium
CAGACGATCCATGCGTATCCTAGCGGCGGTGGCGCATACACAGTAGTCAAAGAGAACCTGGGGGTAACGGCAGCGCTGATCGCAGGCGCAGCGCTGCTTATGGATTACATCCTGCTTGCCGCGGTAGCGATTTCATCTGGCGTAGCGCAGATCGTTTCCGCCTTTCCTGCCCTGTTTCCATATCGAGTGTTTCTTTCAGTGGGACTGTTGGTATTGATTGCCATCGCCAATCTGCGCGGCGTAAAGGAATCCGGTAATACTTTTGCCGCGCCGACCTACTTTTTTCTGGCCATGACGGTGCTGACAGTGGGTATCGGTTTCATCCGATATTTGAGCGGCACATTGGGATTGGTGGTGGACCCACCTGCCATGGAAAATCTCCATGCCGAACCATTGACTCTCTTCCTGTTATTACGTGCCTTCTCCAACGGCACGACCGCCCTCACGGGAGTGGAATGTATATCAAATGGGGTGACCGCTTTTAAAGAACCGCGTGCTCATAACGCGGCGCTGACAATGGTGTGGATGTCCACGATCCTGGGAGTGCTCTTCGTGGGTATCGTTTATCTGCTGGGCGTGATCGGTGCGGTTCCCTCTGAATCCGAAACAGTCATTTCCCAACTGGCCCGTACGGTTTTTGGAAATCGCGGATTGCTTTACCTTGGGACCATTACCTCTACAACCATCATATTGGTACTGGCGACAAACACTGCCTTTGCCGATTTTCCGCGCTTGAGCGCCATCATCGCCCAGGATGGCTTCATGCCTCGACAATTGGCGTACCGTGGCAGTCGTTTGGTTTTCTCACGCGGAATTGCCAGCCTTACGGCGATAGCCGCATTTCTTATCATTATCTTCAAAGCAAGCGTGACAGCTCTCATTCCGCTGTGGGCGGTAGGGGTGTTTCTTTCCTTTACACTGTCACAAGCCGGGATGGCACGCCACTGGTGGAAAAACCGACTCCTCGCTGCTGGGCACGCTTCCGAAAAGGCGTTGGTACATGCCTATGATCCGGGTTGGCGATGGAAGCTTGCGATCAACGGACTGGGTGCAATCACTACAGCAATTGTCACCTTGATCTTCGCCATCACGAAATTTGCGGACGGCGCCTGGATCATTGTATTGCTTCTGCCTACTCTCGTGATGAGTTTTTATGCTGTTCATCGCCACTATGCATCCCTGGCTCTGGACCTTTCTTTGGAGCATTATGGACAACCACCGCCATTCAAGCGTCAGCGCGTGATCATGCCGGTGGCGTCAATCCATCACGGAACGCTTGAAGCGCTGGATTATGCCTTAACCCTCTCCCCGGATGTGACGGCAGTGCATGTCTCCATCGATGCGGAGCAGGCAGAAAAACTGCGCCATAAGTGGAGTTGGTGGGGAAAAGGCGTACGACTGGTTGTGATCGACTCTCCCTATCGCACCTTTCTTGAGCCGTTTCTGGAATATGTGAATGAACTATGCGGCATCCTGCAACCCAACGAACGGCTGACCATTATTGTGCCGCAGTTCATTCCCCAACATTGGTGGCATAATGTACTGCATACTCAAACGGCTTTCTGGCTGCGTTTTGCACTATTGAACAAGAAAGGCATTGTCATTACGGAAGTGCCCTATCAGATCCATTGAATCATATGTCAACACAACCTGTTCGACCCGATCCCAATGAACCGTTCAAACAAATCCTGGCAGATGAGCAGGCCTGCACGCGCGGCAAACTCAAAATATTTTTGGGCGACGCTGCTGGTGTAAAGACCTATGCCATGCTCGAGGCCACACACCAACGTAATAAACCATGAGCGCTTTGAAACGAAAAAACTGGTTGGGAAAAGCTTTGCTTTGATAACATCTTGACCCAATCAGCCCGTTTCTTGTCCCCTTTTTGACATGTAACCGAATAGACTGTAGATGTCAAAAAGGTGATGTCAATGAAGAAAAAACCAATTCGGATTCTTGGACAAATCATAACCTACTCGCCACTGGCAGGGATACTCTACGCTTCATTTTTGAACCTAAGCGCTTTCCAGCACCAATTATTGATACTTCTCCTGCTCGTTTGGGCAAATTCACTTTTTCTCTATAAATCCTGGATGACTTAAGAATTCTTGACACTTTCTTGACGCATTGGGGGCAATTCTTGCGCCTAAATTGACACGCCCAACTTTAGAATGTTGGGCGTCTTGATATTTTCTTGATGGCGCATTGATGTCTACTATTTCTGACCCTCCTATAAAAATTCTCATCGTTGATGATGAGCGTCCCATCCGGCGTTTTCTGAACGCATCCCTGGGAAGTCGTTACAAAATCCTGGAAGCAGAAAACGGCAATGATGCAATAAAGATCGCTGCCATCGACCATCCCGAATTGATCATTTTGGATCTGGGTCTGCCTGATATCGACGGCACCGAAGTAACCCGCCGCCTGCGCGAATGGACCGATGTGCCGATCATCGTTATATCGGTCCGCGACAGCGAACAGGATAAAGTTGCTGCGTTGGACTCCGGGGCAGATGACTATCTCACCAAGCCCTTTGGCGCGAGTGAGTTGTCAGCACGTATTCGGGTTGCCCTGCGCCGTTCCAATAAACCCGAGGAAGAGGCGGTAATTTTCCAAAATGATGAACTGCTGATTGATTTTGTGAAGCGTGAAGTGCGGATCAACGATCACCTTGTAACACTCACGCCCACAGAATACAGCATTCTACGTACGCTTGTAACTCATGCGGGGAAGGTGCTTACTCATCAGCAACTGATCAGGGAAGTTTGGGGCGGAAATTATGAGGTGAATTCCCACCTGTTGCGCGTCAACGTCAGTAATTTGCGAAGGAAGATCGAAAGCAATCCATTGCAGCCGCGCCATATCATTACCGAAGCAGGCGTTGGTTATCGGTTCAAGGAAATCGAAAAATAGTTATGAAAAACATCATGGTTCCGTATTTGCAACAGGAATATGAAAAACAAAAAACGCTGTTCGAAAGCCAGGCTGCCATTATCCAGCATTTTCTCGAAGGGCAGGCACAGTTCATTGCTGAAGCTTTGATAACAAAAGCAACGCAGGTGCGCTTTTCACTACCTGACCGCATAGTTACTCAACTCTCCCAGGTTGGACAGGCCGGAACGATCAACATCCCCGAAGCAGATAGGCAAATCAAAGTTGGGAACTTTCTTCAAAGCGATGTGAGCCAGGCATTAACGCAACGCCTAAGCCAACTGGAAAAATCAGCGGATCAGGGGATAGCGGTCAGCGCGGGAATGTTGCGCTATGCCACGGCCATGTTCATGATCCATAACCTACTGCCAGCAGGTCGCACGGTGACTTATCTCGCATACGAGGATGAACAGATTCCGACTATTCCAGTAGATGACAATGTACCCGAGTCTGCCATCACTCAGGAAAGTGATGCAATTGCAGAGGAGAGCGGCGGGGATGATCGCGGCGAAGTGCAGACTCCCTTCGTTCCCGCGGCGCGGAAATTTTTTCTGCCGCAATGGGTGGCTTTCAACCAGGAGGGTCGCTTGCTGGTTGGCTCCGTAAAGGAAGCCGAAGCGCACATCCAATCGATGCAGCGCTACGTGATGATTTTGCATCGTGCCCTGTCACTTGCGCCCTATATATCGGCGAACGAAGAATACCGGCGCAAACGCTATGGCATTCTTGGTCAACTGATCAACCAGGGGCGTGCACTGGCGAATTTCAAAACAGACGAAATTATTTCCGAGATCAAGAGACGAGTGGAGAAGCAAAGTTTGAACCGCGGTCTGAGTGTCACCGTCCCTTACTTCGATGACCAGACTCTTGTAGTCAACAAAACCAACTTTGAGATCATCCCCGCGGGACGGATCATGTTCATCCCTGTTTTTGTCATACGCGCCTCACGCGGTGAACAGGTCAAGGTTGCACAGGATACGCGCTTCAACGCGTCCACACGGAAGCATCTGCTTGCACAATTGAAAAACCTCGAAATAGCTTTCGAGTCATAACACTTGAACGAAAAGGTATCATCATGTTTTTTTCCATAGCTTTACTAATTGTCATAATTTTCCTGGCATTTAAAATTGCCCCAGTCGAAAAAGAAGAAAATGCTCACATCCATGGCGCGGGTCAGATTGGTCTGCTAGCTGCTCTTGCGCTGTTCGGGGTTGATTATTTCACTTCGTATTACTATGCTACCGGTGAATTGATGAGCGCCCTGCATCCCTACGGCTTGCAGCAGTATGCCTGGATCGTGGTTTTGGTCATTGCATTTGCGAATGCCGTTTTTGGATTCCTTTATATGTATTCACTGGGGATCTTTAACGAAGGCGGTGGATCTTATACAGCATCCATGCGCTATCTCTCACCCGGGTTGAGCCTGATCGTTGCAGTGGTTTTATTGCAGGATTATATATTTACAATCGTCGTTTCCAGCCTATCTGGTGTGGACCAAATGCTTTCACTGGTCAACGCCTATGGCATTAGCTGGTACATCCGCGTGGGATTAGGCATTGCGCTGGTAGCTGTCACATGGTATTTGACCATTCGCGGCCGTGGAGAGTCCGCGCGCGTAGTTTTCACAATGCTGGGGATATTCGTTTTGATGACACTTACGATGGCAATTGGACTTCTCATTGCCAGGGCACATAATGTGCCAGCGGTGGTTTATTCCGAAGCCGTAAAACCTGCTTCGTTTTGGCAAGCCGCATATCACATGCTGACGGCCTCCATGAAAGGCTTGGTGGCTCTTACCGGTCTGGAGGCCATGTCCAATGGCATTCAGTTCGTTATTAATGATGATGCGGAGATTGTCAAATGGGGCAAAAAGCATATGTCAAGGCTTCAAGGTTTATGGAATTTCTACAGTGGAAAAGCTGGGATTGGTCGTCTCGTACAAACCTCGTTTCTTTTCTATGGCGGCATCACAACCTCATTTCTTGCGTATTTTGCATTCCACTTTAATGTGTTTGATGGCACACTTGGACGTACCCTGGTTGGGAACCTGGCATATATCGGATTTGGACAAGTTCCCGGTGGGATCATCCTCTACTGGGCTTATCAAATCTTAGCCGTCGGCCTGTTGGCTGCCGCTTCCATGACGGCATTTCAAGATTTGCAAGCCACGGAATGGCGTGACGTGGCAATGGGAGAAATTCCTGAGATTATCGTCTACCGCGATCCGCGCGGGACATTTACGCGGTCCGTCACAATCGCGTTTGTCGTGGTTATTATCATTACGTTCCTGATCAAAGGGAATACATCCGCAGGTATCCCATATTATGGTATCGGTGTGTTTATGCCGATCATGGTCATGGGCTTTGCAATTCGAAAGCATATCCTCGAACACTTTAGCGGTAATGCTCGTCGTTGGGGTAGCCTGGCTGCTACATTTGCGGGTATTCTTTCCGGGTTTGTCTTCGTTGGCCAGGTCGTTGGTAAATGGCAGGAGGGCGGTTGGGCAGTATTGATTTCATTTAGTGTGCTGATCATTATCGCAAACCTGGTTTTGATTTCACCAGTCGGTGCGCGCGATCCCGTGACTATCCATCGTATTGTCCGTGAGAAAGCGCGCGTGCAGGGAGCGATGGCATCCATCGTGGAATGGCAGTCACTCCGAATGCAGGAATATCGCCACTCGTTGCGCAATCGAATTCTTTTGGGGATTGCAGATTTCTTTGAACTGTTTGGAGTCCGCCGTCTTGTTCATTATGAACCTGCGCCTGCGGTGGCTGGAGACTACGATCATGCCTTGCACGTAGATCATCCTGAAGCGCCATCACTGCTGGAGCAATATCTTGACAAGCCACAGCCAAGACTGGGTGGCAGTCCGAAGGAAACAAAACCTGCTCCACACGAATTGGATTAATCCAGGAAAGGCTGTGCGATGTTCCCTGGCACAGCCTTTCCTGTTTTTATAAGTCAGCAAAGATCCGCGAAGACAATTGGAATACAATAGAATATGAAAAACATGGAAACGCGTCCCGACCCCGACGAACTCCTTAAACATGCCACTTCTGAAGAAGCAGAACGTGGAAAACTCAAAATCTTCCTTGGTTATGTCGCGGGAGTGGGTAAGACGTATGCCATGCTTGAAGCTGCCCATCAGCGTAAGGAACAGGGCTGGGATGTGATTGTCGGCTATGTGGAAACTCACAAACGGGCCGAGACGGAAGGCCTTGTTGCAGGGTTGGAAATAATGCCGCGCAAGGAAATTGAATATCACAACATCACTCTTTATGAGCTGGATGTTGACGAAGTTCTCAGGCGTCAGCCTCAACTTGTCCTCGTAGATGAATTCGCTCATACCAACGCGCCAGGCTCACGCCATCCCAAACGATTTCAGGATGTTGAGGAAATTCTCGATGCCGGGATTGATGTGTATACCACTCTCAATATCCAGCATCTTGAAAGCTTGAACGACATTGTCGCACAGGTGACAGGTGTTGTCATACGTGAGACTATTCCTGATCGCGTCATCGATGAAGCTTCAGAAATAGAGGTAATTGACCTGCCTCCGGATGAATTGCTTGTGCGCTTAAAGGAAGGCAAAGTTTATATTCCTGAGCAGGCCAGCCGCGCGATTGATAAATTCTTTCGCAAAGGCAACCTCACAGCTCTGCGCGAGATGTCTCTTCGCCGCGCCGCTGAACGCGTCGACGATCAGATGCGCTCCTACATGCAGACGCGCGCTATTCCAGGTCCTTGGGCAGCAGGCGAACGTTTGTTGGTCTGCATCAGTCCCAGCCCGCTGGCAGAAAAGCTTGTCCGCACCACGCGCCGTCTTGCAGGCGAACTCAGCGCTGAGTGGGTAGCTGTATACGTCGAAATTGCATCGAGACCAGAGAATAACCCTGTAAACCGCGAACGCATTGGGCGCATCCTGCAACTGGCAGAAGAATTGGGTGGGAAATCTCTCACTCTCCCGGGGCGCTCCATTCAGGAGGCTGTTCTTGAATATGCTCACAAGAACAATATTACAAAAGTTGTCGTCGGCAAGCCGCTCAAACCGCGCTGGCATGAAATCATTGGGGGTTCGATTGTAGATCAGCTCGTGTATGCCAGCGGCGATATTGATGTATACGTAATCAGCGCGCGCGAAGGGATGCCCAGCCTCTCGATGCCAAGAGATTGGCAGCCGCATCGTCCACTGGGAAGGTATTTGCTCAGTCTCGCGCTTGTTGCTTTTTCAACCATCCTTGGTTTGCTGGTCCGTGGTGATCTTGAACCAACAAACCTGGTGATGCTTTATCTGGCAACGGTGGTCATTTCAGCAATTTTCCTTGGGCGTGGTCCATCTCTCCTCGCAGCCGTTGCAGGTGTATTGGCATTCGACTTTTTTCTGGTGCCTCCTTATCTAACGCTTGCGGTCAGCGATACTCAATATATTATTACGTTTGTTGTCCTTTTGATTGTCAGCCTGGTGATTAGCACTCTGACAGCGCAGGGACGTGAACAAGCTGAGGCTGCCATTCGACGCGAATCTCAAACTTCATCGTTGTATGACCTTGGCCGTGACCTGACCTCGGCCACGGACCTCACTGATGTTTTGCGGATCATCATTTCACATATTGGACAGGCTTTTGGGCGCGAAGTGGCCATCTTCCTCCCGGAGAATGGACATCTTCGTTTATTTTCCAATTCAGCCGATTATCAACCGGATGAAAACGAACTTGCCGTCGCTGCATGGGCCTATGAATATGATCAGCCGGCGGGTCGCGGTACCGACACCCTGCCTGCCGCGAGTATCCGCTGTCAACCGTTGAGAACATCTAATGGACTGGTGGGTGTCTTGGGCGTTCGCCCCAAGGAGACAGGCAATTTTCTTACAACCGAACAACGACAAACATTAGCGGCTTTTACCAATCAAGCCGCATTGGCCATTGAACGTGCCACCCTTGCTGAACAGGCGCAGCGCGCTGAACTTCTGCAAGCCACCGAAAAATTGCAGACCGCTTTGCTCAATTCAATTTCGCATGATTTGCGCACGCCTCTTGTTTCAATTACAGGTGCGCTGACAAGTCTGGATGAACAGTCCCGTTCGTTGAATGAGGAAAATCGAAAGAGCCTGATCCTCACCGCCCGCGAGGAAGCGGATCGGTTGAATCGACTTGTCGGCAACCTCCTTTCGATGACGCGCATTGAAAGTGGGGCGATCAAGCTGCATCTTGAGCCTGGCGATATTCAGGATGTTGTCGGTACGGCGCTGGAGCAGCTTGGTAAACGCGTTGCGAATCACCAGGTGCAGGCAAATATTCCCACAGATTATCCGCTGGTGCCAATGGACTTTACTCTGATGGTCCAGGTGCTGGTGAATGTATTGGAAAACGCGGTCAAGTATTCGCCTGAAAATTCCTTGATTGAAATCTCCGCAGATTTGTTGGATGGAAAAGCACGACTCCAAATCGCGGACCGTGGAGTGGGCGTTCCTCCCGATGATTTGGTCCGTATCTTCGACAAATTCTATCGGGTGCAGCGCCCGGAGAGCGTCAGCGGAACAGGACTGGGACTCTCCATCAGCAAAGGGATCATTGAAATCCATCACGGTACAATTTACGCAAATGTGCGTGATGGAGGAGGAACAGTCGTCACAATTGAGTTACCATTAAGGCAGAAGGAATGAAGCAACAATGAGTGATGCCGGTCAACGCGTGCTGATTGTGGATGATGAGAATGCCATCCGCCGCTATTTACGGACTGCCTTGACCGCCCAGGGGTTTGCTGTTTATGAAGCTGCCAATGGACAGGAAACTCTCAATGCGGTTGTTGAGCATCGACCCGATATCATTATTCTTGACCTGGGTTTACCTGATTTTGACGGCATCGAAGTGACGCGTCGGTTGCGCGAATGGTCAAATACACCCATAATCATTCTGTCTGTTCGTGAAGCAGAACAGGACAAGATCGCGGCCCTGGATGCCGGTGCAGACGATTACCTGACCAAGCCCTTTGGAACTGGTGAACTGATGGCGCGCATGCGTGTTGTGATGAGGCGGTTGGCAGGCAAATCTGATGAGCCTGTTCTTCAGGTGGACGATCTCAAAATGGATCTGTCACGGCGCATCGTTACAGTGAACGAAAATCCGGTCGCGCTCACGCCCACCGAGTACGAAATTCTGCGATTGCTCTTACAAAACGCGGGGAAAGTGTTAACTCATCGGCAACTGCTCAGGCAGGTATGGGGCACAGCTTATGAAAGTGAAATGCATATGCTGCGCGTCAATATCAGCAACCTGCGCCGCAAGATCGAACCCGATCCAACACGCCCAACTTATGTCAGTACTGAACCCGGCGTTGGTTATCGGTTGCGAATCGATGATAAAGAAACATAAAACCGCTTCGAATTCGAAGCGGTTTTATGTTTTATTTGGGGCGACCTAATAATCTGGCAAGTTGTTCCCGGGCATTGTCATCCACCAGGGCGAATATTTCATCACCCTCCTGCAAGACGGTTGTGCCGCTTGGCAAAATCATATCGGTGTGACGGATGATGCCTGAAATGACGCAATGATTCGGAAGCGCCAAATCCTTGATCTCCCTGCCAATCGCGAGCGAACCTGGAGCGATCTTTTCCTCCACGAGAGAATATTGTCCGCGCCTGACCTTGAGCAGGGTCATCATGTCGCCAATGGACATTTCCTCTGCGGTCAGCTTCGCCAGGATTTCGGCCTGATTGAGCGAGACATCCACGCCCATATCGGGAGTAAACAGCCAGGCATTCTTGGAGTTGTTAATCCTGGCAATCACACGCGGGACGTTGAACTCGAATTTACCCAACGAGGTGACCACAAGATTGGTCTCATCGGAGCCTGTCACCGCGGCAAGCACCTGCGCTTTTTGAATCCCAGCCTGTTCAAGGACGGTGGGAGAACTGCCATCACCGTTGATGATCAATTCCGGTGGAATTTCTGTTCCCAGTTTTTCAAGCACCAACGGGCGCTCATCGATCACGCGGACGGTGTGACCTGCATCGAGCAAGAATTTCGCCAATTGCGAGCCTGTATTTCCGCCGCCAACAATAAGGACAAACATAGGTTACATCCTTTCCAAACCGAGTAATTCCTCCAGCCTGACCATGGCCGAGGGAATCACCGCCAGATACATCACATCGCCCTCCTTGAACTCCGTTCCTGAAACAGGGATAAAGGTCCGGTCGTCGCGGGTAATGGCGGTGACGAGTACTTCGCCCGGGATGTTCATTTGTGCAACGCGGTAGCCATTCAAGCGTGAAGGCACTTCGACTCGTACCATCATGGTACCGTCATCACGAAAGATGTCCAATACGTCTAGGTCGTTATGCGTTATAACTTCCACGATTCGTTCCGCTCCCCAGAGTGTGCTGGATATGGTGGTCAATCCGAGGCGCTGATAAACTTCCGCACGCACCGGATCATATAGACGAGCTACGACGCGGGGAACGCGGAAGATGTTGCGGGCGATACGCGCCGCGACAATATTGGCATTGTCCGAAGAACTGGCTGCCACAAATCCTTCAGCCGTTTCAACACCCGCCTCGATCAATACATTCCGGTCAAAGCCCAGTCCCTGGACGACTCTTCCTTTGAAATCCGCGCCCAGTCGCGCCAGGGCGTTTGCATCGTGATCGATGACTGTAACCATGTGTCCCTGCCTGACCAGCAACTGGCTGACCTGGGAACCGACCCGTCCACAACCCATGATGATAATGTTCATTAAGTCACCTCTTGAATTGAGAGAGCGGAGGATTTTCCATTGCGCATGTTTTTTATTCCGCGCACAACAGCCTTGCGAATCCACTCAATCGAATATAACACAAGCGCGTTCAATCCTAATCCGACCCACATCCACGCAGGCAGGGGAATATGCTTGAAAATTTTCGCCAGGAAGGGGGTGTAAATGATGGCAACGATTCCAATAATTTCGATGAGGATGCTCGCCCATAAATATTTATTACTCAACCATCCAATGCTTGAACCGCGCGAACGGTCAGAGCGACATGCCAGGGCGTTCCCAACCTGTGATGTGACGACGCCTGCATGATACACCGTTGCCGCCAAAAGCATTGCCTGTTCAAACGGGATGGATAATCTAAGATTCACCATCGAGGCCAGCGGGGCGAGAAATGCCAGCCCAATACGATGAATATGACCCGAGAGAATAAATACAGACAAAAACCCTGCAAAGCATAATGTGGCTTCAATCATGCCGAGCCAGAACGCGCGCCATAACAAACCACGGTCGAGCAACGGTTGGCTGCGTGGACGCGGTGGACGCTTCATTACATCCGGTTCAGGCTTTTCCATTCCCAGAGCGAGGGCAGGAAACATATCTGTGCCAAGGTCAATGGCAAGGATCTGACGGACGCTCAACGCCAGTGGGATAAGCGGGAAATTGGCCTTGGCGATGAAAGGCATGATCTCCGGAATGTTACTTGAAAAAATATACGTGATGAATTTACGAATATTGTCATAGACTCCACGTCCCTCTTCGATGGCGGCAGTGATCGCCCCAAAGTCATCCTTTGTCAAAATGATGTCGGCGGCTTCCTTCGCCACATCTGTGCCAATGATTCCCATTGAAATGCCAATGTCCGCTTTGCGCAGGGCGGGCGCATCGTTTACACCATCGCCGGTAACAGCCACCACTTCGCCGCGTTGTTGGAATGCAGAGACCAACCTCATTTTATGTTCCGGAGCCATACGCGCAAATAACACTTCCTTATCCAGAAGTTCGTGCAAAGCGACATCCGATAACTCATCCAATTCGGCCCCGGTCAAAATGATTGAGTTTTTGGTGGTCAACATGCCCACGCGCCGTGCCAGTGACTCGGCGGTCAGTCCGTAATCGCCGGTGATCATCACGATACGGATATCCGCTTCACGACAAGTTTGAACTGCTTTTTCCACTTGCGGCCGTGGCGGGTCCATCATTGCCATCAGACCCAGGAAGGTCAAATCCTGTTCGACGCTTTCAGCGCTATAGGCACCCGTTCGCGCTGGCAGACCGCGTCGTGCCAGGGCAAGTACGCGCAATGCACCGCGCGCATATTCATCGTTCACGGTCATGATTTCTGTGCGTAATTGACTGGTAAGGGGAATAACCTCGCCATTGATCAATATCTTTGTGCAAAGTTGTAACACTTCACGCGGCGCACCTTTGACAAATGCGATCTCGTGATTCACTTCACGATGAATGGTCGTCATTCGCTTACGACGCGCATCGAACGGAATTTCATGGATGCGCGGCAGGATTCGATTCACTACCTCTTCAGTAATTCCCTCTTTCATCGATGCCACTTTCATGGCGGCTTCAGTCTGGTCGCCAAGACTTGTCCAGCCCGGATGTTCCAGTGAAGGAGCATTAATGCGCGCGTTGTTACAGCATGTCGCGACTTCCAGCAAACTCAACAGGTCCTTTTCCCAGGGCTTTTCCCTTGGATCGGGCAGGAAATTCCCCACAGGCTCATATCCAACTCCGGTCACTTTGATACGCTGACTGGAAACCCAGATGTCTCGCACTGTCATTTGATTTTGAGTCAACGTGCCACTTTTATCCGTGCAGATGACAGATACCTGACCGAGTTTCTCCACGGTGGATAATTTCTTCGTCAACACGCCTTTTTGCGCGAGACGTTGAACCGCTGCTGCTAAGGAAAGAGTCAGCGTGGCGACGAGTCCCTCGGGAATCACTGCGATCACGATACCGAGTGCGAGCAGAACCACTTCCTTGACGGGAATTGCCAGTGAGAAATATCCAACCACGGCGACAATTGCACCGATCCCCGCCGCGATCCATGCGGTGACTCTACTGAGATGGTTGAGCTCCTTTTGAAAGGGAGTGGGTTCCTCGGTGATGGATTGGGTCAGGTGGGCGATACGTCCGAACTGAGTGGACATACCGGTAGCGGTAACCACTGCACGTCCCGTTCCTGAGGCGATGGATGTGCCTGCAAAAATCAAATTGGGACGATCCAGTTCACTAATTCCCGGTTGAAGAGATGGATCTGATGTTTTACGCGAGGGGATGGCTTCACCCGTTAACGTCGCATTGTTCGTGCGTAATCCATATTCTTCGGTGACGCGTGCATCCGCAGCGATATTATCACCTTCCGCGAGGACCAGTACATCTCCAGGAACAACCTCACTGGATGGAATGTAGCCTTCCACACCTTCACGAACGACATGTGCAAAAGATGGCAAAATCTCGCGTAGTTTTTCAATGGCTTGTTCAGCGCGATATTCTCGCCAGAACGAAAAGCCAGTGTTGACTACAATGATGCTCCAGATGATGGCAGCCAGCACACTGTCGCGTTGCAGCAAAGCCAGCAGCCCCACAATCAGTAGTACTAGCGCCGGCGCATGTCCTAACTCCCGGAGCAGTTTTTCCCAGACAGGTTCCTTCTTTTGTGGCGAGAGGATATTTTGCCCATAGAGTGCGAGACGCGTTTCAGCCTCCGCGTTGTTGATTCCAGCGGTTGTAGTTTCGAGCGCTTCAAAGACTTCTGGAACGCGTAAGCCGAAGATGGGAGTTGACATAAAATTATTCATGTCGTTGCGAGGGCGTAAGCCCGAAGCAATCTCCAATGAAGTGGAAGGCTGCTTCGCCTTCGGCTCACAACGACATGACAGTAATTACAGGTCGCTTTTTGCGGGGGCAGTTTCTTTCGGAGCGCCACCAAGTTTTGGGGCGGGATGATCGATATACTGCTCCAGGAGGGAGGGAGCGTCGGGGTGATCAGCATGCAGGGCATGGTCATAATCGCCTGCTACGATGGGTACAGGTTCAAAGCGGGTGGGTCGACGAACGCCAAACCACTCGAAGAAATGCGTCACAGCTACCAGTACCCGCTCCCGTAAGGAGTAGCGATATTCCTGCATTTTGAGGGATTGCCATTCAACAATGGAGGCCATCGAGCCTTGCACGCGCGCCTTCTCGCGCACAATGCGGTGGATGGTTGTGGGATCGCGAAAACCAATGGGAGAAATCAGCAGAGCATTGGCAGCCAATACCAGGACGCTGAATGAAATCAATACTACCCAGCCGCCTTCGCTCCATTTGCCCACGATCTGTCCGATAAACACAAGACCCGAGAGGACTGCGGCAAAACCTGCTCCAAAACTACCCCAGGCGCGCGCTGCACCTTTTGCAGTTTGCTGGATATGCTTACGGATGGCAAAGCCCATCACCATGATCGGCATGAAAACGCCGATGCCATAGTAAGGCACAGCCGCGCTTGTATTGCCTCGTACCAGAAGCTGAATCACAACTGCCACAATGAAACCAGCAGTTACTGAGCGGGTAAACGTTCCTTGTGGATTACGGTACACCACAATTTCGGGGATTTCACCAATTGCAACATCACGCCACGCAGTTGCTTGTAGATCCTGAAAAGCAGTCATGGAAGCGGCCGCCAGCAAAGCGACAGCCAATATCTGGTAAGCCCAGTAGAGAAGGTTTCCACCGGGGATTTGGCTGAAGCCAATGAATGCCAAATTACCAACCAGCGAGCGTCCCAACGTTCCGTCAAACACATTGAAGTGAAAAGCGAAATATGCCAGGAACGCTGTGGTGAAACCACCGTAGAACAGAAAGGAAGTCTGTACCATACGACCTATTCCGGACTTGCCACTATAGAAGTTCCATACGCCGTTTAGCTTCGCCATGTGTTGTTTTCCCCACTTTACCATGGCAAAATCTTCGTTGATGACAAACTGGATGCCGTTCGACATGGCCTCCAGACCCGAGAGCGCCACCAAACCTTTCATGGATGCGGTCAGCATGTGATACGCGGCCTGCCAGACAGAGGGTGTGGTTACTGGCTCAGTAAAGGGCGCAGGAGGAACTCTGTGACCTTTGGCAATGAACAGACCGATCCCCAATACAATCGTGAGAAAACCAAAGATGCCTAACAAGCTAAAGACCACGCGCGAGGATTCGCCGCGTCCGCGGATGGTGAGCCACCACGTAATGGCCGCCATTGCCGCGCCCAAGGCGAAACGGATGATCCAGATGGCACCGTAGGAGTTGGTGATGGAAAGTAATTGATCCACGCCCGATAAGGTCGAAACCACGATGGTGAAGATGTAGTCCTGGATCAAGACCACTGCGACGACCAAACTCAGACCAGGAGCCAGATAACGCATTGCAGCTGTATATGAACCACCGCCTTCGTTGAAGATCCCAAGTGAGTACATATACAAACCGCCAAACACAAGATTAGCAAACGCGATGACGACCACGGCAAGAAAGGCATATTTTTGCAGTCCATATGGATGCAAGGCACTCATCATTTCACCGGTCGCGTAAAAGTAGGATGTGAAGTAATCGACGCCGAAGAGTGCCAACGCGGCCAGCAGTCCGATCTGTCCAGCGCCATGAACATGCGCATCCGCTTCGCGTTCACGCGGAGACAAACGGAATGAAACGACGACGATTACGATTAAGAGAGCGATGGAGAAAAACATTCTAGTGCCTATTGTTTTCAGATTCAAATGCCTGTTCGAGCTGGTCAAGCAAATGAAGCAAATGCTTACGAGTGGATGGGTTGTAGCGTGTATCCTGGCTGACTTTCACTTCCTCCTGCCGAACGGCGCGCACGACAAAGGCCGGAACGAACATGATTCGTCCCGATGGAATAACTTCGAAATCTGACGTATCGATCTTCAGATCCTGGTCATCGAAATAGGGAAGACTGAGGCGAAGTCCTCGATTCAAACTTCCCGCCTCGGCGCGCTGCTTAATTCGGGCGATGATTTCCCTGACCTGATAGATCGCCAGCGCGCGCCCCTGATTGACCAACTGTCCCAGCATGCCATAGCGTTTCTTGGCATATTCGTCGTCCGCGGAAATATAAGGAGCAAGTGCAACGGCCAGGAACAACACTTCCATGAATCTCTGCATGGATTTGATGTGAGATTGGGACTCTTCCAGAGACTTCACCAGTAGATGGCCGTTCTCATCGAAGGCAACCCACTGTGGCAGGAAGAACTTGCGGGCGTAGGGAACAAACGGGACGAGTAAATCGCCGCGCCCCTCTTCGCCCATGCCTTCTTCGGCTATTGCATCGGTGGTGGCTGTAATCGCCGATTCCGGTTCCAGAGCATCATCTTCCGGAATGGACGGGATGGTTTCATCCACATCCGCGGGCTTGTAGCAAACTGTTCGTCCAGCGGGGAGCATTTGATATACCATATGCATAACGGTGGCATGCCTCAATAAGCCTGCTGCGACCGATACTGCCCGGTCAGGTGATTGTTCGAGTTCAATGAATGCGTGCCGTAGTTCCTTGTAGAGTTCTATTTTGCGGAAGCGGTTGATAAAATTCCCTGCCGAGCGAGTGCGTTGATTTTGTGGAATGGTCACCAGCGCCGGTTGGTCTACATTTTCCAATGTGCACACTACCCGATCAGGGAGGGAGAAATTGATCTGCGGATCGCCGTCAACGATGGCTTGAGCAATTTGCTTTCCCTGGGTCTCGAGATAGCGCTGGACAATGGCAGGTTGCGCGGAAAACAAAGCCTGTTGGCGCTGGTAATCCTCCGCCAGTCGTTCTGCTAAAAATTTGGGATTTGTTTCTAACATTCTTTACCTTTTCAATAATGATGATTACGAGAATAGAGAATTCCAAACCCAGATCAGCCCAAACTCCGGAATAAGCAGTAGGATGAACAACAAGGTTTGAAACCAGTCATTAGGTAATTGAGAGATCTTCACCTGCAGGATGAAGAAGCCAATGATAATCCCAATGAAGCCAGACCAGGTTATTACCTGTGAAAATACATTGGAATGGGATACCGTTGATTTCGTCTCGGAAAGGATATAGACTGGAGCCTTAAGAGTAGATTCCAGAATTTGGCTCAACGGTCTCCGCCGGATTCCAACAGGCTGCTCTGCAATGCAGACAAGCATATCCCCGTCTTGATAATCGCGCTTTACTGCATCCGGCCAATTCGATCCTACTTCAACCCTCATTTCCACAAAAACTTTGGCATCTCGCATAAGTGCCGAAACGGTCACCAATTCGCGTCTGAGAGCCAGCTCTTGATTCGGGTCCTTGCATAGACCCAGAAGTTGGACGTCTGAATTCGTTTCACTTGCCAGCTTGCAAATTCGGCGTGTCAAACTTGTGCAGTCTGAGTCGGGAGGGATAAGGATTATCAAACGGCGGGGCAGTTGTGGGTTGACCATGCGAATTGATGCATCCGGTTCAACGGTAGGAAGTTGTGTAAAAGATGGAGTGTGTACGTTAAGTTTGTTCATTTCACCTCACAGTCAACCAAATCCTAACAAGCGCGCATAAAACGGTGACAAAGAAAATACAGGAACGTATAAAGAACAAATAAAAATCGCCTTTTTGTAAGGCGATTAAGAAAAATGTCACTACGCAAGTAGTGACAAAGAGCATCTGCTTTAGATGTCATTGCGAGGAGCAAAGCGAG
>JBGPNQ010000078.1:0-17241 GCA_041487615.1 Anaerolineae bacterium
AACTGCGGCCAGCCCATCTGCTTCACGGATACCCGCTCGTTCAAGTACGCTTTCGGCGAGACCTTCCCCTTCCAGTGTGCGTCCACGAAAATCAGGATGCAGACGGTTGAAGGCTTCTTTTTTGCTATCGACAACGACAACGTTGTGTCCGCTTTTGAACAGGTGATAACACAATTCGGCGCCCACGCGCCCACAGCCGACAATAATAAAATTCATGGACCTACTCCTCCTCTTCCTTGTGAACATGATACGGAACATCCGTCACAACAACCCCATGTTTTGATAATAATTCCTGGCGCAGTACGCTCGCAGTTCGCATGTGCAACGCATTATGCCATCGTTTCGATGGGATGAACTCCGGCACAATCACTGTGATCGTTTCGTTTGCCTGCCGTCCGTCAATGATTTGTTCGATGTATTGAAGCAAGGGTTCAACAAAGAGGCGGAATGGCGAATCAAGGATGACCAGGCGCGTACCTTCGCCCCATATTCTCCATTTCTTCTGAACTTTCTGTGTTTCCGCGTCATCCATCGAAACATGGACGGCCGTCACATCATCCGAAAGAAGTCTTGCATAGCGTAAGGCTTCCAGCGTCCCCTGATGGATTCCACTGATCGGCATGATGACGCGATGGCGTGTCTGACGCGCGGGCAGTCCACTGAATTTATCGAGTGTGAGGTGAGAGGCAAGGTCCTTATAATGACGGTGGATCGTAAAGAATATGGAAACAAGAATTGGAATGACAATGAGTACGATCCACGCACCTTCACGGAATTTGGTCACGGCAAAAACGATCATCACGACCGCTGTACATACTGCCCCAAATCCGTTTACGAGCATTTTGAAGCGCCAGCCTTTGTCATATCGTAGCGTGGAACCCGGCTCAACGATTTCCTGTCCTTCTTTCAGGTGACCAATCTTCCACCAGCGTCTTGCCATACCTGTCTGTGACAGCGTAAAGGAAAGGAACACACCGATCGCGTATAAAGGAATTAATAGGGTCACGCTGGCTTTATTGGCGATGATGAAGATCGATGCAATCACAGAAAGCGTAATAATCCCATTGGAATAAACGAGTCGGCTTCCACGGAAGGTAAGTTGACGCGGCAGGAATCCATCGCCCGCGGCCAGGGCACTTAAACGGGGAAAATCAGCGAATGCAGTGTTCGCCGCCATGAGCAGGATGACCGTGGTCGCGGCAATGGTTGCAAGATACAGCGGACCACGTCCGCTGTAGACTGTACGCGTTAATTGGGAGATGATGGTCTCCTCTTCAGAGAAGACACCACCAATGTGCGCTGTCAGATACGAAATGCTGAGGAAAAGCGTCCCAAGGATCGTGGACATCCAGATCAGGGTAATGCCTGCATTCCGACTGCGTGGTTCCTTGAATGCCATGATGCCATTCGAAATGGCTTCCACACCTGTTAACGCTGTGGTGCCATTTGCAAATGCATGAAGCAGGAGGAAGGCAGTCACGGGAACAAGTGTGTTCGTAAGATCAACTGCAGGCGGATCAACTACGGTCCCCAGGGAACCCGTGACGTAACGAACGAGACCGATCCCTACAGTGAGGAACATCATCATCACAAAGAAATAAGTAGGAACTGCAAATGCCGTACCGGATTCCTTCACGCCCCGTAAATTGATGAGCATGACGAGGAACACCGCCGTCACCGCAATCTCAATTCGATAATCATCAAGGACGGGAAAAGCGGATACGATCTGAGCGACGCCGGAGGAAATGGACACTGCAACCGTCAGCGTGTAATCCAGCAAAAGAGCCGCACCGGCCACCTGGGCATACGACTCACCGAGGTTATCTCTCGAGACAATATACGCGCCGCCGCCGCCCGGGTAGGCATGGATGGTCTGCTCGTAGGAGATCGTAACGATTGCCAGCAGGATGACAATTGCAACCGAAATGGAAAAGACATATCCATAAGCGATCGAACCCAGGGCGATCAACACACCCAGGATTTCCTGGGTTGCATACGCCGTGGAGGAGAGGGCGTCAGAGGCGAAGACAGCGAGACCGACTGCCTTCCCGATGGTCTGGTGAGGTGCGTCGGCCGTGGACAATGGTCGCCCAATGAGCCAGTGACTCAAAGAGCGCGGCGGCTTGTACTCGCTCTGCCGCCGCGTGATTTCAGATTGATTGTTCTCAGGGGTCAACATGTATTCTCTTGCTATTACAAAAAGACACCCACGCGCAGGCGCGGGGAGTAGCGACGATTATAGTCTAAATTGAAGGATTTTGGGAACGATGCATTACCTGGAATGATAATTTTGTTGGCCAACAGATTGTATAATTGCAGTGATCTTTGTGACTAAACAGATCCCACATGATTTTTGTAAATTTTCTTATGCAATCTTTCCCCCTTCCTTTATTGCCAGAGGATTAATAAGAACCCGCGAAATAGGTGTTGATCAAATCGGAGATATCCGCGGTGGTGTTCTGCCGCGCGACGGCGAAGAAATCATAGGTGGTAGCGCGACCACGTCCATAGCGCGAGACATAATCCTGAAGGAAACGATAAAAATCGCCGTCGCCCATGCGATAGTTCAAGGCTTCAAGAAAGTTCGCGCCGTTCAAATAGGTGGCGTTGACGTAGGCGCGGAACGATGCGCTTTGGTAGACGTTCGTATCCACCCAACCCGACGGGCCAAAATAATTCACTCGGAAGTTCCACCACCAATCGTACGAGTTGGGATAAATGTATTGGTAAAAGATCGCCTCGCTGTAAACGGCCAGCGCTTCATCGAGCCAGGGTTCCATGGCTTGGTCGTTGCCCACTAGGCCGAACCACCATTGATGCGCGATCTCATGCACACCGATCGTCACGAGATTGCTGCGGGCCGAATCGTTATATTCGTTATAGAACTTGGTCGCCAGGAATACGAGTCCATCATATTCCTGTCCGTCATTCAGATCTGCCTGGACGATGCTCAGGCTTCCATAGGGGAACGCGCCGAACTTGACCTCGAACAGACCGATCTCGCGGACGGCTGCATTCAGGATCGCCGCGCCTTCATTTTCATAGCCCGGATAATAATACGAGCGGATCTGCGCGCCGCCGGCAGAGGCATCGATAAAAAGGAACTGGTCGCTGGCTGAGAACGCGAACGTGCGCGCACCGTTGATGCGATAGCGCGTCCATCCGTCTGCTGCACCTGACGAAGCGGGTTCCTCGAGTCCGCTGGCGGCGATGACGACGCCCGGTTGCGTGGTCTTGATGTTCACTTCAAAATCCGACGAGTCATACACGAGATATTCCCCCAAATACGAGGGATCGTGCAAGATCCATCCATTACCATACGGCACAACGAACGGATACCAATCCGTCAGATTGACCTGGTCCACATCGTAGCCATACGGGCGATCCTTGACCTTGACCGGGATATCGATCCGGAAGCGCATCGTAATTGTGATCTGTGCGCCGGGTGCCAGCGCCTGCGGCAGATGGACCGTCAGCCAATGTCCACTGAGATCATAATTAAGTTGATTGCCATCGAGCATGATATTTTCAATCGAAAAGCCACCTCGCAGATTTGGCTCAGCCGCCATCACCAGTTCGTCCAGCGCTATGCCTGTCTGGTTGGTGTAGAGGATGGTCTCGTCCGCGCCGAGTTGGTGACCGGAATAATCGAGCAGGGCATAGAGGGTGTATTGAGTCCGCGAGGAGGTGGATGGCGGCGTTGGCGATGGCAGAGTTGTGGCAGTGAACTCAAGCGTTGGCAGTGGTGTATCGGTTGGCGGAACGGGTGTAAACGTGTATGCCAGGGTCGGCGTGTCGGTGGGAGCCAGCGACATCGCGACAGGTTGGAAGGGCGTGGGCGTAGCTGAGGCGTTTGGGTTCGCGGTAACAAGTACGAGCGTCGGAGGATCCGCCTGTATTGACGCGGGAAACGAACATGAGGTGAACGTCAAAATAAGAAGGATGGATGCCAGTCGGAGAGGAGTTTTCATAAACCATTTAATAGGTGACAGTCACGTCAAAGGTGACCGTCACCTGATCTTCAATATGCATTCTTAAAATATTTCACCAAGAGATCGGTGATATCGGTGGCGGTGTGTTCGTGAAAGACACGGAAGAAATCTGCGCCTGTGGCACGTTTGCCCGTATATTGAGCGTAGAAATCCTTGAGGAAGGCGAAGAACGTTTCATTGCCAACTTTCTTTCGTAAATCTTCCAGGAAGCGCGCACCTGTCAGATAGACCTTGTCCCAATACGGGCGCTGACCGCCGCCTTCGTAGATCTGCGTGTCCACATAACCCGCCTGCTGAAATTCGAAATAACGATAGCTCCACCACCATTCCACGAGTTCGGGATGGATCGTTTCATAATAGATGTGCTCACTATAGGTTGCGAGCGCTTCATCGAGCCAGGGCTCGAGCGCCTGATCGTCGGCAACGCCCTCGAACCACCATTGATGTGCGGTCTCATGCGCGGCGATGAGGACCAGATAGTTTTTCGGCGTGCCGTCATACAGATTGAAATAATCGCGGCTGATGAAATACATGCCTGAGTATTCCATGCCGTCGTTGAAGTCGCCCTGCACGGCGGTCAGCGTCTTGTGACGATACGGCCCGAACTTTTCGGAATAGGTCTGCATGGCTTCCACAGTTGTCCGCAGCATCGCCGCGCCCGCTGCGTCGTAGTAGGCGAAATAATAACTATAGATGGTGACATCACCCACGGTTTGCGTGACCAGGTTGAAATAATCGCTCATGGAGAGGGCAAACGTGCGCCCCGCTTCCAAGACGAACCGATGATTTGATTCAGTTGTCGATTGGATCTCCTGCCCGGATGCAGCGACTTTGGGTTTGGCGCCGTCGGTGAACGTTACGCTGACGTCGAAATCTGCCAGGTCATAGACGAGATGCTCGCCATAAAACCATGGGTTGTGCAGGATCCATCCCTGCCCAGGTTGATACGGCACAACGAACGGATACCAGTCCACCAGATTGGACTGTTTGCTACTGTATCCATAGATCTGCGGGCGGACTTCGTTCGGGTTGCTGTAGGCTTGCATCTTTGGCAGGATGAGTCCATAGGTCATGCTGATGATGAGGGTGCGGCTCGGCTCCAGCGGCTTCGGCAAAGGGATGTCGAGTCGCTGGTTCATGGTTTCGAGCGTGTAATTCGTAACGGGCTGGTCATCGATCTTGAGTGACTTGAGATTGAATCCGCCGCTCCATAAGTTTGGTTCCACGGCCAGGACGATGTTTGTCAGCGTTTCTCCGGTCCAGTTGGGATAGGCAATGGTCTGATGCACAACAGCGGCCTTTGTCGAATAGTTCATCTGCAAGTCGATCACATACTGCGGACGTTCCAGGTCGGGCGTGATGGTTGGGAACGGAGTCGATGTTTCCGTGGGCGCGGGCACATCTGTCGGCCCGGTCGTCGCTGTTGGAAGCAGTGTCTCGGTTGGAGGAGCGGGAGGGTTGGTGGCGATGGGAGAGGAACAGGATACAAGCAATAAAAAGATGAAAGAGGAAAGAAGGATGCGAGTCGTGGAGGATCGGTGCATGGAAGGTATTTTACCGCTTGTCTCACCAATATCTAAACTTCTTGAATGATTTTGCAGGCTGAGATTCAAATTTCAGGTTTCGTAATTATGCGGCACTTTGTAACCGAACGAAAAGAAAGCCTTAAACCTTCGTGACCTTCGTGACCTTTGTGTCCTTAGTGTTTAAGAGCATCATGCGCATTTAACTGAAAAACCTCCCGCCAAGTTCCTGTGCCGGATGAGATGGATCGAAAAATGGAAATTTGCTTAACGCTGTGCCGGGAGCCATCAGAGTATGCAAGCCTCACGGCCTGAAAAAAGGACACCCTTGCACACCGGACCAGAGGAGCGGAATACCGATGTGTTCCAGTCCCCATAAGAGGGAACTGGTCCTGGTCTTGACCCGATGGCGGACGAGTTTTCCAACTTTAGTGGCTGTTTCGGGAGTATCCGCAAAGTCATCAACTATATATGTCGGCGTATTCTCTCGATCTTCCTCTGAAAGCGTTGAAAGATAACCCTGCCAGAATGTTTCAATTTTGGATGGCTGATTTATTTTCACTCTGTTCATCTTTTGCGAGCACAGAACGGCCGGCGACCCGCCCCGCATGGACTCTGAGTTAGCCTGTCCAGTGCTTGGAAGATCCCGCCCTGACGTAGCGGCTGAACACGACGCCCAGCATGGCTCCTCCTGCCAGAGCCACCACCATTGTGCCCGCCGCAGCCACCTTCGGCATGGCAATATTTCCACTACCGACACGAATTCCCAATTTGTCCAGGATAATAAGAGTTACCAGCGCTGCCAGCACTGACGCCAGTCCTGTGCTCGCAGCCAGTATCAAGCTGGCTTTCCAATTCAGTAGAGCGAGACCGAGCAACAGGCTGGTGCTCACGGTTACGCCCAGAACAGTAATGCCTAGAATCAGCCCGAAACGCACCTCCAACGAAATATCGGGAGGGGCATGTCCCTGAACCCAATTATCCAGAAAACCATTGTAAAGGGCAAAATCACCCACCCGAACTCCTGCCATCGTCGCCGCAGATAACCACCACCATTGACGATAGCCGCTGATTTTGCCCAGGAGTAAACCCCATCCAAATGCACCCAGCATTTCCAATATCACAGGTGGTACAGCATTGTCGCGAAAGAAACTTACAAGAACATCCATCGGAGTCGATGGCGCCCAGCTCTGCACAATCATTAACCAGAAGAATAATCCCGCAGGTATTCCCAAACACAATGCTGTGGCAAGAGCACTCTGTATGGCAATGTTCAAGTCGCTCTTGTAAACGTGGTTAAGTGTTCCAGGGCGATCAGTCTCCGGCGGCTTGATGAATGGGCTCATGACGAGAATCTCCTTGTCGCTACATATACACCGTTCGGCTATCCTGGGTTTCATTGTCGCGAGTGGATAGCGATTTCCAGCATGGGTCTGGACATGGAAGGGTAAGGGCTGACGGCTGGCGGCCTGCCCCGTACGCCGTCCCTACGGGCGGCAGTTTACGCGGTGTACCCGTCGCGAAGTGTGGGTGAGACTTGGACTCGGCTTGGGAGCAGAAAAAACTCAAAGCCGGAAAATTACTGCACGTCGCAGACATTGTGCCCGCTGGGTATCCCGCACAGCGGGGCTTTGTTAGGCGCCGGTAGCATGTTGTTTTTCCAGAATTACAAGCGCGATTCCCCCGAGAATAGCTACTGAGGCGAATGCCAGGCGCAAACTTATGGGTTCACCCAGGAAAACAATGCCGCCTACGGCTGCAAGCACCGGAACGCTAAGTTGCACTGTGGCAGCATTGGTT
The DNA here is from genome assembly GCA_041487615.1 of Anaerolineae bacterium. Lineage (GTDB taxonomy): Bacteria > Chloroflexota > Anaerolineae > Anaerolineales > Villigracilaceae > Defluviilinea. Next base: position 7,316 of record JBGPNQ010000078.1, read on the forward strand.
GCTTTCAAACCAGGCAATGCTGTATACCAAATCGCATATCCTATTCCGGAAGCGAATGCGCCCGATAAAATTGCATACCAAAACCCCATGTTGTTCAGGGATATGCCATGAAACATCAATATGCTCATTACTGCCGCAATAAGAGCGGCGCGCATAAAATTCCCCGCCGTCACCCTGGTGGCATTGCCCGCATCTCTCCCGCGTAAGGAATATATGCCCCATGCAGCTCCTGCCCCCAACATCAATATGGAACCGGACAGGGGTGGCGTCGAGAGTCCCGGTAATAATAGACCAACGAGTCCTCCAAACGCGAGCATAAGACCTGCAAGCTGCCATCTCAGCAGACGTTCGCCGGACCAAATGCCATACCCAATCATTGTTACCTGTACGGCACCAAAAAGCATGAGTGCGCCGCTAGCCGCAGGCAGGCTCATGTAAGCAAAAGAAAAACCGGCTGCATACACAAACAACGCGGATGCTGACAACCAGTTACCGCTGCCTTCCTGTTTGTCGCGACGTATTCGGACCACCAGCCAAAGCATCATCGCTCCGGAAATCAATCGAATGGTTGTGAAGCTGGCAGGATCAATCTGGGTATGTTTGAGAGCCAGCCTGCATAGCAATGAATTACTTGCAAAAGCAAGCATGGCTAGCGAGGTCAGGAGGATTATGCGCGCATAGGACATTAAGAGTATTCCTTAAACCTATCGGTCAGCCACGACTACGGGTGCCTACCATAGGTTTAAGCGGCGAGGGATACTTTCAGGATGATTTATCGTATTCACTCACAGCCCTGAGTCCACTTGAAACCATTGTTCGTGCCACAGTCCAGGATAGTACAAATAACTTATAAGATCTTTTCATAATGTATTAAATCAATGCTTCTATTAAACTTTACAGCTATTTTTTTATAATGTGCGCATCTTTCATATCCCATTCTAGCAAACAACTTCATGCTATTTACATTTTCACCTGATATCGATGCAATAATTACTTCTATCCGGTTTTCTTTTGCATATTCTTCCAGAAATTTAAGAATAGTATGTCCGAGTTTTTGACCAGTATTTTCCGGCTTTAGATATATACCTATTTCTGCACTTCCATCATAGGCAGGTTTCTTTTTAAATTGTTTTAAAAAACAAAAACCCATGATGTTTTTATCCACCCTGTCACATACTAAAAACGTTTTATATTTTGTACTGTTATATGATAGCCTTGCTTGCAATTCTTCCAATGTTATTTTTTCATAATCGAACGTAGCAGTGGTATTTAAAATATAGTAATTATATAGATCCAACACAAAATGTAAGTCATTCAAATTTGCCTCTCTAAACATAATTTGGATTTCTTCTTTCATATTCTTTTACATCCTGGTTGAATCTTACATTGAATGGTATTCGTATTTTTCGCGCGTAGCGTCGCGCTAACCATGTCTTAAGCGAAGCAACTTCGCTTAAGACTCTTTATACGACAAAGAATAGACGATATCCATTATTATATAACCTCCCGCCAGGTTCCTGGCGGGAGATGATGGATCGAAAGATGAGCATTTGCTTCACGTCGCGAAGTGTCGCATGGCGCCATGGCGACACATCCCCGAAGGGGGCTCTGTTAGCCCATGTTCCCTTTTTTGAGTTTTGCTTCTCTAAAAGCCTTGGCTAGGATTTTATCGAGAACCTTTAGATCAACATCATTGAGCGACTTAATATAAAGACATCCTCCTCCAGTTTTGTATTTTCCCAGTTTTGAAAGTTCATTTTCGACTTTACTTAGTCCGCCCATTAAATAGATGGTGATATTCTGTTTTCTTGGCGAGAAACCGATCAGTACTGAATCTCCTTCTCTCCCGCTCTCGTAAACATAATGATACATCCCAAAACCGATGATTGCAGTTCCCCACATAACTGGTTCATACTTTGACACCTTCTGCATCATTTCCAGGATCGCAAAGCAATCGTTCCGCACCTGCTGATCTTTGATTTTGTTCAAGAAGGCAGTCACACTGCCTTTTGTCGGTTTGGTTTTGTTGTCTGCCATAGTAGTAAACCTTTCAATCGGGTTAGCGGTTTGTTGGCTATTTATTGACCTCAAGGCTGGTTTTCTTCAAATAACCAACGTACCATACGTCGTTAACTACTTCATCATCCTGAATTATATGTGCGATCAAGCTTGCTGGCTGGCATCTGTTTAAAAATTGTGGTTATACTTCGCCATAGACCTCATATGTTGGGCGAAGCCCAATTGCCCGACCCAGAATTGCCAACCCACCGATCAGGAGCCGTATGAGCGGAATGGGGAGATCAGCAGGATAGAATCCTGGGGCCACATAGTCACCAATCACCGCTGCCTGGAGCAGGTTGAGGGGTCGGCCGCCGCTTTTGTCGGTTTTACCATCCTGGGCCAATCCAAAGGTAGTGATGACGGAATTGATAATTCGATTGAGGCACTCCGCATCCGCTGGTACGCACTCAGCCACGAGGTGCATTCGCAATTCTTCCGCGCTCACACTCCATGGATGCAGATGCGAGACATTGGGAGGCAATACGATCCGCTCCTCTGGCTGGGCGGAATATTCCTTACCGTGCAAGTGGTAATGAGCGTGTCCCGTTATGACAGTAAATGTTTCCGTAATTGTTGGATGAAGGTGCAGGGGCGCGGAGCCCTTGCCGGTAAATGGCTGAAAGACAAATTCGGCTTCATATCGCTGACCCCCGGTTTGCCCGGGTAGTATCGTAAAGCATATCTTCAACCCGGCCACCGGGTTCTCGATCCAGTCTCCGACTTGGATGCGATGCATACTGCCTCCTTGGAGATACGTGCGGTGGATAACGCTCTTCTCTACTGTGCTGGCTAGCTGGGCCAGCCAGGTAGCACAACAATGGCTTAAGCGGAACGTTTCCGCATGGATACCTGCAAATGGATTATATGCCCGCCGAAAGTAAATGACAACAAAAACCTCCCGCACAGGAACCTGGGAGGTTTTGAATCACTCTACCTCTTATCCTTCGAGGCTCTCTTTTGTGCCCCTTTTTGCTGATCTCTTGACACTGCTGTTAATCGGTGGGCAATTTTTATATACACAGTGCTTTTGGTTCTGGAAGTAGTTGAATTTCCGGATGCGATTGGATTATTTTATTAATCAGATACATAAGTTCTCGCAATTGATCCGCTTTTGTATAACTGGGTCTGCTTATCGTGTCGTCTGTCCATGAAACAGAATTTGTGATTGCACCATTAGTCATACTAAGTTGATAACTTGAAACGCGAGATTGATGCCCAAGAACCTGGTAATCAGGAATAACAAATTTTGACGGATAATCAAAAAAGCTGATGGATATTGCTTTCTGGTAAACCGATTCTAATTCATCATTCGTTAAACGAAGAGAAATTGTTATCGAAATTGTGTTGCCAAGTGGAGTATGAGCCAATGTGCCATTCGTCGTATCTAAAACATTTACAGGGATTGAACTACAAGCATAATCTTGAAAAACAAAAGCAAAATTGTCTGCCCTGAGAACAGTAGTTTTCGTTGGAACAACTCCAGCCACTGGCGCGCACGAAGCCAAAATAAAAGCGACAAGCAAGACCGTGAGTATGTTTTTGGTTTTCATTGATATCTTGTTATACAAGGAACTGCCCAAGGGTTTGCGGCCTGCCCAGCATGTTCTCCCGAAGGTCCCCGTTAGGGGATGCGGGGTACTGGCTGGCAGGCGTGGATGGCGCCTTGGCGCCACGCTAAGAACTCAAAGCCAGAAAACGCTGCACGTCGCGAAGTGTCGCATGGCGCCATGGCGGCACATCCCAGAGCGGGCTTTGTTATGTGGTTTGCCTTAAATATAACCAACCTATCCTTCGGTGAAAACATACTGAGTCTCTCAGATGTGAATGAACATAAACCATCCTGAGAACGAGGTGCGCTGCTACGGCAGATTACGCCACTTGGAATATCTATTTTTCTTTGATTTCCCGTGACTTTACCCATGTCAAGATAATGCTGAAGATGATAGCAAAACGGAATGAGGTTTCCCAGTCTATGGTGCTTTCTCCATGCCCGATGATGTTCCATAGAAATGTCACAATCGCAGTGGTCACCAGGGCTACTCCGAACACGGTTACAAATTCAACGACCAGGTTCTTAATGCTCATTTTTCATTCTCCTTTTCAGAAAACCAACATAATTACCCGAATTGACATAGCCAGAAAAATGCTACACGTCGCGAAGTGTCGCATGGCGCCATGGCGACACATCCCCGAAGGGGGCTGTGTTAGCCCTTTTTCTTAATAGAATTCTGTTTATGACTGTTCAATAGTTTAAACAAGTTTTGCAGGGATACTGACAAATTAAGGATGTGACGAAATAATCTTGGGTGTCCGAAATGTTGGCGAAGGCACACCACGTTCACGTAAGTACGACCACCATCATGATAATGCCACCGGCTAACTTGAGCACCCCATCGAAAAACCATAACATTGACAAGTTCATATTCGGCCTGAGCCATAAGCCTGCACCCGCATTTAGGATCGTCAAAATGCCAAGTATAGCGATGATGTGGCCGAAGGCTACAGCCATGGGAAGGAAGTGCAATCCCACTACCAGAAGTACACTCAAGATGATGGTTCGCTCGCCGAGGTGATACACATAGCGGACAACTACTTGAATCAGGATCATCTCGAGCAATACAGAGCCAGCAAGCACAAATATCTGTTGCCGGCTCGGCGCACCGAGTGGATGTGCGAGACTCGGTGCGGCAATCGCGGTTACGATGCTTGCAAAGGCTAGTCCCACCGCGACCAATATATTTCTGGCTCTTGGTAGCAGGGCTCCTGCAATAATCATAGCACCAATAATTGTGAGAAAGAGTCCACCGCCTCGTATTAAAGGATAAGGATACATTTCAGATATTCCATTTCTAATGATAAAGCCTAACGGATTGCGGCCTGCCCCGCATGTTGCCCCGAAGGTCCCGGCTAGGGAGGCGGGGTAGTGGCTTGCGGGCGTGGATGGCGCCACAGAAAAAACTCGAAGCCAGAAAAATGCAGCACGTCGCGAAGTGTCGCATGGCGCCATGGCGACACATCCCCGAAGGGGGCTGTGTTGGGTGGCGTTTTGTTAGAAACTTTGATGGTCGTGAAGACGTTGCGACAATCCTTGCCTAAACTCTTCATCCGTCATAGCAACCAAATTGCCTCCGGTGAAAAAAAGATCATTCGTTACATCCTTAAGTGCCAACGAAGGTAAAGCAAACTCACCCAATTCTGATTGTCCATCGAATTCCATTTCTGCCAGGATCAAGCCTTGATGGCGACCTTCAAAAACATCAATGCTAAAGTTATGGTTTTGTGCACTGTGAGGGTAACGCGTTTTCTTGATCATCTTTCCGTCTAAGAATCCAAGGTGATTGTATTCTTCTTCTGTCAGGTATAAATTCGTAATCGTGGTTTCGTATGCGTCTTGGGTTTCAGAGTGATACTTTTGGGTTAGTTTGTAAATGTTCTCATTTCCTGCAACCGACTTCATATGTCGCAGGCGTAACCGTGTATTGGGAAAATAACGATCGGTAATCAGCCAACCATTTGTACTTTCAAGCAAATCATCTGGAATGTTTTTCAACAAATATCTGCGCTCAGTTTCCAAACACGCATATTTTCCAATACGTTGCGAGGTCATTCGTTCACTTTCCTTGAAATGGTTTGTCTTTGTTTCTGTTTCAGCCACCGAACGGATTGCGGCCTGCCCCGCATGTTGCCCCGAAGGTCCCGGCTAGGGAGGCGGGGTACTGGACAGGTGATTTCGACAAGCTCAATTCGGCGGATCCGGCATGGATGGCACCACAGAAAAACTCGAAGCCAAGAAACTGCCTGAAAATGTCGCAGAATCCCGTCTGCCGAAGCGTAGCGAAGGTGTGCAGGCTTTGTTAGGTGTTTTTTTTGTTGCGCAGACTCGACTGCTGCAAAAAGACACCACCATAAATAAATTAGGCAATTTCGTTATTTTATTATGTCCAGTCTAAATACTGGATACTTTGACACAATTTTTTCAAATTCTGAGATTGACGCATCTTTACTTATTGGTATGTGCGGTCGTGCTCCAGGCGCAATCTGTAAGTATGCTTTCAAGATTGGTGCTCTCTGTCTGACATCTACCTCTTCCAGTATAACCTGCTCACTAATTCCATGTCGAAGCCGTGCCTTTCCACCTGCTGCTTTAATATTTCGCACCCAGTTCGCTTCCTCTCCCAACATGGATACGAGATATCTCTCTCCGTTCATCACTGTCATCGCAAGCGGAAAACTTATCGTCTTTCCTGATTGTCGCCCCACTACTTCCAAAGTGACAAAACGACTCGGAAATATTCCCAGAGTGTGAAGTAATGCCCAGCCCATATTTATTATTTTTGTTAATTGGTTTGGGTGTCCTCCACGGTACATCCATCTCTTTATAGCCATTTTTCTCCAGGATTATATGTTGTACCTTGAAAACGCCCAAAGGTGGGTGGGGCCCGCGCTGCATACGTTCTGCGGATACTGGCGGGCGTGGATGGCGCCCTGGCGCCACAGAAAAAACTCGAAGCCAGTGTCTCGACACTCCCTACGGTCGTCGACAACCAAAAAATGTTGCACGTCGCGAAGTGTCGCATGGCGCCATGGCGACACATCCCCGAAGGGGGCTTTGTTGGGCAGTTTTTGTTGAGCAAAGACTGACTCGCTGAAAAAAGACAGTCTTACTTTCTTGCTGCTAGCGCCTGGTCAAACCCTTTGACACCTCGCCACAAAAGCCAAAATATGAGTAGAACCTCTCCAACAAAGGTGAATTGCGCGATATTTAGGCTGTAAACGGGGGAAAGAATTTTTCCAAAACCATCAACGATATATCCCGCAGATGCCAGCACAAGGAAGACCCCCAGCCATTTGGGGATATAGCCCGATTTAAAAGCAAGATAGCCAAGCACCAAAAGGTGAAAGCCGAAAAGGATCAGACCCTTATCCCATATACTTTGAAATGCCTTCAAAAATGACATTGTCTGGGTACCATCTGCCGTAATGAACTGCAAAGCAATATAGAGTTTGCTGACGGCAAAAATAAAAATGCCCGCATAGATCACCCGTAACCACGCCGCAAGCGCAGAGAGATTTTTATTCGCGGGAACGAGCAGGATGTAAAGCGCCCAGGCAACAACGATGTCAAGAATTGCCACCGTGAAGAGGAGGAGGATGCACGTACGGAACGCTCCCATGGAGTTCAAAATGTTTTGAGCGGTTAAGGCGGCATCATCAAATTTAACAAGGCTCTGAAAGGTGCTCAAGTAGGCGATTGGCGAGAGGATTGCCATGAGTAATAATCCCACGCCTGCAACTATGGCAGCTGTACGTAGTGATATATTGGTGAAGCGCGGTGCGATTTTGTTTGTGTTCATTCTTGCTCCTTTTTTATTCCGATTCATCTAAATTACCTTACACCGTGAGGCATAGTAGAAGTATAGACGTTAAACTATTTCTGTTCTTTTGACGGTTTGGCGCAACATCGAAATGCCAATCCCGGTGCTTATTACCCCCCAGACAATCGCGAAGACGCCGCAAACAACCGCCACCCAGCCGACATCAGGCTGGAAGAGTATAACGGTGGAAATGTTAGCCTCGAATACAATAGGCAGAGTCACAAGAAGTACATAGGCAATAGCGGCGTTCCAAATTAACGGCAAAGCGATATAACGCGCGACTTGCATCTGCGTTGAGAGCTGCGGACTCCCCCGCCAGAAACGAAGGCGGCGGAGCGTAGCCAGGACGGCGATGATGTGCAATAAAGGAATCAGCATCACCAGAGCATAGATGATCTGCATATAGCGGAATTCGTAGCCCGGGATGATTGCCTGACCAAGCAACATTCGCAGCACGCTGCTTGGAAGTCTTGACACCCGAATCCCCAACATCGGGCTATAGGTGTTCATGACCATCGCAATCGCAATGTTTTTCTGTGGTACGAGGAACATATCAGTCGTATATCCCGGAACTGCCCCATTGTGTCTGAGCACTTCCACATCTTCGAAGTGCTGCACTTCCCAGGCCATCGCGTAAAAATCGGTTGAACCTGGCATCGGGACATCGGGGTGATGTAATGTGGAAATTCCGGCTGGCGATAGCACGGATACACCCTGATAGTTTCCATCATTCAACTGCGCGATCAAATAATGTCCAAAATCCTCGGCGCTCATGTTGAGTTGGCCTGCCGGGAGTGAACCACGAAGGAAGGGCAAGTCCGGCGAGGCGACTAACACACCGAACCATTTCTGGTAGCCCACTGCAAGCCCGCCTTGTTCAGCCTCAGTTTTTGAAGCAAAGCTGTTCTGCATATCCAGCGGTTTGAAAATATGTTCCTCGATGTAGGTCTCATACGATTGACTCGTGACCGCTTGAATGATCATGCCCAGGGTAACATAGTTTGCATTGGAATACTCATATCGCTCGCCTGGCAGCGCACTAAGTTCGATCTTTGCCAACGCCCGCACGTTGTTTTCAATCGCGGAATCACTCAGGTCGACATTTGCAATTTGCTCCTGTCCGGTGGATCGGGGAATTCCACTGTCCATGTTTAGAAGATGGCGTACAGTGATCGTTTTAGAGGCGTTGACATCTGCGACACGAAACCACGGGAGGTAGGTTTGTACAGGCGCATCCAACTTGATTTTGTCTGCTTCAACCAATTGCATGACGGCAAGCGCAGTAAACGATTTGCCAGTGGAACCGGTGAAGAACGGTGTCTGCGGCGTGACCAGGCGACCCGAATCATCGGCAATCCCAAACGCCTTAAGGTGAACAATTTGATCGCTCTGCACAATGACAAGCGCTGCGCCGGGAATCCCAAGCTCTTTCATTCTGGTGCTAATGTAATCGTCAACTGCATCAAAATCGGCAGGCGTGACCTGAGCAAAGGCTGGCTTGACTCTGGCCACGGATGAGACGATAGCCAGAATCACCATACTAAGGAAAATGATTTTTCGAAGCCAGGCAGTTTCACGTTGACTCATAATCTCACCAAAAATCTACTTCTGTGTCGACTGGCGAACAAGCTCTACCATCTTCACAATCGCCGCGACTGCAGCATCCGGCTCTTCGACTTGAATATTGTGGTTGCCGTTTTCTGCAAACAACTGCTGGCTGTTGGAGGATAGTTGGAGCAACTCGGTCTGCCACGTCTGCCAGTCAGGCGGGTCGGTATGCAGCCGGCCGGTCAGAACGATCAGAGGCAGATCGCCAAAGCTTTTCACGGCAGCTGCCTGCACTCCAGCGGCTGGCATCCCTTGAGATTCGTTATCAGTAGCTTGCAAAGATTGTGGGCGAATATATAGCGGATAATAGGCTTCTTCATTGGGTGGCAAACTGGGAGCGATGCTAGGCAGTTTCACAAGCAAGCGAGCGACTCCGAAACGCGCTAACATAGCCTGAAAGGAAAATGGCTGAGATTGTGATTCCGACTGAGATTGCACTGTCGGCGATTGGCTTAATTGTTTAGGATTCATCGATTCTATTAATACAACCCCGACCACTTCCGAAGAATAATCGTGGACAAATACGCGCACTACAAGGCCGCCCAGCGAATGTCCTACCATTACATACGGTCCCGGAATATTGGCATTTTGCAGCAAGGTATGCAGTTCCTTTGCGTTTTGCGCCGCATCGCGTGGAAGCGGACCTGCTTCGCTCCATCCCATGCCAGCTCGATCATAGGTGCAGACCCGTGTTGTCTTCGCCACTTCTGGTTGTACATATGCTGCCCACGTCGTTGACCAATCACCCAGCCCAGCGCCGATTATCACGGTGGGACTACCAGTGCCGGTACAGTGAATATGCAGGCGATGACCGCCAACATCCACCAATTCACCAGGCGGTGGATATGCCTTTGCATCAGCGGCTTCTGCTATAGGCTCGTA
>JBGPNQ010000079.1:0-17161 GCA_041487615.1 Anaerolineae bacterium
CACAAGACCGGCTTCTATCTTGACCAACGAAAGAATCGTTTACGTGTACGCGAACTGGCAAAGGATAAGGATGTACTGGATTGCTTCTGCTACACAGGCGGGTTCACCGTCAACGCGCTGGCTGGAGGAGCAGCATCTGTCTTATCGGTGGATTCATCTGCCGATGCTCTGACAGTATGCAGAGAAAATGTATCTCTCAATCAATTGCCTGTTGACCGTCATACTGTTATGGAAGGTGATGTATTCCATTTATTACGAAAATTCCGCGATGGAGGGCGCTCTTTCGACATGATCATCCTCGACCCGCCCAAGTTCGCTCCCACTGCGGCACACGCTGAAAAAGCGACGCGCGCCTACAAGGATATCAACCTCTTCGCATTCAAGTTGCTGAGACCCGGCGGGATACTGGTCACGTTTTCGTGTTCGGGAGGAGTCGATGCAGCCTTGTTCCAAAAAATCATCGCTGGGGCCGCTCTGGACGCAGGTGTCGATGCGCAGATCCTCGAATATTTATCACAGGGACCGGATCATCCCGTGGCTTTGCAATTCCCCGAAGGAGCTTATCTCAAAGGTTTGATCTGCCTGCGCCGGTAAGGTGGTATTATTAATTAATTGATGTCATTGCGAGCACTTCGGCACAGCTTCGCTAGTCAGTGTAAACTCCGCGAAGCAATCTCAATATTTTAATAAGGAATTATCTTACAGGCTTTCGAGATTGCTTCGGTCGTTACACTCCCTCGCAATGACAGATGGAAGGAGAACCGATGAAACATTACAAGTATTTGATCATCGGGGGCGGGCTGGCAGGTGACGCGGCAACCCGCGGCATTCGTGAACGTGATACAGAGGGGACCATTGGCATGATCAGCAGGGAACCAGATCCACCGTACATGCGGCCGAATCTTTCCAAAGGCTTGTGGAAGGGACGTCCTGTTGAAAAGATCTGGCGCAAAACAAAAGAGAGGGGAACGGAACTTTATTTGAACTGCAAGGCAACTCACATTGACACTGGAAGGAAATTGGTGCGCGATTCCAGCAATGAAGAATATTCCTACGAAAAGCTGCTGCTCGCGACCGGCGGAACGCCGAATCATTTGCCATTCGGCGAGGGAAACATCATTTATTTCAGAACATTTCAGGATTATCAACAGCTGCGCAATCTGACCGGGCAGGGCAACCACTTCGTCGTGATCGGTGCAAGTTACATCGGTCCTGAGATCGCCGCAGCATTGACAATGGTGGGACAAAAAGTGACGATGATCTTTCGGGGGGATGCGATCAGTGAACATTTTTTGCCGAGAGACCTGGCAAAGTTTCTGAACGATTATTACCGTCTCAAAGGAGTGGAGGTGATGACAGGCGATTCGGTTGCCAGCGTTCATAAAGAGGGGAACCGCATCCTGGTCCGCACGGGGAGTGGACGTACGATCGAAGCAGATGGGGTCGTGGCTGGGATCGGAATCCATCCCAACCTGGATCTGTCGAAAGAGGCAGGCCTGAAAATTGACAACGGGATTGTTGTCAACGAAGGATTGCAAACATCGCTGCCAGATATTTACGCGGCTGGCGACGCAGCAAACTTCCTCCACTCGGCTCTGGGCAAACGCGTTCGCGTGGAACATGAGGATAACGCCGTTCAAATGGGATTGGTTGCCGGGCGCAACATGGCAGGCGCAACCGAGACCTATACCAACATCCCCATGTTTTACTCTGACCTGTTCGATCTCGGCTATGAAGCCGTTGGCGAGATGAACAGCAGAATGCATACGTTCGCCGATTGGGAGGAGCCGTTCAAAAAAGGCGTTGTCTATTATCTCGACGATGGTCGCGTACGCGGTGTGTTGTTATGGAATGTCTGGGAAAAAGTGGACGAAGCCCGCGCCTTGATGCTGGAAAAGGGTCCGTTCAAGGAAAAGGATTTGAAGGGGAGGATAAAAGGGTGAATGTCCTGGTTCAAGGCTTCTGTTATGAAAGGATAAAAATGCCCGCCTCAGGGATAAACCCAGGAGACGGGCAGCTTGTATATTTGCCCAGGGCAGAGCCCTGAGCCGGGAGCAAACCAGCCGATATTTCGCCTCGACCGCCGTCCATGGACGGTGCGGCACTTCTGGCAGAGGAAAGATATTGTGAGAGAGCACAAAACGAAAACCGAGATTGTTGTTGAAGTTATCTGGGTTGTTCCTGTTGCGATACGCGCCGCGCGTATTGTTTCGATTGTTATTCCACGAGCCGCCGCGCAACACCCGCGCTCTCTGGGCCTGTCCCATTTTATGAGTTTGATTTCTTCCAGCCTCCTAACAAACGCCCTATTTCAACCAGCATTTTCGAGACGTGTTCATATTGATTGAGTTTGAGCAATTCAAGGTCTTTACATAAGCGCAGGTTTTGACGCAAAATTGTAAGCTCCACATCGGCTTGATCTAGAAGACGTGTGCGCTCCCTTTTGGATAGACCTGCTTGAATCAATGTTTCCTGGAAATCAAGCACCTCTCGAATGACGCGCTCTCCCAAGCCAAAACGATGGGCGCGTGGAAATTTATTGGCTTCGGGCAAGAGCCAAAGAATGAGATCGTACGTGCGAGAGAAGATCGGCGATTCTTGCATTACAAAATATAACCGGTTAAAACGGAACGACGCAAGCCATGCGTATCTCCCCATCCAGCATGTGCAGACCAGGAGCGGGCAGTATCATCCAATGTAGCTCGTTTTATTTTGCGCTCGACCCATTGCTTGTATAAATGCCGAAAGCGGCGTTGAAAGGCAATGCCGCGCCTTTTTTTGAGACGGCGGTGATCGGGATAAATGCGAAAACCAAGAAAAGGAATGCCCGTGTTCACCGGAAAAACCTGAGGCTCATGCAATATCAGGCGGAGTTTCGCCATGCGTTGGATGATTTGTTCCTTCCATTGATGTAAAACTTGTTTGTCATTGCCAAACACAAGAAAATCATCCACATAACGAATATAGCCCTGCGCGCGTAATTCCCGTTTTACAAAATGATCGAACGCGCTCAAATAGACATTCCCCCAAAACTGCGAAGTAAGGTTGCCAATAGGAAGCCCGCGCGGTCGCATCGCAGAAAAGAGATCGTCATCCGCGAACCACTTCATTTGATATTGTTCAGTTTGCACGCCGACCCCGGATTGCAGGATCAAATCCACAGCCTTCATCAGTCGTTCGTCATCCAAATGGGCCGCAATTCTCTCACGCAGAATGGCATGGTCAATGCTGGGGAAGAACTGTTCAATATCGCACTGCAGAACATAGTTGAATTTCCTGGAGAACTCGCTTGCGCGCAATATCGCACGATGCGTGCCTTTGCCGGTACGGTTGGCATACGTATCATAAATAAAGCGCCTTTCCCAATCTGGCTCAAGGATGTTGCACAGTGCATGATGCACGACGCGATCACGGAACGGTGCGGCAGAGATCAAACGCCGCTTTGGTTCGTGAATATAAAAATTGGTGTACACGCCCGGTCTCCATGCGCCGCCGGACAATTCGTCACACAGTTGGATCAGTTCCTCCTCCTGGTTGTATTCAAAACCTGCCACACTTGTCTTGCCGCGCTTGCCCCTGCGCGCTTTACGGTATGCCAGATACACATTTTCGAACGAACAGAATTGTTCAAATAATTGACTCATCGAGCTGCTTTCCATTTTTCAAAAATTTTTTAATCCAATTCAGAAATCAGAATTCAGAAATTCAGGATTTCAAGAACCTATATCGGGAGAGAGCACAAAACGAAAACCGAGACTGTCGCTGAAGTTACCTGGGTAGTACCTGTAGCGATACGCGCCGCGCGTAAGGCTCCGATCGTAATCCCACGAGCCGCCGCGCAACACCCGCGCAGACCCAGAAGCAGGACCAGGCGGATCCTTCACTGCTTCGCCAGAGCGTTGTCCGTAGGTGTCTTCGGCATACCAATCAGAACACCATTCCCAGACATTGCCAATCATATCCAATGCGCCGTAAGGGCTTTTATTTTGAGGATACGCGCCAATGGTAGAGGGCTGCATCACACGACCTTCGAGCGAATTGGCAAAAGAAGATCGCCATATATTTCCCCAGGACCATAACCGCCCTCTGTTTCCACGCGCGGCTTTTTCCCATTCCGCTTCGGTAGGCAGGCGAATTTCTTCCTGTTCTGAAATTGTGCCCTGCATTCTCAACATTTCGGTCAGCCATGCGGCGTAGGCGCAGGCTTCATACCAAGTCACACCGATCACCGGTTGGTTATCCAACGTATACTGTTGATTATCCCATAACCAGGGACGCGCAGCTTTTCCTGAGGTATTGCGTTTGTCAGCTTCATATTCCTCCCATCGCTTCCGCGAAACATCATCCTCATCTTTCAACCTGATTCGAAGGCTCTCTGCCTGCGCCGGAGACCAACTACCTTGTCGTACCCAAATATCCACTTGCCTCAACAAGGCTTCTGGATTCTCCCTCAACTCGCGAAACAGTTGAAATTCATAACTCTCTTCATAAGGCAAGGGAGCGTCACGCCAGCGCAAGGAATTTCCTTCTTTCCAGTAAGCATCATTTTCATAACCACCCGCCTCTATAAAGCACCGATATTCCAAGACGGTGACAGGGAAGCGGGCAATTTTGAACGCGCTGACTTGCACCAAATGAGCAGGTTGTTCATCTTGACTAACATCAACGTGCTGAAGTTTCAATAATCGCGCTTGAAATGCTGTCGTGCCCATTTGGGACATTCCCGCAGGTACATCCGCCCAATCAGGCAAGATGAAGGATATCTTTTTTCCCTCTGGCAATTGAACTTCACTGCGTCGCTTCAATAAGCGCGGGTCGCCTAATTTTGGTTTTGCCAGCATCTTCCCTGCGGCAAGGCGGGCAGGCAAACGTACATGCGAATTTTCTATATCTTGCTGCAAACGATGTTGAACCTTTTCTGTAACCTTGTCGCCAATCTTCGTGCCCGATTCAAGCACACAGCGCGCGGCTAAAGGCGGGTTATATGGCACTACGGCAAGCGCGAGATTTTCTGCATCAGCGGGAGACAACATCCCTGCGGCGAGGACAACCGCTTCCTCCCATTTAGTAGGTGGCGGGGCTGGAAGAGGGTCCCACTCGCTTTTGACAAACTTCCAGTCGTGCCAGGGAACTTTCCAGAGTTTCGTCAAGTTTCTCCCCGCCAGAAACCGATTTGCCAGTTCATACGCCGCAAAATATTCCTGCAGCAACTGGTGCTGGAATTTTGCTTTGGTCGGTTTGTGAGGCGGTTCAAGGGACAGCACACTGCAATCCTGCGCCAATTCCACTACATGATCCGCGTTAAAAACAGTCTGTTTTGCGCCGAGTAATTTGCGTGCTTCCTTCATGTCAAAAACATAGTTCTGACTGCGCGAGAGACCCATCCATGCCAAGTGCGTCATTGCATTCAAAAACGCTTTGCGCTGATCATCGGTGATGATATGCCCGCCTATACGCTCGCCGCTTTCATAATCCAGCCATCTATCTATGAATTTGCTGATTAGACCAGCGCGGTTACGCGGCAAGCCATCCCTATCTGAAAGCCGGGAGATCATCACCAGCCAAAATGGGATTTTGGCAACTTCGTACATCCTGCCGCGCTCCTCATCCCGATCTTTTTCCAATGCGTTCCATAAAGCATCGGCATGATCAGGGTTACGCTTCTTCAAGAACTGTTGAATGCGCTCATCATCCATCTCATGAATTGTCAGACGCGGCAAATCCACACCCTCTCCATAATCTGCAATGCGGCAGGAAATCAGGGCGCGGTTTCCACTGGATGTGCAATATTGATGCAAAAATGCCTTCCACTCCGTCTTACGCGTCTGATAATCAGGCATTTCATTCAAGCCATCCAGGAACAGCCAGACTTTCCCTTTGGCCAGCTCATCATCCAAACCATCAAAGCCCAATAAGCTCTTCCAATGCTGGCGCAAAAAGTTCAGAGGCCGCCCACTTTCATGTTCACTTAATGAAACAAAAATAGGAAGGTAGTCGGAAGAGTCTTCGATACACTGTTCCACAATCTGGCGCGCAAGTTTACGTAAAAGGGTGCTTTTCCCTGCTCCTGGCTCCCCTAATAACGCCAGAGCAGGATAGGGGTATCCAGTTTGGTCATCCAAGCATTTGATTGCTTCGGTAAGGTTATTAAATCTTCCCTTCTCGACAAATGACTTTGTCTGATTTGGTTCGGACTTGGTAGACAAAACGATCCGTTGATCGATGGACAATCCGCTTTCCAAATCTACAAAGACTTTATCTTCCGATGGTCTTAAAGGGTTTTCCTGCGAATGCAATCTGTTCAGATAGGCATCAAATCGTGAAGCAATTTCTTCAGGCTGGCGAAGCGATTCGGAGTTTTTGAGTTCTAGTAGATAGTCCGCCCTACGGCGTTGAATTTCCGCAGGAGGCATAGGTGCAGGTCGAAATATGGGCCAGGAACGAATCCATTCCTCCATTTTTTCCTGAAACACTTTTCCACCAGGAGTTAGAAAAAGATAAATGACAAGAATGACAATGATGAGACCAACAACTCCCCCAATTCCCCACTTATTCCAAACCGCGCTGAAACAATCAACCGCCTGAAATTTCCCGGCTTTGAAACAAATATCGGTAAGGGTTGGCGGTGGTGTAGGGCTCTGCGCGTGAACTGCTGCAGGAAAAATCATGCTCATTAGTAGAACAAGGAAAAGCCACATCTTGCGCATATCAGATCCATAGCTCGAAGAATGTAAAGTTTTTCTATATCTGGCAACTCTTTCAAATCATATCGCCAACCCTTGAAGATCAGGCATACAGCTACCCTCTTTCGGCGACTAGCTTCACGTCTACTTTACTCAGAATTGTAATTTACTGCAGGCCTCAAACACAACGGTTCATGGACAGACTCAAGAACCGTTGCAGCATTCGACTTGAATCTTTACAATTCCAAATCAGTCTACTTCTCCTTCGCGGCATCACTCTCTGGATGGGGAGCAAGATAATCATCAATCCGAACTTCGTCGTTGATCGAGCACTTGTCGGGGTCCCAGATAATCATTTTGCGATCCTGGCTGATCTCATATTTTTCACGCTCGTCAGGAGAGGCGTTATACAAGGTTGGGATCCACGACAACGGTATGGAGAGCATTCGTCCATCGGTCAATTCCACGTGCATGTAATCCCTGTCGAAGCGCAGGCGATGAATAAGCGCCTCACCTGGGAATGTATATGCAGAAGCAGGATACGCGATATCGTACCATTTTGCTGTTTGCTCATTCGGCTTTTCTTTTGTGGGCATTCCAAGCCTCCTGTAACCGATCAAGATTTCGTTCAACAATCTCGATCACATCATTCAATTCGCTGCGAGATAATGTACGTCCAGTTCGTCCAATTTCAGCTTGCGGTTCCAGCCAGATTTTAGCATCACCTGAGTCGTTTTGCGAACCTTTGCCAACGTGAATACTGGCTCGGTTTCGTGCAAAACATCATAACTATGAAACCAAAAAATAAATTTTCCTTCCTTGAATACCCTTGGGCTCACTTCTCTTCCCCCAAAGACGCGATCGCGCGCAGCAAACCGATGACCATGACGCCGAGTTTCATCCCTTCGCCGGTGGTGATGGCAGTTTCGCTTCCGGTATTTTCTGCGCGGCGGTTGAGCAACATCGCGCCGATCAAGCCTGTCACTGCGCCGATGAGCACGCCGAGTAACAATGTTCTGTTGTGATTCATAATTCAATTCCTCTCTGATGCTCCCGCCGCGGACGGCGATTGGAGCAATACACTATCGTCTTCCAAAAAACCTGCTGATGCTGGCACCAATTGAATCAAGGAAAATGATGGGGTTGGCGGCAACATCTGCTCCTCGTTTAACATAGCCTTCGATCTTATAGAAGAAATCCTGCGCCAGGGCGGTGTAATTGGGTGTGATGTTCAATAATCTCGCCAGTAGATAGACAATGCCGCCCAGTAATGCAAGAACGATCAACAGCCCAATCATGATCGGTATCGCGATCCACATCGTGGAAATATCGGCCCAACGCTGAACGTCTCCACCATCGCGGAAGGTGGCGATGTTGATCAGCACGATCAGGGCGATGCAGAGTACGCTACTCGACACCACTGGAAAAATGATCTTCCAGGCAAGATCCCTGCGGTGTTTCAAATACGACTCATGAACTGGTTTGGGGAGATTTGCTTTCATCACAGTTATTTTACCGCTTGTTTCCCAAATCAGTAAACATTCTGAAGTATCTTGAAGGTTTGAATCAGAATCTGAGGCTTTCATCATGATGCGGCACCATGTAGTATAGGTCAGATTGCATTCCAACTGGGAGAAATGCCATTTGGATATTTGAATGGATATGCACCCCCGTCCCCGCCTTCGCTGAATTCCGTGATTGCGAGGAGGCCGTAGTCTGAGGAAGCAATCACATTCATCATATGTGAGATTGCTTCGCCATTCGCTATCGCTCGGGCTCGCAATGACGGCAGCCTGAGTAAAACCGCACAGAGCGGCTTGGCGCGCCTCGCCCAGGCACGCCAGAACCGCCCTGGCAGGGGGAACTGGACTTGACCGATTAATTCGTTGGGATAGGGCTTGCCCCTATCCAGATAACTGCGTGGATGACCGCAAGGGTCATCCCTACCGACGATTCCTCAGGAACGTTGGGATATCGAGATCATCCCTGTTGACGGGGGGCAGATGCTCGCCGGCGTGCTTCGCCTCACCCGATTGAACGTCCGCGTGAACGCTGACCGATTCCGTGGGTCGCATATAGGAGGCAGACTCAGGCCGTCTGGATTCGGTACGTTGTGGTTTTTCCAACGCGCGGCGTGGAATGCTGCTGCGTTCGAATCCCGTTGCGATGACGGTGATGCGGATATCGTCGCCCATGGTTGGATCGATGACCGCGCCGAAGATCATGTTCACATCCGGGTGAGCCGTCTCGCGGATGATCGCCGCGGCCTGGTTCACTTCGAAGAGAGTCATGTTCGGTCCACCGGTGACGTTGAACAGGACGCCGCGCGCGCCGTCAATCGTGATGTCGAGCAGCTTGCTGGAAATCGCATCCTCGGCGGCTTTCTTCGCTCTTTCGTCGCCTGAGCCTTTTCCAACGGCCATCAGCGCCGCGCCGCCTTCAGACATGATCGCGCGTACATCGGCGAAATCAAGATTGATCAAACCAGGGATCGTGATCAATTCTGAAATACCCTGGATGCCCTGATGCAAAACATCATCCGCAAGGCGGAAGGCATCCTGCAGGGAGGCGCGTTTATCGGCTATTTGTAAGAGACGATCATTGGGGATCGCGATCAATGTATCGGCATGTTCCTTGAGCTTGCCAATGCCGACCTCGGCGGATTGCATGCGGCGCATTCCTTCAAAGGTGAAGGGACGCGTCACAACGCCGATCGTGAGCGCTCCGCTTTCCTTGGCAACCTGCGCGACAACGGGCGCCGCGCCTGTGCCTGTGCCACCGCCCATGCCTGCAGTAACGAAAACCATATCCGAGCCTTTCAGCGCGTTGTACAGTTCGTCCGCAGATTCTTCGGCAGCTTTGCGACCGATCTCAGGATCACCGCCCGCGCCGAGACCGCGAGTGAGCTTGTCACCGAGTCTCAAACGCAGCGGCGCCTTCGCCATCATCAGTGCCTGTGCATCGGTATTCACGGCGATGAAATCAACGCCTTGAATACCTTCATCGATCATGCGATTGACGGCGTTCGATCCGCCGCCACCCACACCGATGACTTTAATGCGGGCGATTGGTTCTACTCTTAAATCAAGGTCTTGCTTATTGGTCGAGTCCATGTCTACCTCCATCAAACATTGGGTCTTATGATACTAGCAATTGATTCCGTAACATAATATTTTAAGAGTGATAAATGATTCTTCGCCACGGAGACACAGAGTCACTGAGATTCTTAATTCTCTGAGTCTCTGTGACTCAGTGGCTGATCTCTCGTGTTACGGCAAAATCCTACCGATGAGTTTCCTGACTGCGCCAAAATCCATGCGTTTCTCTCCTTTCGAACGGCGTTCACGTCCGATGCTCAAATCCTGATCGTGCATCGTGAGTGCCCATCGCAACAAACCCACACCTGTTGAATATGCAGGTGAGTTCAATCGATCCACAAGACCGGAAAGATTCTCCGGTTGTGCTGTGCGGACAGGCATGCCCAGTACCTCTGATGCCACACGCTTGATGCCGGGCAATGCAGACGTGCCGCCTGTCAACACCATACCCGCAGGGAGAAGACCGTCATATCCCGATCGTTTGATCTCCTGCAATGTAAGCGAAAAGATTTCTGCCACGCGCGCTTCGATGATGTGCGCAAGTTCCTGTCTGTTAATTTGTACAGGACGATCCTCGCCAAATGGGCGGATCGCAAAGTATTCCTCGGAACCAACACCAGTGCGTACGGCGTATCCCTGTTGCTTCTTCACATCTTCAGCCTGTTGTAATGAGAGCCGCAGTCCATGCGCAATATCCTGTGTGATGTGATTACCGCCAACAGCCAGAACCATCGTATGCCACACATCGCCATTGACGTAGATCGCCAGGTCGGTTGTACCGCCGCCGATGTCGCAAACTGCCACACCCATCTGGCGTTCCTGCTCTGTCAACACTACTTCGCCCGAAGCAAGCGGATTCAACACAAACTGTTGAACATCCACGCCGGCCGCGCCCACACATTGCCGCAGATTATCACCTGTCGCAGCGGAGGCAGTGATGATGTGTGCCTCCACTTCCAGGCGATAACCATGCATACCCTTCGGGTTGCGAATGCCATCCTGTCCGTCAACCGTAAAGCCGCGCTGGATGACATGAATGATCTCACGGTCATGTGGAATGGCAACCGCGCGCGCCTGCTCCAATGCATGAGCCACATCATATTGCTCGATGGCATTTCCATTGACCGCTGCAGCACCACGACTGTTCACGGATGCAACATGTGCGCCCGCCATACTCACCAAGGCGGAAGTGATCTCCAGCCCGGAAGTGGACTCGGCTTTTTTCACCGAGCGCGTGATCGCCTGGGAAGCCGCGGCCAGATCCACAATGATTCCCTTGCGGATCCCGTCCGAAGGTTCGATGCCCACGCCGAGGATGCGGATGGCCTTTTCATCCTCCACGCGTCCGACCAGCGTGCACACTTTGGTTGTACCAACGTCAATGCCTACAACGATTTCTTCCATGTTATTGAGTCATCCTGTAATAAGGCGCAGTCGGATAGGTCACATTGATCATGACGGGGCGAATACCGCGCTGCGTCAGGGAATTCACCATCGATTCATACACACGCATCTTCAACTCCACATCGTTTGCACTCGTCCCGAAATAAACTCTCCAACCACGCGGATCATTCCAACCGAAACCAAAATCGGGACTATAAATGATCGACATACCCGGCGGAACATGACCTGCGAGTTTTTTCAATGCCTGGACCATCTCTGTGGAAATGAACGGCGTTGGATTCAACGGGTCACTGGCGCTCAGGCTTATGGCGGGGGCTGATTCTGCGACGACAGAGATCAACTCCGGCATCTCACCACGGGGACGAAATGCGACGCCATCCTCCGCGATCCACGTGTAGCCGCCTCCCTGCTCCCAGCGCACCACCGGATGCCGCTCAACGAGATTCGCAGAAACCAGGTTGGGCAGCGAGACGGTCACATTTGCGGAAACCAGTTCAGGGAAGTTGAGTCGCAGGCGTGTCTGCAGCTCGTCAGGCTTAAGGGTAAAGACCGGTTGTCCTGCCACGCCCATCACCGAATTAATTTCCTCTGGAGAGAGCATTTGATTGCCAAGGATCTGCGCCTGCGTCACGCGAAAGTATGGAAGGCTATATGCGAGATAAATGGCTGTACCGATCACGGCAGCCAGCAGGAACGATACGGTGCGCATCCCCAACCGCGGTCGCGGAATGCTAACCCTGCGAATATCATCGCCGGGAATTGGCAGCGCCACCTGGAAGCGACGGCGCGTGTTTCGGGCAGGTCTGCGCCCGGGAGCCGCGACCGTCTGTTTGGCGCGTGTCGTCACCGGCGGCACAGGCCGCGTCGCTTCCTTCGCGGCGCGTTGCATCCGCTTCGAGTTCTCCTTCTCGCGGCGCAAACGGACTTCTTCCGCGCGGGTCAATTCCTTCCTCTCGCTCATCCATGACTCCGATAGGTGTGCGACGTGCGGTCACGCTCGGCTTTACGCTCCATGGCAAGTTCAACCAGGCGGTCAACCAGTTTGTTGTAAGGCAGGCCGCTGGCTTCCCACAGTTTGGGATACATACTGATCCTGGTAAAGCCCGGGATCGTGTTCAATTCGTTGAGATGGATTTTGTTTGTATCCTTCTCGACGAAGAAATCCACACGCGCCAGTCCGGCACAATCAATAGCTTTATAGGCACGGACCGCATACTCGCAAATTTTTTCCGCAACATCGGCAGGCAGGTCGGCAGGGATTAGCAATCCTGATGTTCCATCAATATATTTTGATTCGTACGAATAAAACTCGCGGCTCGGTAGAACTTCACCCGGAACGGAAGCAACAGGGTCCGCATTCCCCAGCACACTGACTTCGATCTCTCGCGCGTTCCCGACACCTTTCTGGACCAGCACGCGGCGGTCAAAGGAAGCAGCTTCCATCAAGCCTTCCTGCAGGTCGGAGCGGTTGCTGCATTTGGTCACACCCACTGATGAACCCAGGTTTGCCGGCTTTGTAAATAACGGATATTCGCTGACCTTCTCCGCTTCTGCAATTACCGAAAGCATGTCTTTTTCAATCTCCGAGCGAAGCACGACCATCGTGTCCACAATGGGAATGTTGTTGGCAACCATCACATCCTTGAAGACACCTTTATCCATTCCCAGCGATGAACCAAGGACGCCCGCGCCGACATAGGCAACATCTGCCAGTTCAAACAAGCCTTGTAAAGTTCCATCCTCGCCAAAGGTTCCGTGAAGGACGGGGAAGAAAACATCAACGTGAGGCGTGGACTGTGAGGCATCTGAAGGATCAGGTGAGAGAACAAAATGTTTGAGTCCATCGAGTTTGTTATGCTCGAATTTACCGAGCACATCTTCACCGGTCAGCCATTTGCCTTCGTGCGTGATGCCGATCTGGGTCACTTCATATTTCTCGGGGTCCAGCACCGACAACACGGAACGCGCAGACATGAGCGACACCTCATGCTCGCCTGAACGTCCACCAAATAAGACTGCCACGTGAAGTTTCTCCATAGCGTTTCAGCGTTTAAACGTTCCACTCTCCGATCAATTCAATTTCAAGTTCGAGATCGACACCCTGCTTTTCCTTGACGGTTTTCTGCACGAGTTGTATCAGGGCAAAAATATCCGCTGCTTTTGTGTTGGCATGATTGAGGAAGAAATTTCCATGTAGCGGACTGATCTCGGCATTTCCGATGCGCGCGCCTTTCAAACCGCACTCTTCGATCAATTTGCCTGCGTAGTCACCATTCGGATTCTTGAACATCGAACCCATGCTTGCACCGGGCGGTTGCGTCGCTCTGCGATGTGCGCTGAATTGTTCGATCTTTACGGTGACTTCCTCTTTCGTTGAATTTGTCAGACGTAACTCAGCAGCCAGCACGATCGCGTCCAGTTCTCCGCGCTTCAACACACTTGTCCGATACCCATAGTCCATTTGCTCGACAGTAAATTTCTCAGGTCCAGTTTCGGTGAGCAATTCAACCGATATCAGATTGCCAGCCATATCACCACCGAACGCGCCCGCATTTCCATAGGCCGCGCCGCCAATTGTGCCCGGGACGGTCGCCGCCCATTCAAGTCCGCTAAACCCTTTGGATGCGCAGCGATTGGCAAGGTTGCTAAAGACAACGCCCGATTCAGCCGTGACCGAAGGTTCATCGCCATTATGGAAGCGGACGCCCTTGGCCCGATTCAAAACCACAACGCCGCGCACACCTTTATCGCTTACCAGTACGTTCGAGCCGCCGCCCAGCATGATGAATTCCAGATCCAGTTTCCACAACAATTTGACGATTCGCGCCAACTCATCCCCAGACCCGGCGGTAACGAGAATATCCGCAGGTCCGCCGATGCGCGCGGATGTATAAGGTGCAAGAGATACATTCTCCTTCACCTGATCGCCGAGTTTGGCGTATAACATATCAATCGGTGGAGTAATGACTGTCATTTTCGAACTACTTGTCTTTTTCACTTTCACTTAGTTTCTCGATCAACTTTTCAACTTTCTTCTCATCCGAGTCTTCCTGTTTGGGGACATTCTGTTTCTTTTTCCTTTGGCGCGATTCCTTATCAAAGAAGGCCAGGAACATTTTCAGCGGTGGCAGGAAATTGGTCTCGGGATGACCTCGCACGTCTCTTTCTGATTCAGTGGAACGTGCGGGGTGAAGCGATTCCTTTTCCTTTTTTTCATCGGACATCTGCCGCAACCATTTCTTTATACTCGTGCGGGAACGGTTGCCCCATCCAATTTGAGAAGGGTGATGGCCTTCTATATTGCTTTTTCACATTTTCAATTAACGTTGAAGCAAGCTGTTCATCCACATTTGGCTGCGGATTGAATGTATCGGGGAGAGAATACATCTTTGCTTCATTCAAAGCTGTTTTCAATGGAGACAGTGAGAGT
Organism: Anaerolineae bacterium; assembly: GCA_041487615.1. Lineage (GTDB taxonomy): Bacteria > Chloroflexota > Anaerolineae > Anaerolineales > Villigracilaceae > Defluviilinea. The sequence continues at coordinate 14,616 of JBGPNQ010000079.1, forward strand.
TTTGCCGGGCTGTAGGTTCGAATTTGATTTTTCTTCATATCAATCTACCTTTCCTGTAATCCTTTAATCACATTCGTACTGATCTGGTCAGCATCACCTGCGGAAAGAACAAGCACCACGTCACCCGGTTTCAAATGAGTGAGGAGATACATGGTCACTTCAGGCAGGGTCTCGATGTAACGGGCCGAGAGATGCGGCATGGTGCTGACAATCTCAGCCGAGGTGAAATCCTCTTTGGGTTCGCGCGCCGCGTACACTTCAGTAACAATGACTTCGTCTGCATCCTTGAAGGCACGGGAAAAATCAAGGAAAAGGGTTCTCGTGCGTGAATAGGTGTGAGGCTGCCACACTGCCCAGATCCGTCGTTCAGGATAACGGGCACGCGCACCTGCAAGGGTCGCCTTGATCTCGGTGGGATGATGAGCATAATCATCAATGATACTGATGCCATTCACATCGCCACGCAACTGGAATCGGCGTCCTGTGCCGGTGAATTCTCCAAGAGCCTTTGCGGCCTTTTCACGCGGCAGACCCAGCACATCGATGATTGCCAGGGCTGCCAGCGCATTGCGCACGTTATGTTTACCTGGCACCTGCAACGAAACTTCCACCGACTCGAGCCCGGTACTGCCAAGATTCGACGAGGCGACAAAATTGAATCCACCGCGCCGATTGGGTTTCACTGCACGTGCCATCACCCATAGTGGACTGTTGATGGTATTGTCGCCTTGAACGCCGTAACCGATCACATTCCTGCCGGCTTTGCGCGCATAGGAGACCAATTCCATCGCGCCTGCATCCTCCACACAGCCGATCAATGTTCCATCCGCAGGTAAAAGATCCACAAATTTTTGGAATGACTCAACCATCGAGACAAACGTCGGAAAGAAATCAGGATGGTCATGTTCGAGGCTGGTCACCACTTCGATCTGCGGTTTGAGCCCAAGGAACATGTTGTCATATTCATCGGCTTCGATCACGAAAGTATTGCCCCTGCCTGCACGTGCATTGACTCCGAGATTATTGATCACGCCACCCACAATAAAGGATGGATCGCGTCCAAGCTCGCTCAGCACCCAGGCGGTCATCCCGGTTGTGGTTGTCTTTCCGTGCGTACCGGCGATGGCGATTCCTGTCTTGTCGGACATCAGCTCACCGAGGAAGTCGGCGCGTTTGTATACGGGGATTTTCTTCCGCTTGGCCGCCTTGACCTCGGGATTGTCATCCTTGATCGCCGAGGATCGGACCACCCAATCTGCTCCCTCCAAATTGCGCGCATGGTGACCGACGTACACGGTCGCGCCCGCCTTGCGGACTTCATCGGCAAAGGGAGTCATGGCGCGGTCAGAGCCGCTCACCGTGTATCCGCTCTCCAACAGGAGGCGGGCGATGGCGGAAAGTCCGCTGCCCCCAATGCCAATGAAATGGACGTGTGTCATAGTAGCGATTAGCTCTTAGCTTGTAGCACTTAGATATAAACAACAAGTACGAACACGAAAGCAAGGATGATGGCGAAGTAAATTCCAGGTTCGCCCAGTAACGTCGGGGGCATGTATTGCATCATCTGGTTGACGGTGGTAATGATCGCAGGGTCGGTGGGTTTGGACACAATCTGCTCAAATGGGTAATCTGCGATAAACATATAGTACAGGATGGTCCCTGATATCAGATAACCATTGATCCCGCCGAGAATTGCGCCGAACATCGAATCCTGTAAACGTTCCCGGGCGGCCCGGGCCGCAAGATGCGGGATGCTAACAACAGTTTGATAACCGAAGTATACGAGCACAAGCAGGATGATGGTCCGCACCCAGAAAAGGGATGCGTCCGTTTCGGCCAGGTTCTGCGCCAGCGGAATATATTTGCGTAAAACATGGTTCAACGAGAGTGCCAGGATCACACTGAAGGAAACAAGCAATTCCTTTGCCCAGCCTCTCATTACACCGACGACGGCAAAGAGAATTACATACATCCAAAAAACATAAACGATGCTCATCATAATGTCACGCTCCAGCCAGTTCGATCAAGGCACTGGCGATCTTCTCTGCAGCACGTGGATGCGACAGCTCGAACATGGCCGCGCGCATGGCTTTTAGTTTGTTCGGGTTATCCATCAGCACGTTCAATGTGGACAACAACTCATCGTTCAGGTTTTGATCCTGCAAAACAACAGCCGCGCCACGCCGCGTCAGATAATCGGCATTCACCTTCTGATAGCGCCATGCATGTGGGTATGGCACAAGGATGGCAGGCAATCCGAATAACGGATATTCACCCAGACTCGACCCACCCGCCCGTGAGATCACCAGATCTGCCGCCGCAAGGGCCGCCCCCATTTCATGCAGATACGGCAGCGCATGATAACGGGCGGCAAGTTCGACGGGTAATTGTTCGCGTGAACTTTTGACAAGATTCCAATCCAGTTCGCCGGAGATGTGGATCAACTCAAACTTCTCGAGTAATGCATGCAGGTTATTCATCAGCGCCAGGTTGAGCGAATGAGCTCCCTTGCTCCCGCCGAACGCCAACAGGACGGGATGTTCAGC
>JBGPNQ010000080.1:0-16871 GCA_041487615.1 Anaerolineae bacterium
AAGCGCTTTCCGTATCCTTTTTTGAAAAAGTAACCGCCATTCCTGTATCCACCAATGGCGGTTGTCACACGCTTTTCGTAAGCAATGCACTGGCGGTACTTTCAATATGCACTGGAGTCAGCTATGCACTGTCGGTTCGCACTTACCCTTATCTATTTTTTCTTTCGTATCATCCTCACTGTTTAGCCAGCGATTTTGATTGTTGCTGAAATCATCCTGAAACAAAATCGAACTTGTTTCGAATTGAGCTATGGATGACACGTGTGGACTTGGAGTTGCCAACGGAAGGCTTGTTACGAACTCATTCGTTGGTGGAGAAGAGGATTTGTATGAAGACCTATTCAGGTAATAAAAAACAATACAGGCAGTTACCAGGATGCAAAAGAAGAGTAGGTATCCCAGCACCACGATATACTCTGGTATGTAACTTACTTTTGGATTGGGTTCTGTGTTCATTAACTTCCACCTGCAGATCATAGTGGATGATGAAATGTGGATGTTTGATCTTTGTTTAGTATAGCACCAGTGTTTGAGGACGAGCATCCTCGTCGCGCTGATGAATATCACGTTCAAGGGAACAAGTTGGGGAATATAATGTGTAATCTTTTTGCGTCGAAAGTCCCTATATTTTCGTTTTAGAGGTCAACTATGAAATCTTCGCGGCACGTAAGGTCACAACGGCAGGCATTTGGAGAGTGGCGATACTGGGGACTCCTGCTGATCTCTCCCTGGCTGGTTGGTTTTGTTTTGTTCAAACTGGTTCCCATACTTTCCTCGCTGGTACTTTCGCTTACCGATTTTTACCTGCTGGAACCAGGGAAAACGCAATTCGTCGGGTTGCACAATTACATCGTCGCCTTGAAGGACAGAGACACCATCACCGTCCTTTATCACACGATCATGCTGGCGCTCTCCATCATCCCTGTGCAAATCGCTGCCTCGATATTCTTTGCAGGATTATTGAGCCATAAGAAGCTTCTGGCAAAGAACATGCTGCGTACTTTGTTCTTTCTTCCGAGCATCATCCCAAGTGTGGCATTTACGTTCATGTGGCAGGGATTCGTCGATCCCACCAGTGGCTGGCTCAACCGCTTGTTCCTTGACCCGCTTGGGCTGGCGGGGCTGAATCATTTCTACGGACGTAATGCAGGCAATTCACTTTTCGTCCTCAGCTCGCTCTGGACGATCGGACCGGGCATGCTGATCATCATGGGTGCGATGCAGGGCATCCCACAGGAGATTTTTGAAGCGGCGCACGTGGACGGCGCGGGAATCTTCCGACGCTTCTTTTCCATGACCCTGCCGCTCATTACACCGGCGATTTTCTTCACCCTGATTCTGAACCTGACAGGGGTTTTCGGCGGTGCGATCATGCTCGACCGCGGGTATACCTTTGATAGCAACCTGTCGTCCTACGATAACTTTATTTACTTCGCGCTGTTCCGCATGTTCAAGCTGGGAACAGCGACAAGCCTGGCATGGATCTTCTTTATCTTCGTCATGGCGCTCGTGATCACACTTTTCCTCACATCAAAATATTGGGTCTATTATCCCGAACCGGAGCAGCGTTCATGATTGCAAATCACAGATCGTCCATGTGGCTTAAAGATATCCGCAAGGTTCTATCGTTCAACATCCTTGTTTGGATTCTGCTTCTGCTCTATATGCTCCCCATCATTTCCATGGTCGCAACATCCATGATGTCGACGGAGCAGCTCAGCGATAAAGGATCGCCCCTCTATCCGGCCCGGATGGTTACGTATTCCTATCAAGGCAAGGAGTATCAACTCTATCAGGTGCCGATGGATGGCAGCGTGAAACAACTGGCGTTGATCAAACCGGGCTTGAGGTCCAGTCAATTTATCGATCCCCGGCATGCGGAAGCCGGTCCCATTGTGTGGAAAGGAGGCTGGAGGACATTGACCGGCGTGTATGAGTTTCACGTAAACTGGGAAAACTTCACTACTCTGTTCACGTCACTTCCCTTTCCGGCGATGCTGCGGAACAGCCTGATCATCGTATTGGTCGGGGAAATTGGTGTACTGGTTTCATCCATACTCTGTGCGTACGGATTTGCACGCTTTCGGCTGCCCGGCGGAAACCTGATCTTCTACATCTTGATCGCCACGATCCTGATCCCGGACAAGATCACAACCATCCCCGCCTATTTTGTGTATGTCATCTTTTTCCACTGGAGAGGAACGATCTATCCGATCCTCCTGCCGCTTTTTTTCGGAAATGCCGTCTACATTTTCCTGCTTCGACAGAATTTCAGAAGCATCCCAATCGACCTGGAGGAAGCCGCGATGCTGGATGGTGCTGGTCCCCTGCGACCCTTATTCTCAGTCATCCTGCCACAATCCTGGCCGGTCGTGGTCACCGTATCGATCCTGCATTTTTTCTACATGTGGAATGAAACGCGCACCGCCTCGCTCTACCTGACCACCACAGATCTTTCCCTGATGCCAGTTTCCTTTGCGGTGCAAACATATCAATCCCGTCTTCCGATTCAGAACGTCATCGATGCCAGCACACTGATCATCCTGGTCATCCCCGTCATCATTCTGTTCCTGTCGCAGCGTCTTTTCATGCAGGGAGTCATTGTGACGGGGGCGGAAAAATAATAAGCATGTCATGGTTGGACCCGCGAGGCGTTCGGAGGGTTGTATAGGCAGTTGCATCAAACGCAGTTTCGTAGGGAACGTGTGTAGTCTTTCTGCAAACAAAAAACCAATCTTCAAAGGATTGGTCTTTTTCTTGTATAGTGAGACTCTTTATGCTCGTTCTTCAAGCAACTTATCAAGTTTTTCAAAATCATCTTGACTTTTCCATTTTATACGTGAGCGGTCAAGTTGTCCACTAATTAACATGTCTGCAATCAGATTGAGAACTTGCAAGGGAAGTTTTCTATCAATTTTTGCTTTATCGTTAATGGCTTTTGCTAAAGCCAGTACTTTTGTTGCAGAAAGTTCATATAAATCGCTGTGCCAATTGTTCACTTGTTCATCGGGTAAATCACCTTTACTTTTCTTGATTCTTATTCCGAGTTCAGATATTAGCTTTTCATCGAATAATGCAAAGTCGACATTTGATAGTTGGTTTACGTTTGTAGCTAAGGATGCAACAATTCTATTCAGATTTGATTCATCGGTAGATACATGAAAAACCGACAGTTCATTCGACTTAGTTCCGAGGTCACTAAGTGGATCTGCTGGTAGCTCACCGCTTGGAAGCCAATCCAATTGTTCCGTCTTATACCATCTATTTTTGCGAATCTTTCTTAGGAGTAATGACATTCTTGTTGCCCTCTAACTGGTATAACACCTGCTTCATGTCGTCTCGCAACTCTATAATAGGCTCTCGCTCCACTGCGGACTTAAGAGGCTCAATAGCGAGAGGATCATTCAAGTTCGCCAGCCCTATAGTAGCTCCATCTCGCACACGGGCTGAAGCACTATATAGACCTCTTTCCAGCAACCATAATCTATCCCGATAAGTTGTATTATCGTTAAGGTGCCCAATGACTCTAAGTGCCTCTGAAGCAACCTCGGTATTTATAAGATCCGATAGTATGATCGGAATGATCGCATCCATTGCCGAATGTCCGAAAGACACAATGAATCCCAATAAATTCCGTGAAAAATCGCTTTCCATTCCATCTTCAAAAATTTCTTCTTTTGCACCAGCAAATATTGAATTAGCTTGTTTGCCTAATAAACCTGAAACCGCAGACCTCGACGTAGAACTTTCGGCAGTTCGCCCATAATATTTAATTTTAATAGTATGAGCATCTATATCTTGATAGACCGGTACCGATTGAACATTCTTAAAAAGATTCTCAGCTAACAGATTGTCTGTAGCAGCATTCGAGTCTGTTTGTGGAATATTTCGCTTAGAAGGAGTGTCTCGGAGAGTCATTACGGAATATCACCTTGCGAAACTATTTCTTTAGAAAGATCAACTAGCTCATTAAATATTTCATTTAATTTATCCTGAGGCAGATCCCCTCTGTAATCAGGGGATGTATTAATGTCTAATTCTAATCTGCAAGAAAGTGTTTCCGAAGAGGAAACAGTAGTTGCTAATGCTGCATCTGGCGATAGTTCAAATCCAACAAGCCCTCTCTTTAGCACTGACCACTTTGTAAGTCTGTTGATCATTAAATCAGAGGTTATCACTTTGCTAGCCCGAGGCCGATTAATCTGATAGAGAAAATCTGAAGTACCCTCTGAATCAAGCTTTACGTTAGGTAAATAATTTCCCAATAATTCATAACCTGATTTTCGACTTTCTACTGGAAAAACCAAAACACTCCCGAAGGCTAGACGCCTAAGAGAAGGACCTATGTTAAACCATCGAGATATTATTGTAAGAAATGCATCTAACCCATCTTGGACGGAGCCAATTGCTATTTCACCTTCTTCGTCATTAGGTATCATTAGAAAATCAGTTCGGATTGGTTGAATTGCTAGAACGATTTTTCGACCATTAACATGACCTTCATCTTGCCGGAAGCCATCTTTTGCTCGAATAATCGTATTCTCTGGTTGCTCTCCAACCACGTCAAACCACCAATTCTTTGAATTGAAGTCTGTACCAGAACTCGGAAAACAGGTTACGCGTAGGCTTTCTGCTTGCCATGCTGCGAAGTCAAGCTTAATTTGAACAGTTGACATTGATATCAGCCCTCTCTAATTCAAGCGTTAGATATGAATATTATAGCACTTACAAATTCCTACGTAGAGCCATGAAAAGCAGTTTATATAGAACTCTAAGAAGAAGCGAACCTTCGAAGGTTCTGAAAATGTTGATAAATTTCCTTGACAAACTTACTAACTAGTAAGTAAAATCAGACAATCATGGTCAGAAATACAAATACCAAGCGAGCAATCATGGATTTGGCTGAGTCCTTCCTGCAGGAGAAGGGATTCAATGGTTTCAGCTATGCCCACATCGCAAAGGAATTGGATGTCAAGAATGCAGCCATCCATTACCACTTCCCCTCCAAAGAGGCGCTGGTATCGGCCGTGATCCAGCGCTATCGTGACCGTTTCAAATTGTGGATCAATAACTCACGGGTCAAGGATCTATCCCCTCAGGAAAAATTGGATTGGTTCTTCAATATCTATACCAACACGCGGGCCGATAATGGCAAAGTCTGTTTGGCGGGTTCGTTGGAAACGGAATTCAACTCCCTGCCCGATTCGTTACGTGAACAAACACAGGCATTGACCCGCGAACTTCTGTCCTGGCTTCAAGCAACGTTACAAGAGGGCAGAGATGCAGGCGTATTTCACTTTGGCGGAGAACCCGCAGATAAAGCAGCACTGATCCTTTCCAGCTTGCAGGGCGGGCTGCAAATCGCTCGAGCTTTGGGGAACAGTAAATTCCGAGCAGTGGTACAGCAGCATAAACAGGATCTGCTGGCAGTGACGTAGACCGCGAATTGGCGGGATGACATCCCGCCCCACGAAATTTTTTTATCGTCAAAACTTACCAGGTAGTAAGTATTTTGTAGGAGAACAAATGACAACGTTAGACTCAACCACAGCAAAGATGCAAGCGATCGTGAAAAACACCTATCAGGCATTTTTCAGCCCATCGCGCTATGAAGAAAAACCCTCAGACCGCGAAGTCATTGAGTGGGGCAATAATTACCGCCTCCCGTTTGAAGGCGGCGAACTGGCTGTAACGACCTGGGGAAGCAGCGGTCCGGCCGTCTTGCTCATGCATGGCTGGGGTGGAGCACGCGCACAGATGACGGGCTTCGTCGATCCCCTCCTGTTTGCCGGATATCGCGTCGTCGCCTATGACCAACCCGCGCACGGCGAATCGGATGGGAAGACAACCAACCTGCTGGAAATCGCTCCCAGCATCGATTTGATCGCCAAGCAGGAGGGACCGTTCCATGCAGTCATCGCGCATTCGTTTGGGACGTTGATCACTTCATATGCGTTGGTGGAGCGGAATTTTCCGCCTCCCGCGCGACTTGTTTATTTCGGCGCATTCAATCAGCTTTTGGAGTCGCTGCCGCGTTTCCAGATGATCGCCGGGCTACCCGATGAAATAATGGAAGGATTTCGTACAATGCTGCACGAGAACTTTGGTCGCGAGGTGTTGGAATCGATTACGAATGAGGCGTTAACTCCTCAAATCCATATCCCTGCGCTGATGTTCCATGATGCCGCGGATAACGTGACGCCGGTCGAAGATAGCCGCGCCATCGCTCGAGTATGGAACTACGCGCGCTATATCGAGACCGAAGGATTGGGTCACCGAGGCGCGTTGCAATCCAAGTCGATCCATGAGCAGGTCCTGAAATTCCTCAAGTGATAGCGGGCGGTTCTTGTCTGCGCATCATACTGCCCTACGTTGACAAATAGCCATCTTCCCCAATGGATTCGGGAAAGTCCAGGTCAAAAAGCAAAGAGACCAGCCCTCAAGGCACTGGTCTCTTTTTCGCAACTGAAATCAACTTCCTACTTCTCCGGAGGCTGAGCCTGGGGCATTTCATCAGTTTCTTTCTGAACCACGTTCTTTTTGATCTGCTTGAGCTTTTCCTTCTGCTCTTTCTTACGTTTCTTTTCCAATTCCTTCTGACGCTTTTCGTATTGATAATTTACTTTAGCCAATTTCGTATCCTTTCCTATGGTTGGATGGAGCGTACTTGTCAGGAAATTATAGCATCAACCAGCGACGCGTCGCGGGGAGACGGGTCACGGCTTCAGTTCCCAAACATACGTCGGCTTGTCTTCCGCATAAGGAAAGTTCGGAGATGAAAAGGATGCGCCCACCCGTGAACTTTCGGGGAGGAAAACGAACCGCAGATCGTTTAACTCGGCTGCGATGGGAATGTCGAACCGAAGCCAGCCATCCAGTTCCTGGTCTGGAAAAATGACCGGTCCCAACACTATATAGTCAGCATATTCGGCGCGGTGACCGTATGTAGGCTTAAGCTCAATAGCGGCATACAGAATACTAAAATGTTCCGAAACTGGGACATCCATTTCAATTTGCCCGGTATTCTTGAGTCGGACGTGCACCCATAGGAATTTATTTCCAGGGGGCGGAATCCTCATGGAGCCAAAATCCGTCATATACTCCTGGGTGACCTCAAGTTCATCCATGCTCACTTGCAGATCATCCCATTTGATCGAATTGCCAGGGGAAGAAGGCGTAGGCAGTACCTTGATCTCGGTTGCCGTGGGTTGAGGAGACGGGGTCGCAGGGAGAGGCGTAACGCCTGCAGAGGAACAGGCTGCCAAGAAGATCAGTCCAATCGTAAGAATACTGAATATTTTTTTCATGGGAAGTTTTGGAAATGCATCCAATTTTAATACGCAGGATGACGCCTCGCGTCTCAACCCCCTCCCAGCCTCCCCAAATTCCACAAGGTGAAGTCCGGACTATTATTCAAGTTATGAATTGTGGAATTTGGGGGCACCTAAAGGTATGCTTCGCGAAGGTGTCCCGCCATCGGCCGGACGGTGGGGGTCAATAGCCCGCAGGCCCTCTATCGAACCAGGGCTTTTCCTTTTCCAATTGACCTGCCAATCGGAACAGAGTCGCTTCGTCGCCCCATTTGCCAACGAAGTGCATACCGATCGGCAAGCCTTCCGCGTTCCAATGCAACGGCACAGACATGGCCGGCTGACCCGTCACGTTGAACACCGGCGTCCACGGGACGAATTCAAAGGTCTGCGCGGCGAGAGGTTTGATGATTCCCATTGCATCGAGAATCCATGTCGCACCTGTGCGCGCAATGACCTTGAGTTGAGTCTGTTCGCTTGCCGAAGGCTTCAATGAGCCTATCTTGACAGGCGGCTGGTTCAAGACCGGTGTTAACAGGACATCATACTTTTCAAAGAAACGACCGATCTCGCGCGACCTGGACTGCAAATAGCGCAATGCATGCACATAATCTGAGGCCTTCAGAATCGTCCCGAACAAGCCCAGGCCAAACGTGGAGATATCAAAATCATCCAATGAGACTTTCTTCCCTTTCATATGCGCGGCTTCTTCGATATCGGCGCGCGTTTGTCCGGCAACCACTGTCAGGAAATGCAGGGCATATTCTTCGCCATTGATCACGGGTGCGTCTTCGATGACCTCATGCCCAAGCTTGGTCAGCAGTGCAACGGTCTCTTCCACGCCTTTCACACAATCCGCATGAACGTTTTTGCCAAGCATCGGCTTGGTGGAAAATGCGATTCTCAACTTGCCCGGCCGTTTACCGACTTCAGGCAGGAACGGCCCCGCATCCGGGATCACATATGGCGCGCCAACATCCGGACCCTTGGTTGCATCCAGCATCGCAGCAGAGTCGCGCACCGAACGCGTCAGCACATGCTCGATGTCAAACCCATTCCATGATTCGCCGATGATTGGACCGGTGGGAGTCCGCCCACGCGTGGGCTTGAGACCAAAGATCCCGCATGCAGCAGACGGGATGCGGATCGAACCGCCTCCATCCCCACCGGAAGCAAGTGGCACCATCCGGGCAGCGACCGCAGCGCCTGATCCGCCGGAGGATCCGCCGGTTGTGCGTGAAATATCCCACGGGTTGCGCGCCGGGCCGAGAGCATCTGATTCGGTATACGGCGTGAGGCCAAATTCGGGTGTGTTGGTCTTGCCCACTACAATGACACCGCTGTCCTGCCAGCGCTTTGCCAATTCTGTCGTGATGGAGGCTGGAACATCCTTCCACAATTTGTTGCCGTGACTGGTTGGGACACCTTCCAGCGTGGCATGCAGATCCTTCATCATGAATGGAACACCTTTGAAAGGACCCTCCGGCAATTTGCTCTTTGCCGTTGCACGCGCCCGTTCATACAGCGCGAGCACAACAGCATTCAGTTTTGGATTATGGGTTTCGATCCTGGAGATGGACTCTTCCACCAACTCTGAAGGAGAAACCTTTTTCTTGCGCACCAACTCTGCCAAGCCGAGTCCATCGTACTTTGCATACTCAGGAAATGCCATGGAAAGCCTCCGTCTATTTCGAGAATGTTAAACGATTATAGCACCGGCATAAATAAGGCCCCCATGAGGCTTGCAGGCGGTTCACAGCCCGCTCAAATCATGCTGGACAAAACCAGTAACCGCCAAGTCGCGAAAGACGCAAAGAAAACCAATTAAATCTTGGCGTCCTTCGCAGTAGCGATCTACTTACTCTCATCTATTTGGGGCGAAGGGAGAGAGGTGGTTTCCATTTTTTAGCGGTTACTCCAGGAGCAGGATATCCCCAGGTATTGCCGGCAATATCGGGCCGTCCGGTGAAATGACGGACGATCATCCGATGAAGCATATCCATGTTGCATATGATGGCATGGAATCCGGCCACGCCTGCTGCAATCTTATCCTGCACTTCCCAATAGCCATAATCCTGCGGTGTCACGCAAACGATGTTCTCAAGATCCAGAAAATTCGGCAGGGCCGATTCGAAGGGCACCGTGCCATCGCCGGTCAATCGCCAATCTGTTTGGGTCTTATCCTTCATCCGCCACTGATTCAATCGATATTTGGAACCCAGATCAAACAAGGGTGAGTTATTTACGAGTGTGATCCTCATCCGTACGCGCGTCTCGGAATTCACGCCGGCCACACATAACCAGTCTTGAGGCTTGAGATTCGTCTGGGATAATTGGAATTTATCAATGCGGTCACGATAGGCGTGTGCAACGTCGAGGAATCTGGCAAACAGTTCCTGTGCCTTCTGTTGCTCATCGATCGCCGCCATTTGTTTCTGCACATAAGCCAGAACGGAATTCACAATACTGTTTTGCCACAAGGCGGGGTTGAACAAACTTGCGGGCTTGGGAAGCTTGGGATCACCGAGCTCAAAAGCATTCCGTATATCTGGCAGCAGGTGATAGAGCGAGGCTGTCAGGCGGGCCGTTTCGCGTTCCCGCGACTGAGGGGAATCGGCGCTGAGGTTGGATGTCCCGGTGGCAATCTTGATGACCGCCTCGAAGGAACCGTGGAAGGGTGTTGCCAGAGTCACCACTTTCGATACAGGCGCAGAAAGGCCTTTCTTATCGAGATAACCGGCGATGATGAGTCCCCCCATCGAATGACCGATCAGATTCACAGTCGGCGTTTTAGCATAGCCTTCCAGCGCGTAATGACGAATTAGCTTCGTGCGGTCAATCACTTCATCGACAAAGTCGGAGAACCGGCTTTCGATGATCTCCAAAGGCAAACGCCAATCGTAGGCAAATGGGAAGACAGGCACCGGCTCATCCTGGCTTGTGCTCAGGTTATAGCGTAACTCCTGAATGATCTCCTTGTAGGCAATTTCGAAGACGCCATCCGCGCGGACTCGCGCAGGTTCCAATGCTTCAAAGCGAGGATCATCCGGGTGAAGTGCCACCCGCGCATAATCATGCTCGAGCACACCCCAGACGCGATCCGGCGGCAACTGATATTCATCTCTTAAGTAGGTTCCGGTGATGCCAGGCACAAAGATGACAGGCGAAATGTAAGTCATGGGAGTCTCCCTTCCGTAGTCTGGTTAATGTACTAATCCATCAAAAGCAGTATAGCACTTCGAGGAATGTAATTCAATCACGACATGGAATTAATCCGCCTGCCAAAATTCGGATGTCAATCCCACCTCTTTGAAAATCGCCTGCACTTGTTCCACTGTCCGGCCGTGATATTCAGGCAGCATCCGATTGCCATACCAGCGCCGGGAAAGATCCCATACTTGTGGGATGGATAGCACAGCGCCGCGCTCAACATGATTAGACGCAAGCCATCCATCCAACATTTCCTCCGTCCGGAAGAAAAGCATATTCATTCAGGTGAAGGGAAGGTCGTTATACCAATTCCTGAACGGGACGAGGAAATGCACCAGCGCATCCGAATCCCAGACCTTCTGCCGGCTGACCGTTAAACGGATGGCTCCTGCACTTTGCACGCACCTGGCTTCGATCTCCGCATCGATGTGCAGCGCGATGGGAATTCCAAACGTGTCCCAGGCGCAGTTCGCAAAATACGTTTTATTCTTTGCGTGAACTTTGAACGGGGTCACTACACCTGAGAATGGATTCGCCATCAGAATATCATGAGTCCCCGATTTGAGGAAAAGCGCGTGGCGACCATGAAGCTGCTCGTAAGCGGAAATGGCTTCCTCGTTAGTCAGAGCGAAGTGGGTAGCGGTCTCATCCACATGCGGCGGATACGTTGTCTCTGCAAAATGCTGATAGACAAACGCACGAATGTCCCAGAGTTGGTTTTCGTCCATATGACCTGTTTATTAACGCAAGTTGCTTTCTTGAAACCAAAATCAATACATGTCACCCTGAGGCAGCGTTCTCTGCGACCGACACCGCCTGATTTGCTTAGCAAATCATTGGTCGCTGCCGGGGAGGGTCTCCGACACTCTCATAGAGATGCTTCGCAGAGTTTATCCTGACTGGCGAAGCCGTGTCGAAGGGTTCAGCATGACACGATAAAGTAAGCTGGTAACGTGCGTTAATTATAGCGGTACAATAAGCGCCATGTCACTCAATATCCCTCGCATCAAAGCCCTCTGTTTCGACGTGGACGGCACACTCAGCGACACCGACGATTTATATGCGCAGAAGCTTATCCCTTATTTGCCACGTGCTTTATTCCGCGATCCGAATCGCACTGCCCGACGGCTGGTGATGTGGGTGGAATCACCGGGCAATGCCCTTTTGGGTCTTGCAGACAAGATTGGCATCGATGATGAAATGGGCGCGTTCATAGACTGGTTCTCCCGTGCACAACCAAACATGACCAAAAAATTTCTGCTCGTCCCGGGTGTGGATGGGATGTTGGCGGCGCTCAAGGGCCGCCTTCCAATGTCAGTGGTCAGCGCGCGTCATGAAAAAAGTACGATGCGCTTCCTGGAACAATTCGATCTGGTGAAATATTTCGACGTGATCGTGACAGGACTCTCCGCGCCGCATACGAAACCGTTTCCAGATCCCATTTTTCTGGCCGCCCAAAAGATGGGCGTCAAGCCGGAGGAGTGTTTGATGATCGGCGATACGACGGTGGATATCCGCGCCGGCAAATCTGCGGGCGCGCAAACAGTGGGGGTGCTATGCGGCTTTGGTGAAGAAAAAGAACTGCGAGCTATGGGAGCGGATTTGATCATCAGCAACACACCTGAATTGGTAGATGTACTGAACGCAAAAAGACAGGTAGAGCCCTGAAGGCTCCAGTTGTTATCCTGTCAATGCGAGTGAAGCAATCTCAGTAAAATTTAGCGCCAGCCATTGAAAAGAGAGATTGCGTCGTCGGGCTACACCCACCTCGCAATGACAATGGCCACTCAATGTCCAAAGCGAGGGTTACGTTTTTGGGCAATGGCTTCCAGTTTTCTCCGATATTCGACAATGGCATGATCTCCGACAATGGGGCCGAAGAATTTGGAGACTGTCAGGAGGAAAAAAAACAAGCGGCGCAACGTGGGAATGCCGCGCTGGAATTCTCCCTCATGCGCCCCCAAAAAGCGCACATCGCCAATGTGGACATATCCCATTGCCAGAAGAGGGATGACGGTCACGATATCGGTTGTATTGACGACCCGATAGATCGGCGATTTAAACTCCATATCATAGTGACTGTTACCGACGCGCGGACTTCCAAATGTGTAACACGCAGCTATCATTTCACGGATACGGGGAATATGTTCGAACCGTTGTGTCGCGACCGTGGCAAGCGCCGCGCCCAGGGAATGGCCGGTAATATAAAGAGGCAATCCATCCTCCAGTTTCAGCACACTTTCCTCAACCTCTTTTGCAACACTTTCATATGCCTCCATGAATCCGGCGTGGACCCGGCCGTCCAGCACAGAAATCCTGGATGCCATGGCGTCTATCTTGAAATCCTCGAACTTTGCGATTTCCGTTCCTCGAAAGGCCAACACAGCAAACAGATCATTCCTGGCCAGGAATGCCTGTGTATCGGTCTCGTTGGAGTTAAAGGTTTTGATCAGTCTAAATCCGCCGCTTTTGAGCTTGGCGATAAATACCTTGCGTGCATCATAATCATTTTCGTATCGGTCGTAGGCGATGTGTGACATCGAAGCAAGGATCCACGCCATGCGGTCTGAATATGCGGCACGAACAATGGGCGGATCGAGCAGGTTCTCCTCATCCTTAAAATAGTCTTTCGCAAGGGAAAGTGCACTGCGCGTTTCCTTCTGCGTTTCAGCCATTTGTCTCTCCTTTCGCTATGGCAATACTATACAAAAATCCAATTCAAAAGTCAATTCACGCTTTGATGATATTTTGCAATCGAACAGCGATCACTTCACACCATACAAGGATCGCGGCCAAAAAGAAGTAAAACGCAATCCCTTTCAGCCAAAATGTGGGAACAACGAGCAGGACCGTGATCCATGTATAGAGGGCGAGATTCTTCCAATGCTTTTCCTTGAAGAACACATACCCGAGGAGGATCATCACAGGCATGAGCGTGAATCCGATCACCGCAAAGGACGCGTCGTGCAATCGTCCATGCCAGGTGGCGGGCGTGGTGCGGATGGTCTTGTCGGTCGGGGAAACAAGCCCGATCATGCCGAAACCAGCGGCCATCAACAACCACGTCGCGATCACAGCCGGACGGCTGCGCGGCAGGCCCCGGCGCAGTCCCGAGGCGAAGATGAGGATCAGGAGTCCGCTGAGGAGGAACGTCAACATCATGATCCATCCAAGTGGACCAAGCGAGAGTCCGCTTGGCCAATCGAGAGGCGCATTAAATTTCCATCCAATGGAAAGCATAAAGTCGCGTTCGAGAACGGTGAGGATGGCAATGACGCTTCCCAGAAGCAGCGGGCCCACGATGCCTGCCAGTGCAGCAAGTTTGATACGCTGGTGCTCGCTCATCGTGAAAGAATAACGGCGATGAGAGCGAGTAATGCAGGAAGCGCTTGGATGTACAGGATTGTTCGTCTAGCGGTAAAGCCGCCAAAGATGCCAGCGATCAAAACACAGGCGAGGAAAAAGATTTTGACCGGCGTCGAGCTGATCACAAGCCCCCAAACCAAACCTGCAGCCAGGAAACCATTGTAGAGTCCCTGGTTGGCGGCCAGGGTCGCGGACTCTTTTGAATATTCTGGAGTCATCCCGAATCGTTTGCGCCCCACTGGGTGATCCCAGAAAAACATTTCGAGCGCAAGAAATCCGACATGCAGAATGGCAACAAGAGCCACAAGAATATTTGCAACCAATAACATATAATCTCCTTTTCACCTTGTTCTTTTTTATTGTTTAACGACAAATCTTGGCGCGAAGAACCACAACACCAACAGGATCAATCCGCCCGCCATGAAAGGAACAGGCGCACCGAACCACTGGAAGAGGGAACCATAGAAGAGCGGCGCAATTGCATTCGCTGCACTGTAAAAGGCGGCGGAGATTCCCAACATGCCCCCCACTTCGCCCGGGTCGGAAGACTTTGTGATGAGACTGTTGACGGCAGGATGCAAAACACCACCTCCCAATGCTGCCGGAAAACTTGCAACAAGAAGCCAGACGATGCCGGACCAACCACGTGCAGACTGCTCCGGCAGTTGAACATGGATGCTCTGCACCGAGACGCGCATCTCCCCTTCACCGGCGAGTCGTTCCAGAACCCTGGCCTGGTCATACCATGGGACAGGGATTCTCGGTGTGAGCGCGGTCCCGATCAAACCGATGGCAAGCGCCGACACGCCAAGGATCACCAGCCAGCGATCCCCTCTGCGTTTCGACCAGCGTCCGACGAATCCACCTTGCACGATGACAATGAACAGGCCTGCCAGCACGAACAGACCGGTTGTATCGCGCGCGTCCATGCCAAGGCGCGTGAGGGTGAATAATGAAAAGAGTTGTTCATAACCACCAAATGCCATCTGATAGAAGAACATGATGGCAAGCAAGAATCCGATCTGTGGATGACGCAGCGCATCGATCATCGCCTCGATGGAAAAGGCTCTGCGCACCGATGATGAGGCTACATTTGAGATCTTTGTTTCGCGGAACCAAAACAAAGTCAACAGAATGGATGCGAGCGAGAAGAAGGCCGCAGTAAATGCAACCGCCTGGTAATTCTGTCCACTGGCGGCCAGGACGATGAACGCGATCACCGGCCCGAGGATAAATCCCATTCCAAACGCTGCGCCGATGAGTCCCAATCCCTGCGTGCGGGTTTTCTCATTGGTACTGTCTGAAATCGCAGCCTGAGCCGTGGAGATGTTCGCCCCGGATAAACCGTCGATGATGCGCGAGAGAAAAAGCAGAGCAAGCGTATTTGCAAAGCCGAGCAGGATAAACCCTGCGAGCGTCCCAAGCTGACTTGCGATCAGAATTGGTTTGCGCCCAAATCGGTCCGAAAGGCGACCAAGAATCGGCGCGCCGATGAACTGCATCAACGGATAGGCTGCTTGAAGGATTCCAATCACCAGTGGTGTGGCACTGAAACGAGCTGCAAACAACGGAAGCAGCGGAATAATAATGGAGAGTCCCAACAGGTCAACGAACACAATGACGACGATGGGCAGGATGCGCTTGAAATCCAGTTTTTCGGTGGTTTGTTCAACGGTGGTCATGGGTGGCCTGTGAATGTCCTCTCAATGAGCAGATAGGCAATGGTAGCATAGTTTTGATTCCTTCACAGTTCCTCCTGGTCGAACGGCTTACTTTGATCCTGCAAGGGCAAGGGCCTTCTCAAAGTCCGAGGTTCTTCAATCGTTACCGCGAAGCGCGCCAAGACCACAAAGATTGTAAGGGTTTCTTCGCGTGCTTCGCGACTTTGCGGTTCAAAGGTTTAGTCTGACATTTATTTGAGAATGCCTGGTTAATCCTGACCGCGCGTATTGTGGATAGACTGTTCGCGGAGTATTATGGGAGAATCAGCGATGCAGTTACCATGCTGATCACATCCATCTATAATCAAAGGGATTCAGATGACATACGAAATGATCCTCAGCGAGAAACGCAACCGGGTTGGGTTGATAACCCTTAATCGTCCGCAGGCGTTGAATGCGTTGAACAATCAATTGCTGCGCGAAGTGATGGATGCGCTCGATGCCTTTGACAGGGATGAGGGCATCGGCGCAATGGTCATTACCGGCAGCGAAAAGGCCTTTGCCGCGGGTGCAGATATCAAAGAAATGGCGGATAAGTCCATTACTGAAATAATGGATCGTGATCATATCGCCGTGTTTGGCCGGATCCGCACGATACAGAAGCCCGTGATCGCGGCCGTATCAGGCTGGGCCTTAGGTGGCGGATGCGAGCTCGCGTTGTCGTGCGACATGATCCTCGCTTCGGAAACCGCTAAATTCGGTCAACCTGAGATCAATTTAGGAGTCATCCCGGGCGCAGGCGGGACTCAACGACTGACACGCGCGGTCGGCAAAGCCATCGCCATGGAAATGATTCTCAACAACCGAACATTATCGGCTCAGGAAGCCTATCAATTTGGATTGGTGAATCGCGTCGTTCCTGTGGAGGGATATTTGGACGAAGCTCTCAAACTGGCGGACGAAATCGCTTCGCGCGCCCCGTTGGCCCTCCGCGCCGCCAAGAGGATGATCAACCAATCTTATGAGTGCACTCTCTCCGAGGGTCTTGCCGAAGAGAAGCAGACATTTTACAATCTGTTTGCCAGCGAAGATCAAAAGGAAGGCATGCAGGCATTCATTGAGAAACGCAAACCTGAGTGGAAAGGCAAATAGCATGGTTGGTCACGATGAACTGAAATCTGCTTTTCAGGAATTAGGTTTGGCGAATAGGCCTGTGATTGCGCACGCGTCGTTGCAGCCATTTGGTTATGTTCACAATGGTGCGGATACTGTTTTGCATACACTTTCCAGTTCGGTGAAAAGTTTGATCATGCCTACATTTACC
>JBGPNQ010000081.1:0-16734 GCA_041487615.1 Anaerolineae bacterium
GATTTCGGGCAGTAACCTTTGGTATGCACAGGCGTCATGATGGTAGTTGCCCAAGGCGAGCAACCGGGGTGGTTGTATTTCCCACTGGACACATCGCCTGAAACGAATTATGCTCTGGTACTCTGGTATATTTATCTTTTTGACCTATGGATATTAACGCTTATCTAAAACCATTAATCAAGTGGTGGCGGCTCCTGGCCGTAGCCATGGTGATTGCGATCATTGCAAGCTCCCTTTCTGTGCTATTTCAGCCGGAGCACTATGTTTCGCGCACAACCCTGATGATCGGTCAGACGATCAACAATCTCAACCCTGACTCGGGTCAAATCTTCATTGCTTCACAGCTCGCATCCATTTACGCAGATATGGCCAACCGTGAGCCGATTCAGGTCAAGACCATGGAAGCGCTGAAAATTACCTGGCTCCCAGCCTATGAGGCGAGGGTTATTCCCAATACACAACTCATCGAAATCGCCGTAACTGACACGAATCCCGAGCGCGCCCAGATTATTGCAAATGAGCTGGCGAATCAGTTAAAGCTTCAGGGCCCCGCCTCAGGAAATTCGGACTCGGGACAGCGACAGGAATTCATCAAACAACAGCTTTCCAGTTTGCAGGCACAGATCACCGAAACACAAAGCAGGATGGAAGAGTTACAAAAGAGTCTGCTTGCGTCGAATAGTGCGAGCCAGATTGCCAATACTCAAAAACAGATCGATGAACTCAATCAAAAGTTGAACGACTTGCGCACAAGTTATGCAGGTCTTCTGGCAAACTCACAGGAGGGTTCGGTAAATCAACTGTCTGTGGTGGAATCTGCCAACCTGCCTACTCGCTCCGTCGGTACGAATAAGTGGTTGATTATTGCTCTGGCTGCCATGGTCGGATTGACTCTGGCCGCTGGTGCTGCCTACCTGATTGAATATATTGATCGTACGATCAAAACCACAACCGATGTGGAACGGGTGCTCAATTATCCGGTGATTGGTTATTTATCAGAAATCCCGCAAGAGCATAAGGAAGACAATAAAGCAACATTTGTGTTGGATAACCCAAATACAAGCCTTGCCGAAAGTTTCCGGTTGCTCAAATCCAACCTCGACTTCTTCGGAGTCGACAGCCCATCTAAAACGATTTTGGTCACGAGTCCCGGTCAGGGGAACGGAAAAACCACAATCGCCATTAACCTGGCCCTGGCGATGGCACAGGGGGATCAAAAAGTTCTGCTTGTAGATGCCGATCTCCGAAGGCCCGCCGTTCACACAGGTTTGAACCTCACACTAAAACCGGGACTTTCCGAAGTGATCCGGGGAGAAAGAACTCCACAAAGTGTTGTCCGGATATGGAAGAAAAATAAGTTAGAGGTCATCACAGGTGGAGGCCGCCTTCCGAACGTAACGGAGATTGTCGGTTCCAAGAAGGTTGGCATGATCCTGAGCGAATTGAAGGAGACTTTCGAGGTGGTCATTGTTGACGCACCTCCGCTTGTCATCTCCGATTCTTACAATCTCGCTTCGAAAGTCGATGGAGTGATTTTGGTCCTCGTCCCCGGCCAGACACGTGAGGAACAGGTCAAGGCAATGAAGGAGCAACTGGATCGGGCCGGGGCAAAAGTGATTGGAGTTGTCCTAAACAAGATTTCCATGACGCATGCAGTCAGTGAGGGTGACTCTCAGTATCTCTCCATGTATTCTCCAAAATATTACTCGGATTATATTTCCCATTCCTCCGAGGATGTACCTGCGGACAGCGGGAACTCCAGAAGATTGCTGGATTTCTTCGAGCATGGGGAAGTACCTCCTGAAGTTGCAGCCACTGTTGAAAAAGCCGTTACGGCGATCAAGACACAACCACGGAATTTTGTCGACAGATTGAAAAAAAATCCGAAAGAGGATTGATTCCTCGGAATTTATCCTTGATTCAAATTAGATCAGGAAGGCATCCGGAAATGGGTGCCTTCTTTCGTTTAATTCGACGCGTTCGAACAGTGTATACTCGGAACCATGAAAAGCAAGTATCCAGCCATCATGATCATGATTGCACTATTTGGCTTTGTCGCGTACATGACTTTGCCTTCACTCAATAAAGCTAAGCTTCCCAACGTCAACATGCCCGCGATGGGAGCGGAGATGACCAAGGCTAAAGTGGAAGAAATCATCGAAGATGGTCAGGTCGATCTTGGTGGAACGGTGCAACGCTATCAGGTGGCTCGTGTGAGACTTCTGGCAGGCGAGTATCAGGGCATCGTCATGGAGATGGATTACGGCAAACGGCAGGTGTTATCGAACAATATTTATTTGCGTAAGGGTGACAATATTCTCGTAACCCTGGGTTCTCATCCTGATGGTGTACTGACTGTGTATTTTGCCGATTTCGTTCGTGCCAATTCCATTTTGTGGTTGACTGCAATTTTCGCTGTGACCATTCTTGTCATCAGCCAATGGAAGGGATTGCGCTCTCTTCTCAGCCTGATATTCAGTTTGATGATCATTATTGGCTATATCATTCCGCATATCCTGGCGGGCGAAGACCCGTTAGTCGTTAGTATCATTGGTTCGGCTGTCCTTTTGGGAATAACACTTTATCTTACGTATGGATGGAATCTCAAAACCCATGCTGCTGTATTAAGCATGATCATTGTTCTCTTGATCACCGGAACACTGGCGGGACTTTTCGTCGTCATCACGAGGCTGACGGGTTCAGGAGATGAGAACGCTTTATTCCTCCTGCAAATTCTCAATACGCAGATCAATTTGCGCGGACTCTTGCTTGGTGGAATGATCATCGGTGCCCTGGGAGTGCTGGATGATCTTGTAATGACCCAGGCCTCCGCTGTCTTTGAATTGCATCATGCCAATGCAGCATTCGGTTTTCGGCAACTCTTCCAGTCCGCGATGCGGATCGGGCAGGACCATGTGGCAGCCACGGTCAACACTCTGGTGTTGGCGTATGCGGGGGCGTCACTCCCGATGTTGCTCATGTTTTCGCTGGGGCGCGGGGATTATGGCACTCTCGTCAATTTTGAGTTTATCGCGGAGGAAATCGTCCGCACGCTGGTTGGGTCTCTTGGATTAATTGCGGCTGTCCCCCTGACGACCGCCATTGCGATTCTGTTTGCTCTGAGGGTTGATTCGATTGGAAAATGGCGGCAGATCCTCGGTCCCGAAGGAAGCGTAGAGTCGCATAGTCATGCACATTAGTTGCAACTTTTCGCCCTGTCCAGCGTATAGAAAGTACAAGGAGCGCGAGTGAACGACGAACTTACCTGGGTCCTCCAGGCTCAGCACGGCAGTGACGAGGCGTTTACAAAGCTCGTCGAAGAACATCAAACGCACGTCTACAACTTGTGTTATCGCATGTTGGGCGAGCCCGAAGCCGCCGAAGATGCCGCGCAGGAGTCTTTCCTGCGGGCCTATCAGAATTTGCACCGCTACGATCAAAGCCGCCCATTTGCCACGTGGCTGCTCTCCATTGCTGCCCACTACTGCATCGACCGGCTTCGTCGACGCAAACTTTCGATCTTCTCGATGGATGAAGAGAACGAGGATGGCTCGACCTATGAGATAGCGGACCCTGCCTCTCCCGATCCGGAGGCTGAATCCGTCAAACGCGAGGATCGCGACCGCCTGCATGTTCTCCTGAAAGATCTCGATGATACCGATCGTGCGGCAGTCATTCTGCGCTATTGGCATGACTTTTCTGAAGTGGAAATCGCGGAGTCGTTGAAGCTCACCGTCAGCGCCGTAAAAAGTCGATTGCACCGCTCGCGGCGCGCGTTGGCAGGTATGTGGCAAGAGGAAAAACCTCGTACTCGCACCGAAAGGAGGCCCCATGAAACACCAGCCTTTTGAAGATTGGCTTTTGAATGACAAGCCCATCTCACCCGAACAAAAGCGTGAACTTGATATGCACATACGCACTTGTGCCTATTGTGCCGCGCTTGCTGAAACAGGAATCGCGCTTAAGTCCGTGAAGAAGGCTTCACCGCAGACAGGATTTGCAGCTCGTTTCCAGGTGCGACTTACCGAGCGGAAACTTGCTGAACGAAGACGGAGACTTTGGGGAGCCCTGCTCTTTACATTTGGAGGCCTGGTGTTGCTTATGTGGCTAGCTTCGCCATACCTAGCGATTTTCCTTTCTGCGCCGGCCACATGGATTGCTATACTGGTGCAGTGGGGCGTGTTTATTGTTACCACAATCGAGGCGCTTGCCCAGGCAGGTTCTGTATTTTTGCGGATCATTCCCGATTTTCTTTCACCGTTTGCCTGGATGGTCGTGCTCTCAGCAATTGCGGGAGTCAGCCTTCTATGGACAGTTTCAATATGGCGGTTCGTTCGAGTTCCGCGGGTACGCTAGGAGCGTAATACATGAGAACAATTACCAAATTCTTAACTCTTCTGATTTTCCTTGCCGTGCTGGTAATTCCGACAAATCCAGCATATGCGCAGGGAACCGGCACGGATGGCGGGCGGGTCATCTTTGGAAGCAATTTCACCCTGGCAAAGGATGATACGTTCAACGGCGATCTCGTTGTCTTTGGCGGCAATGTTTCTGTGCAGGAGGGCGCACATTTGAACGGCAATCTTGTCGTATTTGGCGGAACAATTTCCAGCAATGGCGATGTCAGTGGTGACGTGGTCATCATTGGCGGACAGGTCAAATTGGAGGAGAAAGCCGTTGTCAGCGGTGATCTGGTCACAATTGGCGGTCAACTGCAGCGTGCCGAAGGTGCCATCGTGAAGGGTGAAGTAGTCAAGAATGTTGCTCCTGATATCCAGATTCCAAATGGACGAATTCCACCCAACGTGATTGTGCCCGATGTGCCTGCGCCGCACTTTAATTTCAACTTCAACCCATTCGTACACTTCTTCCAGGTGTTTTTCTGGGCGATTGTCATCTCAGGTTTTGCCATGTTGCTCATGCTATTTTGGCAAACGCCTATTGAACGTGCCGGGAATACGATTGTTACGCAGCCTCTCATGACCGGTGCGATCGGCCTGGTTGCAACTTTAGTTGGCTTCATTTTCTTCCTGACGATCCTTCCACCCTTTGTGGTTGCCTTTGCCTGGTTGTTCGGCATCGTTGCCATGGGAAACGAAGTGGGTGACCGTTTCGCCACTGCCATCAACCAGCATTGGACGCCTGTTGTCACTGTGGGTACAGGCACCTTCCTTCTCATGGTGGTTGGAGGCGCAGTTGGCGCCATTCCCTGTCTGGGAGGACTCCTGCTCTTCGTGCTCGGTCTGTTGGGTGTGGGCGGCGCCGTATCCACCTGGTTCAATTTGAAGCCCGCGCTTCGGTCGGGCGTGACCGTTTACACCCCACCGACAGATTCAGGCGAACTACCACCTGCATCCTAGCCATAAATCCCAAATGATATAATTAATCCGCCCCGGAGTAACAACGGGGCGGATTAATTTTTGGAGGATGTATGGCTTTAAAACAGATACCCGTTCCGAACACCATTGTTCACAATGCTCCACCGCCGCTCGTGGAGGTCTACGGAACGCACCGGGAAATGGGATGTCAGATTGGCGAGGCGCAGCGCGAACAGGTACAACATAGCATAGAGAATGCCCATCTCCTCATCGAGCAATCCTATGCGACGCTTGAACTGACCTGGGAAGGGGCAACGATCCAATCTCGAAAGTATTTACCATTTGCTGAAGAACGCTACCCTCAATACGTGGATGAAATGCGTGGCATCGCAGATGGTGCCAACGTTACGTTTGACGATGTGATGACCCTGAACGCCATGGAAGCCGTGACGATGGATGCGCTCCATCTTACGCGCTGTACCAGTTTTGCAGTAAACGAAGAGCGCACTGCAGATGGACATGTACTTGTCGCACATAACGAGGACTGGATTCCCGAAGATGAAAATGACGTCTATGTGATTTCAGCAAAACCTCGTGAGGAACCTCCGTTCCTCGCGATGACCTACGGCGGGCTGCTGCCCAATGTGGGATTCAACGCCTACGGCATTGCCCAACTGATCGACTCTGTATACCCAAACGATTCCCGAATTGGAATCCCACGCCTGGTTGTTTCGCGCGCGGTATTGGCGTCACGCCGTCTGTCGGGCGCAATCGGGCGCACATTGCTCCCTCATCGAGCGGCCGGTTATAACCATTTGCTTGTCCACGACAGTGGAGAGATGTATTCCGTGGAGGTTTCGTCGCGCAAGTTCGACATCCTGCATGGGACCGACGGCTTTATGGTTCACACGAATCATTACCTCAGCCAGACGATGAAGGAAATCGAGAGCGAACCCGAAGAACTCATCTCGTCGCGTGTACGATTCTTTCGGGCCAACCGGCTGCTGAGACAAAATTCCGCACACAACATCAAATCCCTCCAGGCCATCCAGAAGGACCATGTCAACCTGCCGAATTCGATCTGCAATCACAACATCGAAGGGATCGATCCGCTTGACCGCGAAAATACGATCTCGGCCATGGTCATCGATCTGACCTCACGTGAGATGCATATCGCCTGGGGAAATCCCTGTCAGAACGCGTATCATACATATCACCTGGACGCGTAGTGCTGCGCTTCGTTTGAATACGGGAACAGAACAAAAAAACATGCTGTAGGGCATGTTTTCGTACTTGGGATGAATCGGTTTCGAGCCTTTTCTCATGGTACCAGCGCGTTGGGACATGTGGCGTTGTACGGCGTATCAGCGCCAAAATATTGCAGCCATTCTGGCTTTGTGAAGTTCTGCTGAACCTGCGAACAGGCAATTTCAAGCATGCGTTTCGTTTCCGTGCTTGATTTCAAAAGACTCAAATCCCAGAGAATGACAGTTCCATCATCCGTTCCGATGGTCAACGTATTCGAATCGGACAAGAAGCTCAGGCTCAGGATATTCCTTCCCCTAATGGAAAGTGTGCTGATTTCCTCCCCGGTTTCGGCATTTAAGAGAAGAACATTGCCATCGCCTGTAACAGCAAGGTAGGATCCATCCGGGCTAAACGCAATGCCGTTCAGGCTGCTTACCTGGATCGCCTGGTTTGGATGGATGAGCCCGCTCGAAGGCCGATCGTAGATTGAGAAGGGTTTAATCTCGAGCCAATCCGACATCTCTTGAGGTGTGCCGTTATAGAGCGCAAGATAAGTGCTGCTTCCCGGAGCACCAATACCAAATTCTGCGTTGTTTCCTTTATCCGTGTATTGCCAAATTTTCCATTCTGAAAATCCCTGTGGTAGGAACGGAGTCCCATCTCGGTTAGGTTCGAACGGGTACTGCATAATGCTGAGAGGCCACTCTTTCATCCAGTCGCCGTCCGCGCCAAAGGATGTTAGATAGTAGCTTCCAACCTGAAGCAGCACCCGCCCATCGGTTTGCTGATCGACATATTTTAGCCATTGTTCCGCATCCGAGAGGAACGTTGTGCTGCCGTCCTTGGGGTTAACCTCAAGATCAAGAACGAAGAAATGGAATCCTTTGTCCTTTACAACCGAGAGGAAAAGGTCCGCCTGTTCTTTCCACGGCTGGTCCAATTGGAAGAAATGATAGGCCCCACGCATGGGTACAGACTGTATTGGCGTTAGAAACTCGTCAAACTTGCGATCTTTACGAAGTCCATTTGTTGCCTGGACCACGATGAAGTCAATATCGTCAGGATTCACCGTGGGGTCGAAGGAATTGTCCCAGAATGAAATCTCAAGGCCATGTGCGCGCCCAGCATCTGGTGTCACACCTTTCTGGAAAAACGCGGCCTTCTGGCCATCATTGGAGAGAGCAATGCTTGTAATGCCGCCCTGCGCTTCAGGAAGGGCAGTTGTCTGAGACTCGAAGGATGTCAAATCCCACGTGAGCAGGTTCCCGTCTTTAGTAGCTGCTTGGAGAGTCTTTCCTCCTTCTCCAAATTGAAGCTTGATCACTGGTTTATCATATTCAATAAGGGTGCGTAGGTCACCGGTGACAGGATCATACAATTGAACCCTTCCGTTCTCACCTGCCAGAGCAAGCGTTGAGCCATCAGGACTGAATTGGAGCGTTGGAACATTGCTTTTGGTTGGGACCGACTTCCTTAGCTGTGTCAGGTAGGCATCCCAATAGTTGATAATGTTATCCTTTCCGGATGAGACCAGAGTGTTTCCATCCGGACTGAACGCGAGTGCAAGGACATCATCGGTATGCCCGGAAAGGATCTTCACAGGAGTGGACCGATCGCTCGCTAAGTCCCACAGGCTGATCGCAGCTCCCTGGCTTGTTGCCAGCAGGTCACCTTTTGGGCTGACAGCAATAGCCTTTGTGGGTGCCTGGAGATTCCACACTGCGATAGTTCCTTCATAGCCGCCAGAAATCAGGTATCGCCCATCGGGGCTAAACGCGATACTCATGACCCTGTGTTGGTGAGCTATGAATGGAATTCCTAGAATTTGCTGACTGCTGACATCCCAAAGAACAATACTTCCATCATCCCGCCCAATGGCAAGTGTCTTTCCGGCGGGATCGAACGTCACCGTTCTGACAGGCTGATTATTTTCGGGCAACGGATGTACGAGTATTTTACGGTTGTTAACATCCCACAGAATCACATCACCCTGTATTGGTTTGCCCTCCTGGTTCGCCATTCCCAAGGCCAGGATTCGACCGTCAGGAGACCAAGCTATGCTCCGTACCGGGCCGCTGAGGCCGCTCAAAGTGTCAGCTACGTTTAATTTGTCACTTCTCTGAGTCTCCAAGTTCTGCGTGTCAAAAAAACGCACGGTACTACCGAATGTTCCCGATGCAAGAAATCTACCGTCCGGGGACCAGGCTAGACTCCATATGGCATCTACATCTTTATACCTCGCCACTTCCTGACCATTGGACAGATCCCAAATGTGGCACGGCGAAATCTATTCCTCCAGAAGCTAGCAGCTTTCCATCGGGACTGAACGCTATGCACGTGACCAGCCCGTTATGTGCTCCCGGAATGGTGGTAAAAGCTTCTCCAGTGGAAGCATTCCAGAGTGATATCTGCTCATCCTGTCCAGTTGATGCAATCAGGCTACCATCCGGGCTGTATGCCACGCTTTCAATACTGCTTCGATGTGTGGTTAAGGATGTACCAATTGGCTGACCAGTAGCAATATCCCACCGCAGCACCGTACCATTTACACTTCCTGACACAAAGCGCTGTCCATCCGGGCTGAATGCTACGCTCACTACCGCGTCCTTGTGATTATCCAGTCGCTTGAAAAGCGTGGGAGAAATGATCTCAGGGTTGAATGAACGGAGAAATTCCCCATCCATCGGTCCTTGCCTGGAAAGAATCTTATGAAGACTCCGGCGCGCATCCGGTGTATCAGCTGTTTGATTCGCCCCTATCGCCAACAGGAGAGCAAGGTTTGGGTTATCTACAACGAGAGCCTGCGCCGCCAGTTGGAGCGATTTAGACTGCGATACATCTTCCTGAGCGACCGCAATTTGTTGCTGTGCCGCAGTAGCAGCTGACTGCGCCGCGACGGCAGCTGTCGCGACGGCTGCCGTCCCATTCATAGAAACAGACGTCTGTGCTGAAACGGCTGTTGACGCACTTTTTGTTAAGTCGCTTACAGATGCGGCAGCCGTAGACTTCTGGAAGCTGAGAATCGCCGAGAGTAGCACCAAGCCCAAAACCACGACTCCGCCTGCGATGGTGAGTCGTCTGTTCGTGCGGGCCTGGCGCTGAGTACGCCAGCGTTCATTCGCACGTTGGATGGGTTCGATGAGACGGTCATGGGTCAACTCATACCAGCGCGACCCAGCGCGCCATTCACCGCGGATGACATGTTTGTTCTCGAGCAGGTCGACTACTGCATTCGGCAAACCGGCTGTTTGCCGTGCGTCGCGGAATACAATGCCGCGCGTCCCGGCCGGCGTGACCAGCTGATGCTCAAACCACTGGCGCAGGTTAGACTCATTCGCCCGCAGGCTGGTCCTCGCCTCAGCGACACACGATTCGTAAAAATCCCGTAGCGCGTGGTCTACGTCACCGTAGGCTTTCAGGTGTTCCTGGGTGATTTCCTGTACTTCGGCGGGCAGGCTCGTCCACAGATTGCGACAAACGACCTGCAACTGGACAGGTTCCACATATTCGCCAACGACTTCTGTCGCTTCTCCCTGAGTGCTCTCCACGCGTACTTTAAGCAATTCCTCGATCAGAGAGTCTACAACGCCTTCCTTGAAGCGTCTGCCGGTACCGCGCAATGGACCGGTCACTGCCGCTTGTGCGCCGTTTGGACCCAGCAAATCCAATCGGAAGCGGGCCTGCGACAACGGTTTAAGAATGCGTGTAAATGGCTCGATGCGAGCGAGGTAGTCCTCTCGCATGACAAAGAGGACACGCAATAATGGATCTGCCTGCAATGCATCGTGCACCTGGTGGAAGAAACCATCGCGTTCCTGCCAGCGCTCTACATAGAATGTGAGCAGCTCTTCAAACTGGTCAAAGATCAGAATGCGCGGAGATGGAAAATCATCTTCGTCTGTCAGGTGCGGTACAGTGGCGAGGTATTCGGACATCGTGCAACTTACCAACTCTGCAGGCGCTCCTGTCTCCTTGGCAAGGCTGAGGATCGCATTGTATGCATAGATGTTGGCGATGGCGCTCTGATCCACTCCCTCAGGAATCAAGCCTCGCACGCGGGTGGAGGGAAGGACTTCGAAGCCCTCCTTCTCGAGCCGCGGATGCAGGCCAGCATTGATCAGCGACGTTTTTCCTGCTCCTGAGGGCGCGTAGCACAGGACCACACGGCTCGATGCCACCAGCGAGAGCAGTTCATTTATTTCACGGTCACGACCGAAGAATAGGTCTTGCTCGGAGCGCTCGAACGGACGGGGTCCGACAAAGACTTCCTGCTCCTTTTCCTCTGCCACAGGGATTTCCGCTTTGGACTCAGCCATTGCTTTTCTGGAACGCCTCCCAGCGCGTGCGCAACTCGGTCATGAACTCCTGTGCATTACCCCAGTATACGCGAATATCGATTTGATCGAAGTATCTGGCCAAATAGGACTGGGTCTCGGATTCAAGCGATGTCAATCCATCATGGCCCGCGACGGGAGGCAGTTGCACCGTAAGGCTGAGACGCCGCAGGCTTGGCTCCACGGAATTGATCACGCCACGGAATAATACCCGGAAACTCCAGTCCGCAAGGCTATAGCCAACAAAAAGAAGAGAGGTGCTCGAGAGGCAGTTCCGAACCTGATATGGAAGTATCTCGTTGTCCTTGGAAATCCTGACCAGGAAGTCCAGATAATCATCTTCGGTCAAGACGAGTGATTCGGCGAATTCATCATGACCATGCAGGTGAAATACCACGGGCTCTTCGGGGGTCGGCTCAAAAGCTGAATTCTGTTCAAAGATGGATGGCTTGTCCTTCACAAATGTATTCCACTTGCACAATTCCCGGTGAGGCTTTTTCCCCGCCGCGATCAACGCCTTCGTCATGAACGGGTCATAATTAGTTGTCATGTACATCGGCAGGGGAAGACTTGCCAGCGTGGCGTGCGGCTCCCCGGGCCTGGTGTAATCGGGAAGTTTGGCATTGCGAAACCATTTCTCCAGCAGCATCTCTTTGGGATACATGGCGTCATGTTCGACCGCCAGATACGTGGCAACGCGAGCTAGGTTTTCGGCATCCTGTAGCGGGTACCCAAACTGTTTTGCCCACTCCTGCGCGATTTGAGAACCGAGTGGCAGCACGCCGTAATCCGCGCCTGCACCGAGGAAAGGTGTGCATTTTCCGGCCCGAATGCGACGCATTAGTAAATCCCAATCT
This sequence comes from Anaerolineae bacterium, assembly GCA_041487615.1. GTDB lineage: Bacteria > Chloroflexota > Anaerolineae > Anaerolineales > Villigracilaceae > Defluviilinea. The sequence continues at coordinate 11,758 of JBGPNQ010000081.1, forward strand.
CGATCTTCCAATGTTGTTGGCACAAGACTCCCTTAAGATAGCTCTCTGGAATAGATCACTCTGTACACCAATCCAATTATGGTTTCCCCGCGCGGAGGATCTGGATTTCACATCTCAAACCTGCAAAACTCTTTTCCGCATTCTATGGGGTTATGATCCAGTTTTACCATTGCCAGCGTATATCTACCAGTCATTATAACGACCTCATAGGAAAAGTCAATTATCTGGATATACGTGTTGCGCCTTTCTCAAATCAATATTGGAAAAGACCATCGAACCGCAAAGTCGCGAGGCACGCGAAGAAAACCATAAAATCCCCGCGATCTTTACGTGCTTCGAGTCAACGATTTGGATAAACAAAAAGCACGCCTCACGGCATGTTTGAGTGTGTGCCCCCCGGGGATTCGAATATCATCCCCTCAATGGGGACGCCGGTCGTAAATAAAAAAAACACGCCCGATGGCATGTTTTGTGTGCCCCATGGGGATTCGAATACCATCCCCTCAATGGGGACGCCGGTCGTCAATAAAAAAAACACGCCCGATGGCATGTTTTGTGTGCCCCCACGGGGATTCGAACCCCGGTCGTAGCCTTGAAAGGGCTGCGTCCTAGTCCACTAGACGATGGGGGCAGGCGGTCTTAGAAGCGGGCGGATTTTATCATCCTGCTTGAGAACGGTCAAGCGTTTTGGTTATTTATCTTCCTTGGCGCGCTGACCCAGAAGCGCCAGCAGATCCACTTTTTCGCGGTTGAACAGGATGCCCGGGCTTTCCACTTTGAGATTCGGGATCAGGATCGCAGACATTGTGGCATCGTAGATGGGAATGAAGTTGCGGGTCTTGTCAGAGATCATCACAGCGAAGTCAAAGCGTCCGGCTACTTCGAGTTTTCCCTCCAATTCATAGACATGTGTTGCAAGACGAGCGGGCAGTTCGGAGATATTGCTGTAGCCGCCGCGCTGAATTCCGGTGGGACCCAAATCTTCGCGCCGTGCCGCACAGACGGCGAATACCTGCGATTTGATCAGGCGGACGACTTCAAAATGATCCACCAGTTTCGTAGGCATGTGGATGCGTGCCAGCCGGGCATCATGAATCTCAAGATGGGACTTCGTATTATCATTCAGGACACCCATGATTCCGTTCGTAGAAACCATGACCTTTCCGACAACGCGATATCCAGATGTGTAAACATCGGCGGGGAGAAAACGGTAGGTGCGCGGTGAAGTTTCCATTTGTTTGCCTTGAAGTCTGTGAGGATGTCAGTCCAGTGAGGGGTGGGAAAAGTTTTGTTTGGGGGTATGGGTCCGAGGCTTGCGTTTGCCGCGTCGAGTCGGTTTTCCTGCATTGGGATTGAGGAGCATCGTCAGCCACGCAATGGCGCGTTCGTCGTATTCGCGTTTTCCACACATGTCGCAAACCCAGGCCGGGAAGTTGGGAACCGTGATGAGCTCCTCTCCAAGCCAGGTAAAGTACGTGATGTGCCGGACGTGCATGATTCCAGCGGCACATTCGTTGCACGGAAAGGATGAATAAGCCGGCGCGGCGAACGTCTGCTGGTTGTTCATCGAATACTCCGTGTTTCCAGTTGAGCCGAGTCGGGAATCGGGACCTGTTGCGTGTGCTTGATGACCTGCCATTCCTTGGGCGGCCAATAGATCACGACAGCCCTGCCGATCACATTTTCAACGGGCAACAATCCCCATTGATGTGAGTCCCTGGAATCGTTGCGGTTATCCCCAAGCACAAATAGTTCGCCTTCAGAAACCCGCCATGTGCCATTGTAAGCCGGTGGCGCATTGATATAGGGTTCATCCATCACAACACCATTGATGCTCAAAACCCCGCCTTGAACAGTGATCGTATCGCCCGGCAATCCAATGATGCGTTTGATCAAATCCTCCTGCGGGTTAACAGGGAAGACAAACACAACAATATCGCCGCGCATGGGCGCGCCAAGTTTATAGGCAAGTTTGTTGATCAGGATATACTCGCCATCCTGAAGGGTGGGTCTCATACTGAAACCGTCCACACGGACGCGGGCAGAAACGGCGTTAATTCCAAAATATAACACGACAGCCAAAACCAGCGTTTCAAGGATGTCCAGCATAAATCGTTTCCAATTCGCGGGTTGTTCTGCAATGGGTTCAGGCTGTGATTGATCTTCCAATTGGGTTGTTTCCAAGCAGCAGAGCCTCCGAAAAAAGATTATACTGCCTTTTGCTCACGGGACAATTTCTCTAAGGAAGAGTTTAACGATGTTTCAATGAATTCGGGTAATCATTTGGGGGATGGTCCACTGCCTGTCCATGTACGGATAAATTCGACCTGTTCGTCGGTCTCCGGTGACCGGGAATGGATGCGGCTCTTCGGCACGCCCTGCCACCATTCCGACAGCTGGTGGAGAGCCTGTTCTCCGCTCATGCCGTGGCGCACGAGATAACAGCCGACGGTTGTTCCTGTTCTACCGATGCCGCCCCAACAATGCAGGTAGACCTTCCGACCTGCGCTCAGAGACTCATCGATCCGATCCAGAATGGACTCCATCAGTTCAGGCGTCGGCAGGCCGAAATCGCCGATGGGGAAGCGATGATGCTGAACGTCAATTCCGTAGGACTGACATTCCTGCTGAAGGATCCGCAAATAAGGAGTTGTTTCGTTTGGCTTGGTGAGATCAATGATGCTGTCAAAGCCTGCTTCGATCAATGCGTCGAGGCGTTGGCGGGCCTGTTCTTCGGCGAAATGACCGGGATACTCACCTGCCAAAAAACGATCCTGTTCGACCCAGTAGGATTCAGAGATTGGACGTGGTGTTGGTTTCATATTCGTTGGTGGAACGCGTTGCATGGATGATTCAAAATCTCCTGACGCAGTTCCACGAGTTCCGGATTCTTATTAAAGAATCGAATCATCTTTTCAACAATTGTATTGTTTTCCAACCCGGACGCAACGATAGAGTACGCCCAGGATTTGGCAATGTCTCCACGCGCCGTCCGACAGGTTCTGGATATTCAGGGAATTCTGATCACCTTTGCGTCGAGCAGATACAAATAAATATATCCAATGAGCAACAGCACCCATCCCAGCATCTGCAAGCGTTCCATCAGCGTTTCCCACGATAACGAAAAATTCTCCTGTATGGTTTTGACAATGTTCTCGAGATTATCCAGCTTGGCGCGGACACTTTCCTTCCAATCCTTGAGGTAGAACTCGTTCTGGATCACTTCATAGAGTTTTGCCGTATACCAATCGCCGATGAGCAGCAGGTTTTGTTCCGCGCGTTCGAAATCGAGCATCACCTCGAGCCGGTGTTCCGCGATCTGGCGAATGAGTCCACGAGTGGCGCGCGGTCGTTTGGTTTGAAAGAAGCGTTCGTTGATCTTGTCGAGCATCACTTCTATGGATTGATCGAGCATGCGATAACGCAGCAATTGATAGTTGCCGATCTTGAGCAATGCAATATCCGATCCATAATCTGCGTTGGGCGCAATAATGACCGCGCCTTCCCAGTCGATCAGCGTAAGTTCCCGTGCCGAATAACGCGCACGCGAGCCGAGTATCTCGTTTACTTCCGCCTTGTCAAACACCTCACGTTGCGAGCGGATAAAGTTGGCGATGGCAAAACTATTCTTCTCGATCCATTTATCGGGAGTGGATTTGACATCCTGCACGAGCAGGATCGAATATTCCTCGTATTGGGCGTTCTTGCGGAACCATTCAGGGATATAGCGACTCTGCAAAGCGCTTTGGATCTTTGTCCGGTCGGGGAGCACGGATGCAGCAAATGGATCGGACAGGTCGAAATGGCATTCCACCATTTGGACGCGGCCGTCGTATCTCTGGCGCACGACCGAGACCGCGTATCCTTCGATGATGATGGTCTCATCGCCCAGCGTAACGAGGTCAATATCGATGGGCTGGAAGTAGGGCGCGTCTTTCAGGCCCTTGATCTGTTCGGCGGGCTGACGCATGACTTCCTCTGAATCGGGAAAGGCAAGAAGATAGCATATTTCCATTGTGCAAGTGTAGCACAGGATATTGGTCAGTTTTGTGGAGGATGTTGCTCGTTATTATTGTATGTCACTTGTCCTACAACGAATATTGGGTTGGACGTATACTTGAGGAAAATCCCTGAACCACCAAGGGACACCAGGGTACATAAAGGAAAAATCCTTTTACCTTCGTGCCTCTTCGTGACACTTTGTGGTGAAAATATGTCTCTCAACCTCGCCGAGCAATACAATAAATGGAAAGAAACCACCCTCAAGAAATCACTGGAGAAATTCAAGGAACGGAAGGAACGATTCGAGACCTCTTCCGGGATCGAATTGCCCCGCATCGGGCTTCCATCACAAGAGGATCCCGATTACGAAGCGAAACTGAACTTCCCCGGCGAATATCCGTTTACGCGCGGTGTCCAGCCGACGATGTACCGCTCGCGCTTCTGGACCATGCGTCAGTACGCGGGTTTCTCCACAGCGGAGGAATCCAACAAGCGCTATCGCTACCTCCTTGAGCAGGGACAGACCGGTTTATCTGTCGCGTTCGATCTGCCGACCCAAATCGGCTACGACGCGGACGATCCCATCGCGGCAGGGGAGGTGGGCAAGGTCGGCGTTTCGATTTCGTCCATTCACGATATGGAGCAGCTGTTCGACCAGATTCCACTCGACAAGGTTTCCACGTCGATGACCATTAATGCGCCCGCGGGTGTTTTGCTGGCGATGTATATCGCCGTGGCAAAACGTCATGGTGCGGATATTAGCAAACTGCGCGGCACGATCCAAAATGACATTCTCAAGGAATATGTAGCGCGCGGCACGTATATTTTTCCGCCCGCACCATCCATGCGATTGATCACCGATATCTTCCAATTCTGCGCAAAGGATGTGCCGAACTGGAACACGATTTCAGTTTCTGGTTATCACATCCGTGAGGCAGGTTCCACCGCGGTACAGGAGGTCGCTTTTACATTGGC
>JBGPNQ010000082.1:0-16682 GCA_041487615.1 Anaerolineae bacterium
AGTTTGCGTGAAGTCGCTGGTTTGGTCTCCGCCGATGCAAACGTGGACGATGTGCTGGAGGCTATTCTCTCTGAATTGGACCGCAACCTGCCTGTGGATATTTCGGCCATCTGGTTGTTGGAAGACGACGAGCTCTACCTCGCCGCCTGCCACAATTGCAGTGAAGACCTGTTGGAGCAAACGCTCTATTCTGCGCCCGGTGCCTATGATACGTTGATGAATGCCCTCTACTCGGAGCAGCCTCTTATACGAAAATCATCTGATCCGATCTGGATCACAGGCATAATTGCCGGTTTCAATCAGGATTATTCGGGTCTGGCCGTTCCGTTGCGCGTGGGCGATCAAAATCTGGGAATTATTACACTCTCGCACAGCACGCCAGGCAGATACGGACATGAAGCACAGGCCATGACCACCACCTTTGCAAGTTATGCGGCTGTGGCCATCGAGAACGCCCGTCTCTATGATTCCGCCCAGGAGCAGGCCTACGCATCCGCGGCGTTGTTGCAGGTGGCGCAGGCCATCGTGAGTTTGAGCGACCTTGATGAAATGCTGGGCACGATCATCCGTATCCTGCCAATCCTGGTCGGTGTGGAGCGGGCTGCCCTCTATCAATGGGATGCGGAGAAGGAAATCTATCGCCCTTCACAGCAATATGGACTCAGTGAAGCAGATGAAGATAATTTCTGGAACCGCTCCTTCTCGCCGGGCGAATTTGTGTTTCTCGACGCATGTCGAGGTGCGACAGGCATGATGGCGTGTGAGCTTCCCGATGAGCGCGGTTTGAATGGCTGGCTTTCGGTGGATCCCACGCAGGAAGTCAATCTTGGGAACCCAACCGCTTTTCTATTTGCAGTTCCCATCGCGGTCAAGAACGATCTGTACGGCGTCATCCTCATCGAAGAGGCGGCGGGTGGATTACGCTTCCGCTCGCGCCGGCTGGAGATCATCACGGGCATTGCCCAGCAGGCCGCGCTCGCCATTCAAAACGACCTCCTGCAAAAGGAGATGGTCGTGCGCGAACGTCTCGAAACGGAAGTGCAGCTGGCGCGCCAGATCCAGCAGACGTTTATCCCTGAATCATTGCCTCAATATGAAAATTGGGAATTGGCCGCGCGCTGGAAGACGGCCCGACAGGTGGGCGGCGACTTCTACGATGTCTTTGAACTTCCAGATCGCAAGTTGGGACTCTTCATTGCGGACGTGGCCGATAAGGGCGTTCCCGCTGCGCTCTTTATGGCGCTCACACGGACACTGGTACGCGCCGCGGTCATCGAATCCAGAACTCCCGCCGACGCGATGAAGCGCGTCAACGATCTGCTTATCCCCGATACGCGCCAGGGAATGTTCGTGACAGCGGTGTATGCAGTCCTCGATATGGACAACAACGAATTGACCTACGTCAACGCAGGACACAACCCGCCGCTGTGGGTGAAACATACGGGCGAAATTCAAAGGCTGACCCGCACTGCGATCGCATTGGGTGTTGTGACAGGTGAGCCCGTGAATCAACATACTATTGGATTCGAAGCTGGAGACAATTTGCTGCTCTACACCGATGGCTTGACCGAGGCGTTTAATGTCGAAGGCACATTCTACGGTGAAGAAAGGCTGCTTGAATCCATCCGAGCAGACTGCTGCACCTCCGCCTCGGACCTGTTAGACATAGTCGAAAAATCCCTGCTCAACTTTGTCCAGGATATGCCCCCCGCCGATGATTTGACGATGCTGGTATTGAGACGCGTATAAACAGAGCGGGCTTGGTGTTCGTGTCAATGCCTGATGATATAGAAAGTTGCGCGATACTTTTCGCCTTATATTAACCAATTTTTTCTATCAAGGGAATCAGTGCTTTTTACAAGTATTTTACAACCCCGCTATACCCACATAACCTCCGCAATCTACAATCATCATCGTAACCTAAACAAAGGAGGCTTACGATGAAACTATTCTTCAGGAAAACCATTTTGTCCATGGGACTGCTACGCTTGTTTGCGCTTATTGCAGCGTTGGGATTGGCTGCCATGCCATTTGTCAGCGCATTTGCCGCGGGGAATAATGACCCGACCACGCCGCCCGCTCCCTCTGGGCAAATATCCAATGAAAAGTTGGAGCAGGTCTGGGCGCGCCAACTCCATACCTATGAACGGATCGGGAACGGCTTTGACCGTGTGGATTCGTTCACCGAAAATGCCCAAAGATTGATCGCCAAGGCAAAAGCAAATGGCAAGGATGTCTCTGCCGTGCAAGCCGCGCTGGATGCATTCGAAGCTGCGGTCAAAGAGGCACATCCCGTCTACGAGAGCGCCAAGGGAATCATCAACTCGCATCAGGGATTCGACGCCAATGGCAAAGTGACCGATCCCGAAAAAGCCAAAGAGACCGTCAAGGCCATGCACGCGAAACTGCAGGAGATCAAGACAGCCATGAATGGTACTGGCAAGACATTACGTGAGGCGATCAAAGCCTTCCGCGAAGCCAACCCGCGCCCGCATCCGACATCTACACCTTGATCCTGCTCGTGACGCCGTCCTCGGCGGCGATGACGCTACGGAGATATTGAAATTGCCGCAGAGTCACGGAGACTCAGAGAATAATAACTTTCGGTGACTCTGTGGCTCCGTGGCTAATCATTTCAAATCTGCGTACAAATTCCCATAATCGCTCAATCAGAAGTACAATCGCCTCACTCCAAACATCAACTTACCCTTGTGAGGCCACATGTATACATCTGAAGGAAAGAAAATCGTCTCCGCCGAAAAAGCGCCCAAAGCCATCGGACCCTACTCGCAAGCAATCCGCATCGAAGAACTGGTCTTCACAGCAGGGCAGGTAGGGCTTGACCCTGCCACGATGGAACTTGTCGAAGGCGGCATCGAGGCTCAGACCCGACAGGTGCTCACCAATCTCAAATACATTCTGGAATCGGCTGATTCGGGCCTGAACTTCGTTGTCAAGACGACGGTCTTTCTGCAGGACATGCGTGATTTCGCCAACATGAACTCGGTCTATGCTGAATTCTTCCCTGAAAATGCTCCTGCGCGCAGCACTGTCCAGGTGGTGGCTCTGCCCAAAAGTGCATTGGTCGAGATCGAGTGTGTCGCCCTCATCAATCCCACCCGCGGCGACTAAACAAATTAAGTAAAGGTGACAGTCACTTCTAAAGTGACTGTCACCTTTGGAAACGACCTTGAACGAACTTATCCTCCTCGTAGACGACGAGCCATCGATCATCCAGCTGGCGCGGATGTATCTTGAGCGCGAGGGGTTTCGCATCGCATCGGTCAACGATGGAGAATCCGCGCTTGCCTCGGTTACGCGTGAACATCCCGCTCTGGTTGTGCTGGATGTCATGCTTCCGAAACTGGATGGGTTTGAAGTCTGCCGGCGCCTGCGTGCGATGAATGAATCAACTGCGATTCTTATGCTGACCGCCCGCGATGAGGATATCGATAAGATCCTCGGTCTCGAACTCGGTGCGGATGATTACCTCACCAAGCCATTCAATCCCCGCGAATTGGTTGCCCGCGTCAAGGCTATTTTGCGACGTTCCGAACGAAATGTGGACGATGCCTCGCCCATCCATCTCGGTGACGTGATGATCGATCCCGCCAGACGGGAAGTGCGGGTCGACTCGCGAAGCCTCGACCTGCGCGCGCAGGAATTTGACCTCCTCCTCACCCTGGCCAACCACCGCGGACTCGTCCTCAGCCGCGAGCAAATTCTGCAAAAAGCCTGGGGCTTCGACTTTTACGGTCAGACCCGTACGGTGGATGTCCATGTGGCGCATCTGCGCAGAAAGCTTGAACCGAGCAGCGTGAAAATAGAAACTGTGACGGGTGTTGGATATAAATTGGTTCTCTCGCGTTCGTAGGAAGGTTTTTGTGTCAATGAACCTGGAACTGTATGCGAAATTCTGGCCCCTCATTCATTCCATTATTCAGGAACTCTGGGCAATCGTCGAACCGCACATTGAAGATGCCGCGATTCAAGAGGATGTTCCCGTTGAGTTGTATTACTACAGCGAATTGGGATTGGAGCATTTCTCGATCGAAGATTTTCAGAAACGCGACCCGTTTACAAACCCCGAGCAGTTCGAAAAATTATTTGTCCGTTTCGATGTCAAAGGCTGGATTCAACCAGATGGAGATGGTCGCTATCTGGTAACTGTACGGGCTCGCGAAGGTGCGCGCAAGATCATCCAGGCTGGCGATAAGCATTTATTGCCGTTTGAATCATTTTCCGATGCTGACCTCCACCGACTGTGCAGTTTGTTGAAACAGATTGTCAAGGCAAATGAGTTCGCGCCGCAACCGCCCGGGAAATGGGCAGTAGAGAAGCGATTTCATGTTGCTGATAATCAAAGTCCTGTCATTGTCCAGATCCGGGAATATCTCATGGACCTGTTCGCCTACCGCGATGATTCGCACCTCGCGGCCGCGCATCCACATTTTGGGCAGGCGGGAATCGTTTGGAGCGTACTTGGCTCCCTCTGGAAGAACGATACAGTCACTGCCGAGAAAATGGTGGAGAGCATGTCATCGCGTGGGTACGAAGTCAAAGATTATGAAGTGGCACTTCAGGCAACCGTCCAAATTGGTTGGGCGGAGCAAACAGATATTCCCGGTATATTTCGCATCACTCAAAAGGGAAGGGAAGTGCACGAAGGCGCCGAGCAATTAACCAACGAGTATTTTTATGGTACCTGGTCGGTAATGACTCAGGAGGAACTCGATGAACTTTACGACCTCCTGATGAAATTGAGAGACCAACTGAATTCGTTTCGGAAGACGAGGTAGGTCAGGCTTTTCGCGCAGCACCCCGGTGGGGTAGCCTGACTTTGTATTTAGCATGAGATCCTGAATTATGTTCACTTCCCTCCGTTCCCGTCTCTGGTTAAGTTATGCGGTGGTGATCACAATTGCGTTGGGCATCGTGGTGGTGGTGCTATTGGTTTTTCTGGTTCGCAACCCTCTGCTTTCCCGCCAGGTTCAGCAGCGATTAAGGACTGCACAAAATGCTGTCCTTGCCAATTCAGGAGAATATATTGAGAATCCAAATGCCCTCGAACAAATCAAACAGACCTATGATGTCCGCCTGATCCTGTTTGATTCGAAACGGTATCTGATTTTTGATTCGAGCCCGAACAAGCCAGCGCTGCCGTTTCCACGCAGGAATATTTTGGGTAGAGTGGCCCAAACGGCTCGCGATGAAAAGGGTCAGTGGTGGTTGTACACGTTCAAAAAATTATCCCCGGATCGAATCCTGGTTGTTGCCGCGCCGCGTCCACGTGTGCCGGTGTTGAATATTATTGCTGACGAATTTTTGATCCCTGTCGTTGAAGGGGGAGTCATCGCGTTATTCTTCTCGCTGATTCTTGCGTACGCCATTTCACGGTGGGTGGCTGATCCATTGCAGAAGGTGGTCCATGCGGCACGAGCCTACCCGTCAGAGGAGATGAAATCCATTACACCGGGTGGTCCGCACGAGGTACAGGATCTGACACGAGCCTTTAATTCCATGATCGCGCGCGTGAACAGCAGTCAGAAATCACAGAGAGATTTCGTTGCCAATGTCTCTCATGAGTTAAAAACTCCACTCACGTCCATTCAAGGGTTTGCCCAGGCAATTTTGGATGAAACAGCCGATACACCTGAGGCACGCAAACAGGCTGCTCAGATCATTTATGATGAAGCCGGCCGTATGCATCGCATTGCGCTAAATCTGCTTGACCTGGCTCGACTCGAGGCCGGCACTGCTGATTTGAAAATGTCCGTGGTGGATGTAAAGGCATTGCTGCAAAACATCGTCGAGAGATTCACACCACAGGCACAAAAAGCTGGCATTGATCTGCGATCGAACGTCCCTGATTCCTTATCGACCCTGGTCGGTGATGGAGACAGGCTTGCGCAAGTCTTCACGAATTTGGTCGACAATGCACTAAAGTTCACTTCGGCCGGGGGACAGGTGGCACTTTCTGCCGCGAACGCCGGGGCTGAGATGGAAATATCCATAATGGATTCAGGAATCGGCATCCCAAAAGAAGCGTTGCCACGTCTCTTTGACCGCTTCTATCAAGTCGATGCGTCGAGAGCGGGGGGCGAAGGTCATGGCGCCGGGCTGGGGCTGGCAATCGTCAAGGAAATTGTGGATGCGCATGGTGGTAGAATTAGCGTCCGCAGTGAGGTGGGGCATGGGACAACGGTTGTGATCCATCTGCCGCTCGCGGGCAATTACCGCTTGTCTCGTCCGTAATTTAATTTTTTACATGATGCACAGGCTGTAAATCAAATACAAGTTAGTAAACAATGCGGCACTTCGTAACTTCAAAGATTACGATTTACGATTATCATTGTAGATCGTAAAGAAAAGATGCCACCGAAAGTTTCCATAATCGTTCCCTGTTATAACGAGCAATCCACCATTCGCCTGTTGCTGGAGGCATTACGTTCTCAAACGTTTCCGCGCGCCGGGATGGAGGTGGTCGTTGCCGATGGCATGTCCACGGATGGCACGCGCCAGGCAATAGCCACGTTTCAAGAGGATTTTCCCGACCTAGAGGTTCATCTGGTGGATAATCCCCTTCGCAACATACCCTCCGGTTTGAATCGCGCCATCGAGGCTTCGCGCGGGGAGATCATCGTTCGCCTCGATGCACATTCCAGGCCGTATCCTGATTACGTGGCGAATTGCGTTAGTGCCCACAAGGCGGGCCGTGGTGACAACGTCGGTGGTGTGTGGGAGATTCATCCTGGCGCGCAAACCTGGATCGCAAAATCCATCGCTGTGGCTGCCTCTCATCCGCTTGGGGTGGGGGATGCGCTGTATCGTCTCGCTGCTTCCGCCTCCGAAGTAGACACGGTTCCGTTTGGCTCGTATCGCCGGACATTGATCGAGAAGATCGGCGCGTACAACGAGTCCTTATTGACGAATGAAGATTACGAATTCAACGCCCGTATTCGAAAGGCAAACGGACGGGTTTGGCTGGATCCTTCGATCCGATCCATGTATTTTGCACGCTCCACTTTTCTGGAACTGATTCGTCAATATTGGCGTTACGGATTCTGGAAATGGCGAATGCTGCGACGCTTTCCCGATACCCTGCGCTGGAGACAGGCCTTACCTCCACTGTTTATCTTGAGCCTTATGGGACTTATCCTGCTTTCCATATTTTTGCCGCTTTTTGCATGGGTATTGATTGGAGAACTTGCCATCTATTTTTCCGTGCTTCTGGTGGCTGGCGTGCACGCTGCAATCCGACAACGTAAACCATTTCTGTTGCCCGGCTTGCCACTGGCAATAACTGCCATGCACATCGCCTGGGGCAGTGGATTTTTGTGGAGTATGCTCACATCGAGTAAAAACTAGGAATGGCTGATAACATCCGCACTACCCCGCTGCGCCTGCGGCCCAATGAGTATCGTTCTGTACTATTCATGGGTGATTTGTTGATGGCAGTTGCCTCGGTTTTTGCTGCGCTGTTTGCGTGGAGACAGTGGAACCTCTATGTAACAATCGCCGACCTGATGGCCAAAGGGGTTTCCCCCGGCAGGGCACAAATACAGGCTGCGGCATCCAGCAACATCGGTGTGCAATATTGGTTTTATCTCCTGCCGATCGCCTGGATATTGTTGCTTGTTGAATTATATGAACCTCATATAGCAAGCAGCGGCCGCAAAACAACCCGCGGCATAGCGGTTGCAGCATTTTTGGGCATTGCCGTATACTCACTGGTCTTTATCGTAAAACAGGACACAAATCTACCGCGTATCGGCGTGGGGGCATTCCTGCTCTTTGCTTCGATTTTGACCCTGGCCTGGCGCATGGCCTTTATACGCCTGTATAAATCAACCGGCCAACGTCGGCGTGTTCTTCTCGTGGGTGCTGGAAAAGCAGGCCAAACCATAGCCGAGCTCTATCGAACGCTGGCACCACGATCGTTCACGATCATTGGCTTGGTGGACGATGATAGGCAAAAAGCCGGGAAGGTATTTCACGGCGTTCCTGTGCTCGGAACAACATCTCACTTATTAAACCTCATCGATGTGTATCACGTTTCGGACGTTGTTGTCGCAATCAACGGTGAGATAAAAGGCGCGGCATTCCAGACCATTTTGGATGCCCAGGAGCGAGGCGTGGATGTGACGCGAATGCCGCTCCTGTACGAGGAAATGACGAGTCGTGTGCCCGTTCACCACCTCGAATCGGACTGGATCATCCGCTCATTCGTGGATGAGTTACATGTCAGCGGGATTTATCTGTTATCCAAGCGTCTATTGGATATCCTGGGCAGTTTGCTGGGACTGATCATTTTCATCATCCTGCTCCCCTTTATTTCATTTGCCATTTGGATCGATTCGGGCTCCCCGATATTTTATTCTCAGGACCGCCTGGGAAAAGGTGGCATTCGATTCAAGATCTATAAGTTCCGTTCCATGCGTACAGATACCGATATGGATGGGATTGGAAGCATTACAACAGAAAATGATCCGCGTGTGACACGCGTTGGGAATTTCCTGCGTCGCACCCGTCTCGACGAACTACCCCAATTTTTATCAGTATTGCGGGGTGAAATGAGTCTTGTAGGTCCACGGGCGGAGCGGCCTGGGTTGGTGAACGAATATCAGAAACAAATTCCATTCTATCGGGCTCGCCTGCTGGTAAAACCAGGTCTGACGGGTTGGGCACAGATCAACTACGGTTATGTTGCCAGTGTGACGGAAACAGTTGTCAAACTGGAATATGATCTCTATTACATCAAACATCGCACGCTTGCGATGGACTTTGCCATTGTTCTACGCACGATCAGTACTGTCCTTCGACGGACGGGGAGATAGGATGAGGTATCTTGTTACAGGCGGCGCCGGTTTTATCGGCTCGCATATTGTCCAGGCTTTGCTCGAGCAGGGGGGACAGGTCCGCGTGCTGGATAATTTCAGCACGGGGAAACGCGAAAACCTGGAGGGCTTGACGCAGCGATTTAATGGGAATCAGCTCGAAGTCCTTGAGGGAGACCTGCGGGACGCGGCACGCGTCGGAGAGGCTGTGCGCGGCGTTAATATCATTTTCCACGAAGGGGCCTTTGTTTCCGTTCCACAATCCATGGATGAACCACAAAACTGTTTTGATGTAAATATCTCGGGCACATCGTTATTGTTTGATGGGGCGCGCAGGGCAGGAGTCAGCCGGGCGGTGGTTGCTTCGAGTGCAGCAGTCTATGGCGAGTCGGACGCGCTGCCCCTGGCGGAGGAAACGCCGCTCCAGCCGAAGTCGCCCTATGCCGTTTCGAAGAGAGTCAATGAAATGTATGCCGAGTTGTTTACCGGCGCACTTGGTTTTGACGTGGTGGCATTACGTTACTTCAACGTCTATGGACCGCGCCAACGCCCCGATTCGATGTATGCGGCCGCTGTACCGATTTTCGCGCGGCGCTTGTTGGATAACAAACCTGTGACCGTGTTCGGTGATGGCGGTCAGACTCGGGACCTGATCAACGTGCGTGATATTGTGCGCGCAAACTTGATTGCCTCGGAACATCCGAATGCGGCAGGAAAGATTTTCAATATTTGCACAGGCGTTGAAACGCGCTTATTGGATCTGCTGGATGTGATGTATGAATTGCTGCCCAATGCACCGGCGCATACATTTACTACACCGCGCCCGGGCGATATATACCGCTCGGTGGGAAGCCCTCAAAAGGCCGCAGAAGTGATGGGGTTCCGCGCCGAGGTTTCGTTGGTGGATGGTTTGAAAGAAGTGATTGATTGGATGCGGTAATCAACTTATGCCCATCGTACCCCTCGCCGAATGGAATCGATATTTACAAAATCATCCGAATCCACATTTATTGCAGACAGGTGAATGGGGCGAGTTGAAATCTGCCTTTGGCTGGAAGCCTGTCCGCATAGTCAGTGCTGAAGTCGGTGTACAAATCCTGTTTCGCAAATTGGCTCTCGGTTTCACAATTGGCTATATTCCAAAGTCGGCTATTATTTTTCAGCAGTCAGTACTTAGCAGTGAGCTGTGGCATGAAATAGATGCCATCTGCAAACAGAACCATGCTATTTTCTTAAAACTGGAACCTGATCTCTGGAATGATTCTCCTCTCCCCAGGGGAGAGGGGTTAGGGGTGAGGGTGAGTCCTCATAACATCCAACCTCCTCGCACAATTATTATTGATATTTCAGGAAGGGAAGAAGAAATCCTTGCGCGCATGAAACAGAAGACGCGTTACAACATTCGCCTTGCGGAGAAAAAAGGAGTAACCATCCGCGCCTGGGATGATCTTGGCGCGTTTCATCAAATGATGCTGCTCACAGCCGGGCGCGACGGGTTTGGAGTCCATGCATTTGAGTATTACAAATGTGCCTACGAATTAATGCATCCAAAGCAACTGTGCGAAATCCTCGTCGCGGAATATGATGGCCGACCTCTCGCCGCATTGTTCGTCGCTCGCACTGGGAATCGTGTGTATTACCTGTATGGCGCCTCCACTGATGAGGAACGAAACCGCATGCCAACGTACCTTCTGCAATGGGAAGCGATGAAATGGGCGAAAGCCCGCGGCTGTGAAGAATACGATCTCTGGGGAGTGCCCGACGAAGATGAAACCACACTCGAAGCTAATTTCGAATCCCGCCATGATGGCTTGTGGGGCGTCTACCGCTTCAAACGTGGATTTGGCGGTGAACTCAAGCTCGCTATGCAGGCGATGGATCGAGTCTATAATCCGTTGTTGTATTGGGCGTATTTGCGATTCATGGGCAATAGGGAATAGAAAGTGGAAAGTAATATTTGGAATTCACTAATCGCTAATCTTCCAAACTCTCACTTCCTCCAAACCTATGAATGGGGGCAGGTGAAGGCGAAGTATGGGTGGCAGCCCATTTATCTGGTTTGGGATTACGAAGGAAAGATGAAGGAAGAAGAAGATCTTAGCCGCCTTCCTTCTTTCGCCTTTCAACCATCTGCTGCTGCTTTGATCCTCAAACGCCAACTCCTCCGCACCGGATTTGCCGCGCGATTATCCATCTTATATTCGCCGAAGGGTCCACTGTTGGATTGGACAAATGAGCCTTTGCGAAGTCGTGTGCTCAATGATCTGCAGTCCTTTGCGAAGAAGCAGGGCGCGATTTTCCTGAAGATGGATCCTGATGTAGTGCTCGGAATAGGAATTCCTTCAAGTGACGAAGATGTTACTGATCACAATGGGCAGGCAGTGGTGTCCATATTGAAGCGCACGGGATGGGAATATTCGTCGGATCAGATCCAGTTCAAAAATACAGTACTCACTGATTTGAGTCCATCAGAGGAAGAAATGTTAGCGCGTATGAAACAGAAGACGCGCTACAACATTAGGCTCGCTGAAAAGAAGGGCGTCACTCTGCGCGTAGGTATGGGAGAAGATTTGCCTATGCTGTACAAGATGTATGCAGAAACTTCCGTACGCGATGGTTTTGTGATTCGAGATGAAGGATATTACCGGACAGTTTGGGAAACCTTTATGGCAAATGCACAGTCTCTAGTCTCCAATCTCCAATCCACTAATTCTCCGGCCTCTAATCTGCAATCTTCACTTAACACTTATCGCGCAGCATCACCGTGGGACCACTTACCTTTTGCCGAGCCTCTCATCGCCGACGTTGATAACGAACCTGTCGCCGCGATTTTCGTCTTTTATTTTGCAGGGCGCGCATATTATGTGTATGGAATGTCCCATACCGCGCATCGTGAAAAAATGCCGACCTATCTTTTGCAGTGGGAAGCGATGAAACGTGCAAAAGCAAAGGGTTGCAATGTTTACGATCTGTGGGGAGCACCTGAAGTGTTCGATGAAAGTGATTCGATGTGGGGTGTGTATCGCTTCAAGGAAGGCTTGGGTGGACAAGTTGTGCGAACCCTGGGCGCATGGGACTTCGCGCCCAGTCCGCTTTGGTATAAGATGTATTCAGAGATCATCCCGCGCATATTGGATGTAATGCGTTCGCGAGGAAAAGCAAGGAGGAAGCAATCACTGGGCGCGTAATTTCAAAGTAACTCCGGTGGTCGAGAAGCGAGCGCTTTTTGCGAGTGTATCGAGACCACCACTTGACAGAAATACTCTTATAAACGGGTGGTCTCGATACGTCCCTCGCTTCGCTCGGAACTACTCGACCACCGGGTAGGACAATAACAAGGAATTCTCATGAATCAAATCTCCCGACTTCACTTTGCCCATCTTCCCACACCGATTGAAGAACTCCCGCGTCTTTCCGGAGCCTTGGGCGGACCTCATCTACTGATCAAGCGCGACGACCAAACAGGACTTGCCTTCGGCGGCAACAAGACTCGCAAACTGGAATTTCTTGTCGCCGAGGCACTGGACCAAGGCGCTAGAACGTTGATCTCCGGCGGCGCGATGCAATCCAATCATTGTCGTCAGACGGCGGCTGCAGCAGCGCGGTTTGGCCTGGAATGTATATTGGTATTGACAGGCGAAATGCCTGAGCAACCTTCGGCCAATCTGTTGCTCGATGAATTGTTCGGCGCGAAGATTATCGCCGTCCCGGATCGCAAAGACCGCGACCGAATTTTGCAGGAGACGTTGGAGCATGCAGCTGGAGACGGGAAGAAACCGTATCTCGTCCCGTATGGCGGATCGAGTCCGACAGGCGCGTTGGGATACACATTTGCTGTTGAAGAATTTATCAAGCAGAATGTCAGCGCGGATTGGATGGTATTCGGCACTTCTTCAGGTGGCACACATGCCGGACTGGTATTGGGTCAACGCGTATTTGGATATAAAGGCAAAGTGTTGGGTATCAGTATCGATGAATCAGAGGAATGGTTGAAGACCCAAGTTTCGAAGCTGGCTTCGGATGCAAGTGAAAAGTTGGGGGAACGGATCGATTTCACTCCTGCCGAGGTGTCCGCAAATGCCGATTACTGTGGAGCAGGCTACGGCGTGTTGACCGACGCGGAGCGCGAGGCAGTCCGGTTGTTTGCGAAGTATGAAGGTCTATTATTGGATCCCGTTTATACGGGACGTGCGGCGGCTGGGATGATCGATCTCATCCGCAAGGGTTTTTTCAGGAAGGATGAAACAGTCCTATTCTGGCACACAGGTGGACAGCCCGCATTGTTTGCGGATAAATACGCTAATAAGATTTAGCAAAACGTCCCGAAGGTTTCAAATCTCCGGGACGTTTTCTTACAGGATGATTTTTATCCTACAGATACGCCAATCAATTTACCAATACCAAACGTCAGGGCCGCGGCAGCAATGCCCACCAATACCTGACGCGTTCCAGAGAACCAAATGCTCTTGCCTGTCATCAACGTAATTGCTGCACCGATGATGAACAAGCCAATCGCGCTGATGACCAGGCTGAGAATGATGGCTGTTGTTCCGCTCCAGATGAGATAAGGGAGAATTGGGAAGAAAGCCCCGAACGCGAAGAGGAAGAAGGATGTGACCGCGGCTTCATACGGTGAGCCTCCCAGTTCTTCAGGATCGATGCCCAGTTCTTCACGCGCAAGTGTATCGAGGATGTTGGCTTTATCAGCCATCATATGGGATGCCATCTCTTTTGCGCGGGCTTCAGGCAAGCCTTTGGATTGATAGATCAGTGCAAGCTCTTCCTGTTCCTCCTCAGGATTTGCTGCGATCTCTTCCGCTTCGATCTTGATCTGATGTTCATAAAGCTCGCGCGAACTTTGCACCGAGAGCCATTCGCCCAGTGCCATGGAACCTGCGCCTGCCAGAACTCCCGCCAGACCAGCGATCAATATAGCGGGTCGGGAATTCGTCGCGCCTGCCACGCCCATCGTGAGGCTCAAAATGGAGACAAGGCCATCGTTGGCGCCAAGTACTGCTGCGCGCAAGGCGTTTCCGCCGCCGGCTTTGTGACGCCCTTCCAATTGTGCGACCGAACCGCCGGAGAGTCCACCAGTTGATTGAGAAGCCATCGAGAGCAAACGCGAGTGTGATTTTTCCTCAAGTGAAAATTCCTGCGCCTCTGAGTCAGGTTGACCATCATACGCCTGGCTGTCCGCCTTTTCATTGCTTGTAATCGTTGGCAAAACAAATTGCGGACCGAAGCGCTTGGCCAGCCAGATCATGCTTGCGGCGCGCCAGGTTGGTTTTCGCGGGGCAAGCGAAACTTTGAGGTCACTCAATTTCTTCTCCCACGCTGCAGCATGTTTCTCTTCGCTCGCCGCCAGCTTGCCATACACCTCAGCCATTTGCGGTTGTTTTTCTGTCTCAGCTAAAACTCGATATAACGCCGCCCCGTCAATTTCCTTTTGTCGATTTGCAAAGTATCTTTTGATATCTTCTTGATCGGACATGGTTCCCTGCCACTTATTAGTACGTCATTGCGAGGAGCGAAGCGACGAAGCAATCCCAAGTAACCTGCAAACATGAGATTGCTTCGTCGTCGCTACGCTCCTCCTCGCAATGACACTCGCTTATTTCAGCGCATCCCAACCTGCATACTTCGCTGTATCCCCCAGTTCCGCTTCGATGCGGATCAACTGGTTATATTTCGCCACGCGGTCGGAACGGGCAGGAGCACCCGTCTTGATCTGACCGGTGTTGAGCGCCACCGCTAGATCGGCGATGGTCGCGTCTTCCGTTTCGCCAGAGCGATGTGAAGTGACCGCACGCCATCCGGCGCGGTGGCACATATCCACGGCCTCGATGGTTTCGGTCAAGGAGCCAATCTGATTTAGCTTTACCAAAAGGGCATTGCAAGTCTTATCCTGAATACCGCGGCGAACGCGCTCAGGATTGGTCACAAGAAGATCATCGCCGACGATCTGGATCTGATCGCCCATTTGCTTGGTCATCAACTGCCATGACGACCAGTCATCCTGGGCAAGGCCATCTTCAATCGAAACGATGGGATAATCTTTGATCCATTTGCCCCAGAATTCAACCATCTGTTCGCCGGTCAGCTTTTTGCCTTCTTTGCGCAAGTTATAGGTCTTGGTATCTTCTTCATAGAGTTCGGACGCTGCGGGGTCGAGCGCAATTGCAACATCCTGTCCGCGACCCGCTTTGAAACCAGCCTTTTCGATGGCGGTGAGAATGACTTCGATGGCCTCGTTATTGGCTTTCAATCCGGGCGCATATCCACCTTCATCGCCGACCAGGGTTACGTATCCCTTTTCCTTCAATACAGATTTCAAAGCGTGATAGATCTCTGCACCCCAGCGCACACCTTCCGCAAAGGTCGGAGCGCCGAACGGCATGACCATGAATTCCTGCATGTCGGTGGATTGCCAGGCTGTATGCGCGCCACCGTTCAGGATGTTCATCATCGGTACTGGCAAAACGTGCGCGTATACGCCACCAAGATAGCGGTAGAGGGGCAGACCAAACGAATTTGCCGCAGCTTTTGCAACTGCCAGACTGACGCCCAAAATTGCGTTCGCGCCGAGTTTGGATTTATTCGGCGTTCCGTCGAGTGCGAGCAGTTCGGCATCGATGGTCTTCTGTTCCGCCGCGTCCCAGCCAAAGAGGGTCTCTGAGATCACGCCGTTGACGTTGGCAACCGCCTGCGATACACCCTTGCCAAGATAGCGCTTCTTATCGCCATCGCGCAGTTCGAGCGCTTCATGCACGCCCGTGGATGCTCCAGATGGCACCGCCGCGCGTCCCCACGAGCCGTCGGCCAGCGTAACTTCCACTTCGACGGTCGGATTTCCCCGCGAATCCAGAATTTCGAGTGCTGAGATACTTTCGATGATTGTGTCCATTTCATTCTCCGAATGTTGGTATCAGTGCGACACAAACCCCCTCTGTGTGGACTGAAGATTTTTCGTAAGTATAATCCACTTTCCCGGTTTCCTATTTCTGGACATAACGACTCTCGCGCTGCCTGATGAGTTGCTTAAGATCTGAAGGAGTAGGAATTTAGTACCAGGCGGGCAGTTTCACGGAACTTTTTCACATCCAATTACATCCTACGTGATGTAAACGAAATGGAGGTTTCGATGAACAAAAAGCTTATTCAATCATTTGTGATTATGGCAATGCTGCTCGGCATGTTCGCAACTACGAGCGCAGCGAGCGCAGCATTCGCCGCCGGATGTGGCACCAGCGTGACTGTTGTCAGCGGTGACACATTGCGCAAGATCGCCGACCGCTGCGGTACCACAGTCTCTGCTTTGCAGAGGGCAAACCCCGAGATCGGAAATGGCAATCTGATCTATCCGGGACAGAATCTGCTTTTGCCGGGTACGGTCCTTGGCACGGATGGTGGCTATGTGATTTATATTGTGGCACGCGGCGACACCCTAAAGGGTTTGGCAATTCGATTCCAATCGACCGTGGAAAACATCATGGCTAACAATCGGAGCATCACGAATGTCAACTTGATCTATGAGGGCCAGCGCTTGAACATTTACGCAGTGGCTCCCGGGAATCCGCCACCCCCACCGCCCGCCAGCGGACAAACCTACTATGTGGTAAGGGGTGATACCCTGAGAATCATTGCCGCCCGATTCGGCACTACGGTCGAGACGATCCTCAAGCTCAATCCAAATATCAGTAACGCCAACCTGATCTACGTTGGACAGGCGATCAGCATCCCCGCTGGAGTGACAACCTATATGGTTCAAAGAGGCGATACGCTGCGCATCATAGCGAACAAATTTGGTACGACGGTTGAAGCTCTGCTGAAGCTCAATCCGAAGAT
>JBGPNQ010000083.1:0-16359 GCA_041487615.1 Anaerolineae bacterium
CTTCGGGGTAACTGATGGCGGACGTGTGATACGTCATGTACAAGTTCGGCGTATTCCAGAATGGAT
This sequence comes from Anaerolineae bacterium, assembly GCA_041487615.1. Classification (GTDB taxonomy): domain Bacteria; phylum Chloroflexota; class Anaerolineae; order Anaerolineales; family Villigracilaceae; genus Defluviilinea. The sequence continues at coordinate 67 of JBGPNQ010000083.1, forward strand.
GGTCAACAGGGACAGGTTCCTGTGCAAAGACATCCAATACGGCCGCGGCCAGCTTGCCTTCATTCAACGCGTTAGCCAGCGCAGCTTCGTCCACCGAGTTGCCGCGTCCAACGTTCACGAACACGGCCTGATTTGGCAACGCATTCAGGAACGCTTCATCCACCAGTTTGTTTGTCTCTGTCGTTCTCGGTAAAACGCTGACCAGATAATCCAGGCCCTCGGCAAACTCCAACAGATCATTTCCATGATAATACTGGTCGACTTGCGTACTTGTCTCACTCGTGAGCGTAAACCCTTTTACAGTCATCCCAAAATGTTTCGCGGTCCCTGCCAGATGTGTACCAATGGATCCGACACCGAGCAAGCCAATGGTCTTGCCGCGTAATGTACCCGATTCATCCCGTTTCCATTCTTTGGATTGTTGCGCTGCGATTCGGTCCAGCATCTTCTTTTCGAGAAAAAGCAAGTATCCAAAAACATATTCTGACATCCACTCGCCGAAGACACCCCGGGCGTTGGTGAGGACATAATTGCGGCGTTGTGCCGGATCCACCAGGGGCTCGACTCCCGCGTAGATGGACTGGACCCACCTCAGCCTGGAAAGAAGCGGAAGCGCATCCCGGATGGCTTTCGGCTCGCCAAGCGCGATGTCGGCCTGCGCGGGTTCATTCTGGATCTCAAGGTCTGGTAATCTGGCAGATTCGATCAACTGCTGGTATTCGTCTTTATCTGATGAGAGGATGATCAGCTTTGGCATAGTCTGATTATAACCATGCAATACTCAACTCCAGGGAAATACAATTGCCATACATAGAAAACCACCTCCCAAATGAATGTGGGAGATGGTTTTCGTCCTGGTTATCTTTTTTAGGTTGCCCCTGCCACGATCACGTTCGACGGAACAGACGGATAATGAAGAGCAGAACAACCGCGCCCAGTGTGGCAACCACGAGGCTCGTCAGATTGAAGCCGGTGACACCCGGGGCGCCAAAGGCGTTCATCAGGTAGCCACCGATCACAGCGCCGATAATACCGACAATAATATTGGCGATGGCACCCATCTGGGCGTTCGTGCCCATCAGCATACTGGCGATCCATCCAGCGATAGCGCCGAAGATGATCCATAAGATGATGTTCATTTCTACCTCCAATATATTTGGTTTTTGATTGGCCGAACTTGCCTGGGCAGACAGGTGTCCACCCAAAATAAGGTACGATTTTCAATACAGGCTGTTACGTACCCAAAATCGTCTTGCTCCTGCGCAATCGATATCGTTCCATGAATCAAAACGAAAGTCCTCGTCACAAAGGCGGGGACTCGATTTTTCTCATTTGCCTGTTTACCTTCTATCTTCGAATTGTTGCATCTCGTTCTGGACCCACTCCGATCCACTTCACAGGGATGCCTGTCGCATCTTCGATAAGCTTGACATAGTTTTGAGCTTTCGCCGGCAGCTCCTCAAAGGTGCGAGCCTCACTGATATATTCATCCCAGCCGGGGACAGTTTCGTAAATAGTCTCAACCTCATCCAATCCATAGGCATCTACATCTGCGTAGCGGACCGTGTGACCGTTCATTTCATAATGTGTGCAGACTTTAATTTCCTCCAGGCTGCTGAGCACATCCAGCTTCGTCAAACATAGTTCGGTAACAGCACTTAGTTGTACGGCAGTCCTGACAATCTCCAGATCCAGCCAGCCGACTCGACGGGTGCGCCCGGTCGTCGCGGCGACTTCGCCAAATTTCTCGAAAGCGGCACTTTCTTGAGAATGGATCTCTGTAGGTAGTGGACCAGCACCGACGCGGGTGGTATATGCCTTCGTCACGCCGATCACGTTGGTGATGTACTTCGGCGGGATTCCGAGACCCGCGGAGGCGGCGGAGGGAATCGTGGTTGAAGCGGTCACAAAGGGATAGGTTCCCCAATCAGTATCCAGGAATGTGCCCATCGCTTGTTCGAGCAGGAAGTTCTTATTCGCTTTCAATCCGTCCTGCACGATTGAAAAAAGTTCACGAATGTACGGTTTCAAATTTGAATAATAGTCACGATATGTATCGCGGATGACTTCGTACTTCAACGCCGCGCCACCCAGGGCAACCATGATCTTATTTTTCAATTCCACTTGCACCTGCAATCGCGACTCGAAAACATTGCTCCCAAAATCGCTCCAGCGGATTCCGTTATAGCTGACCTTGTCCGCGTAAACAGGACCTATGCCGCGGCGGGTTGTTCCGGTTGCTCCGGCGCCTTTTGCCTCTTCATACAATCCATCCAGGATTTTGTGATACGGCATGATGAGATGTGCACGCGGCGAGATCCACAATCGTCCTTCTATGCCGGCACCAACTTTATTCAATAAATCAATTTCCTCGACTAATACCGCAGGGTCGATGACCACTCCGCCGCCGATCAATCCCACCGTGTTGGGCGCAAAGAGCCCGGACGGCACAAGATGGATCTTGAAGGTGCCAAACTCATTGATCACCGTATGCCCGGCGTTATTTCCACCGTTAAAACGCGCCACGTAGTCCATGCTCTCCGCGAGAAAATCCACGGCCTTGCCTTTGCCTTCATCGCCCCATTGTGTGCCGATCACTGCTGTGACTGTCATGAGACCTCCTCTTACTTTCCTGTCATTGCGAGGGCGCTATACCAAAGCAATCTCCGATTAACCAGGAGATTGCTTTGTCGTTTCACTCCTCGCAATGACGGAATCTGTTATTTGGATTGCCAGGCCGATATATGACTCTGGTGACAGGGATTGTAAGCGGATTCGCGTTTTCTCATCGACATCCAGCGCTTGCACCCAAAGCCGGTAGCTGCTCTCGTCCAAAATACGTCCCCGCGTCTGCGACTTAAGCGACTCGTACGCATCGCTTCGCCCCGCGGCCCGGAGAATCATTTGCGCTCCCTCGCTGATGACTTCCCAGTGTTCATCCAACTCTCTTTTGATCTTCGCTTCATCTGCATCGACGCGTGACATACCGCGCGCGATGTTTTTCCAGGCCAGAAGTGAATGCCCCAGCGCGACTCCAAATGTCCTTCTTACAGTTGAGTCAGAGAGATCACGCTGTAATCGGGAGATCGGCAACTTCTGTCCGTAATGGGCGAGAAGTGCGTTCGCGATTCCGAGGTTGCCCTCCGCGTTTTCAAAGTCAATCGGATTCACTTTCTGGGGCATCGTGGAAGAACCGACTTCACCTTCGACAACCTTCTGTCTAAGAATGCCGTCGCTGATATATCGCCAAATATCCTGTGCGTAATCGGTAAGGATGGCGTTGGTCAGTTTGATGGAGTCAAAGTAACGGATCCAGTTGTCGTAGGGGAGGATTTGCGTGGTGACAAGGTTGGGCTGGAGATTCTGACTCTCGATGAATCCGGTGCTGAATGAAACCCAGTCAATCTGTGGCGCCGCGGCTTGCAGTGCGTTGAAGTTTCCAACTGCTCCGGTCAACTTGGCTTCAAATTTATGATTGGAGATTTCCTCCCGACATGTGACCAACCGCGCCAGATAGACGGCGATCTCTTTCCCCAGCGTTGTCGTCACCGCCGGCTGACCGTGAGTCCGCGCCAGGAGAGGCAGCGCGCGGTATTTCCCGGCAAACTCAAGCAGCACTGAAATAAGATTGTCGATGGCTGGGAGTAGAACTTGATCGCGCGAGTCTCTTAATGCGATGGCTTGCGCGATATTATTAGTATCCTCAGATGTGAGACCAAAATGGATGTATTGATGAAGTTCAGCGGGCAGCTTTTCACGCAGAAAGTATTCGATCGCTTTGACATCATGCCGCGTGGTTTTTTCATGTCCCTGGATTTTCTTTGCATCGCCCTCGGTAAAGGTCTGTAGGTCGGATTGCCAGTCCGACCTGCTCAGATGCCGAAAAAGGCCCGTTTTAGACAGAGCTGATAAAAAATCCAGTTCGAGGCGGGTGCGGATACGGAGATAGGCAAATTCTGAGAAGAAATCCCGGAGGGGTGCGGTCTCATTTGCATAGCGTCCATCAAGCGGCGAAAGGGCGTGAAGAGTCATCATCAAGCATTATAATTCGGGCGACCCGAATCAAGAGGAGTATCCATGAAAATTCTGCCTGAAACTGCTTTGACCTATGATGATGTTCTGTTGGTGCCGCAGTATTCTGATGTAGATTCGAGACGCATCCTTTCCACCAGTTCTTGTCTGACGAAAAAGATCGCGTTACAGATGCCAATTGTTTCCGCCAACATGGACGTTGTGACCGAGAGCGAGATGGCGATTACCATGGCACGCGAAGGTGGGATAGGAATGATCCACCGTTTCATGACGATTGCCGAACAGGCGCGCCAGATTGGGCGTGTGAAAAAAGCGGAGTCATACATCGTCGATAAACCCATTACGATGACCGAGGCGCATACCGTCGGTGATGTAAAACGCGTTGTGGTCGAAACAGGTACCGGTGGAATCCTAATTCTCGATAAAAAAGATGCGCTGATCGGAATTGTTTCAACGCGTGATCTGTTATTTGAAGACGACGATAGCAAGCCGGTCACAGCAATCATGTCGAAACCCGTTCACACGGCCGCACTGGATACGACCTTGAAGGAAGCCGAGCGACTCTTGCATGAATATCGTGTTGAGAAACTGCCTCTGGTGGACGGAAACGGCAGAGTAGCTGGACTCGTGACGTTGAAGGACATCATGAAGATCACGCAGTTCCCGAAAGCCACCAAGGACTCCAGGGGACGTCTATCGGTTGGCGCCGCGGTAGGTGTTCGTGATAAGGAAATGCGGCGGGTCGAGGCTGTGCTGGAAGCGGGCGCGGATTGTATTGTCGTGGATATTGCTCATGGCGATTCGCACCTTGAAATCGAGATGATCAATAATATTCGCAGGCATCACCCCGATGCACAAGTCATTGCTGGGAATGTCGCGACCGCTGATGGAACAAAAAGATTAATCGATGCCGGCGCGGACGCGGTGAAAGTCGGTGTTGGACCGGGGTCGATCTGTATCACGAGGATCGTCGCAGGATCTGGTGTTCCGCAGTTGACCGCGGTGATCGAATGTTCAGAGGCAGCGCGTGCGTATGGAGTTCCCATTATTGCGGATGGAGGGATCCGCCAGCCTGGCGATATGGCAAAAGCGGTTGCAGCAGGTGCGCAAACCGTGATGATCGGCAGCATGTTGGCAGGCACAGACGAAAGCCCTGGGCTGGTCATGACGCGCAGAGGTCATCGCTATAAGGCATCGCGCGGTATGGCTTCGCGCGATGCGAACATCGAACGCAACAAGCGCGAAGGTAATGACTTAACCCAGGAAGAGGTCGAAGATTATGTGGCAGAGGGCGTGGAAGCGGCTGTCCCGTATCGGGGACGCGCCCGCGAAGTATTGACGCAGTTGGTCGGTGGCTTGCAGTCGGGCATGAGTTATAGCGGTGCGCACACGATCGAAGAGCTCCAGCAGAAAGCGATCTTTGTGCGGATGACGGGCGCAGGACTCAAAGAGTCAGGTCCGCATGATGTGGAAGTGTTGGGATAAGGTTATATGCGGTGGTCGAGTAGGGTGAGTGATTTTTCCTGACACCGCACCTCAGGACGGTGCGAGCCAGTATCGAGACCACCTATGGCGACCAAACATAAACTTGTTAGTGGTGGTCTCGATATTCCTTTCGCGAAGAACGCTCAAGGCTACTCGACCACCGGGTAAACAAAGGAGAAAACATGACAACAGATACAGCATCCTGGATTGAAAAAGATCATAAGCAGTTGCATCCGACGTACCATCCAAAATCTCACGCCAATCCATTGGTGATCGAGCGTGGGGAGGGTGTCTGGTTATATACCACCGATGGACAAAAAATCCTGGATGGAATGGCTGGATTGTGGAACGTCAACGTAGGATATGGAAGAGAAGAACTTGCGAAAGTGGCATACGACCAGATGAAGAAACTGGCCTTTACCTCTGGTTTTTCCGGGATGACGAATCTCCCTTCCATACAACTCGCTGATAAACTGGCGGGCTTCGCCTACGAAGGCTTGAATACCACCATGTTCACTTCAGGCGGATCGGAGTCAAACGATTCTGCGTTCAAGACTGCCCGGTATTACTGGAAGCGCAAGGGAAAGCCGGGCAAATATAAGGTCGTTGCACGCAAAGGTTCGTATCACGGTGTGACTCTGGCGGCAACATTCGCGACAGGCCTGGAAAAATATCAGACGATGTTTGGCCCTGCCGTGGATGGATTTATCCACATCCCTGCGCCGAATCCGTATCGCTTTGAAGGCGAGCTGAAAACGGGCGAGACGATCGGTCAGGCCGCGGCGCGTGCGTTGGAAGAAGCGATCCTGCGCGAAGGTGCCGATACGGTCGCTGCGTTCATTGCAGAACCTGTCATGGGCGTTGGCGGCGTGATCGTGCCCCCGGATGATTATTTCCCGCTCGTGCGTGCCATCTGTGATAAGTATGGAGTCTTGTTTATTGCAGACGAAGTCATCACAGGCTTTGGACGCACGGGAGAATGGTTCGCGCTCAAACATTGGAATGTGAAACCTGATATCGTTTCCTTCGCAAAAGCCATCACGAGTGGATACGCTCAACTGGGTGGCATCCAGATCTCGGATGAAATTCGCGCAACGATGGAGTCCGCCCCGGATACCGAATCATATATGCATGGTTTCACCTATTCAGGGCATGCCATGGCCTGTGCTGTTGGCCTGAAAAACATTGAAATCATGGAACGCGAGGAATATCCCAAGCGCGCCCGTGAACTCGGGAAACGTCTGTTTGAAGGATTGCAGGCTCTGAAGGAATTCCCATTTGTGGGAGATGTGCGCGGTTTGGGTATGGTCTATGGTGTGGAGATCGTCTCGAACAAAGAGACCAAAGCTGCCGACGCAGCCATGGCCATGAAAATCTTCAAAGCAGCCCAGGAGCGTGGACTTCGCTCGCGTCCGCTGGGCAATACGCTTGCATTCTCACCTCCGCTTTCGATCAATGAAGAGGAAGTGGATGAGATCGTGAAACGCCTCGGCGCGGCGATGGATGGAGTAATGTAAACCTCATCCCCAACCCTTCCCCGATGGACGGGGAAGGGAGTCGAGTACTGATATGAAAAATGACTTTCCACGCATCGTTGTTTCTCCTAAGGTTCGCCGCAAAATGATTGAAATTGCGCGTGAGTTTCGAAAAGAACCAACTGTCGGTGAGAAAACCCTATGGGATGCCCTGCGCGGAAAGAAACTAGACGGCATCAAATTTCGTCGCCAACAACCTGTTGGATATTTTGTAGTGGACTTTTATAGCTCAGCGTATCGTCTCGTCGTGGAAGTGGATGGAACTATCCATGAGTCGCAAAAGGAAGCCGATCAGGCAAGACAGGAAATCTTGGAAGTATTGGGACTTGCTGTATTGAGAATTAAGACAGAGACCGTTGAAAAGAATTTGCATATGGCGCTTGAATCAATACGCGATTCGATTCGGACAATAAGTCGAAATAAACAACAAGTTAATTCCTCCCCCTTTATGGGGGAGGGCAAGGGTGGGGGTTTATGATGTCCGTCTACCTCCACGACATACCTCTCCCCGAAGCACAGGCGCGTTTGAAACAGGCTCTTCAAGATGCGGATTTGTGGCGCCTGCTTGGCGCAGAAACAATTTCTCTGGATGAAGATGCACTGGGGCGCGTCACCGCCGAGCCGGTCTGGGCGAAGATATCCTCCCCGCATTATCACGCCTCAGCCATGGACGGATTTGCTGTCCGCGCTCTGACAACGAATGGCGCGCTGCCATCCAGACCAGTCACGCTTCAAATTGGACCGGAAGCGGAGTATGTGGATACAGGCGATCCATTGCCCGATTGGGCGAACGCAGTAATTCCGATCGAGAATGTTGAATCATTGGATGAATTGGGAAATATCACAAACGAGATTCGCCGTCCGTTATCCATTCGGATCCGCGCCTCTGTTGCGCCATGGAGTCACGTCCGTCCGTTGGGAGAGGACATTGTCGCAACACAACTGGTCCTGCCTGCAGGTCACGTTTTGAAGCCTGCAGATTTGGGAGCAATTGCTGCCTCGGGGCATCAGGAAATCAAAGTTGCACGTAAGCCCAGGGTTGCGATCCTTCCAACGGGAACGGAACTTGTCCCGATAGGAAGCAAACTGAAAGCAGGCGACATCCTTGAGTACAACTCGCTGGTTCTGGCCGCACAAATAAAATCGATGGGTGGCGAGCCAAAGCGTTACCCGATCACAAAAGATGACTTTGATTCAATCTGTGAACGGGTTCAAGGAGCTGCGCTGACCCATGATTTGATTCTATTGAATGCAGGTTCCTCCGCAGGAGCGGAGGATTTTTCCGCGAAAGTAGTCGAAAAACTCGGAACACTGCTTGTTCATGGAGTTGCGGTCCGACCGGGTCATCCCGTAATCCTCGGTCTCATCAATCGTCAATCGAAAATCGAAAATCGAAAATCGGCTGACCTGACACCTGATACTTCGCACCTGATACCTATCGTAGGTGTTCCCGGTTATCCCGTTTCTGCTGCACTTACGATTGATATATTCGTCGAACCACTCATCGCGCACTGGCTTGGGCGACGACCCCGGGAATTACCGACCGAAACAGCAATCTTGACTCGCAAGATCGTTTCGCCCGCCGGTGATGATGATTATGTGCGAGTTGCATTGGGAAAGGTGGGCGACAAACTTCTCGCCGCACCTTTATCACGCGGGGCCGGAGTCATTACATCGCTGGTACACGCGGACGGACTTGCCCTCATCCCGCGTGGCACACAGGGTGTAGATGCGGGCGAACAGGTCAATGTTCATCTATATCGAAGCAAAGCTGAGATCGAGAGAACGATATTCTGCATTGGCTCGCATGACCTCACTCTTGATCTCATGTCACAGTTCCTTGCTGAGTACGATCGCAGGCTTGCGTCTGCCAATGTGGGCTCCCAAGGTGGGTTGATTGCGCTTCGTCGCGGTGAGGCGCATCTGGCAGGTTCGCACTTGCTCAACCCCGAATCGGGCGAATACAATATTTCCTATATCCGCGAGTACATGCCCGCCGTTCCGGTCAAACTGGTGGCGCTGGTAAGGCGCGAACAGGGGCTGATCGTTAAACGGGGAAACCCAAAAAGCATCCATGGCCTTGGAGACCTCAAAAGGTCCGAGCTCCGCTTTGTGAACCGGCAGCGCGGCGCGGGCACGCGCGTTCTGCTTGACTATCATTTGAAATTGATGACAATCCCCCGAGAGTGGATTGTCGGCTACAATCAGGAAGAGTATACTCATCTCGGCGTTGCAGCCGCCGTGGCCTCCGGTCGAGCGGATTGCGGGCTGGGAATTGCCGCTGCCGCGCAGGCATTAGATCTGGATTTTATTCCACTCTTCCAGGAACGATATGACCTGGTTATCCCGAAGCAATTTGCAGAAAGCGACCTGCTCGCGCCTCTTTTCGGGCTGTTGACCGAGCGCCGTTTTCGAGAAGCTGTATCTCAACTGACAGGATATGACGTGTCCGTGATGGGCACAATCATTTTGGAGGACTAGATGGCCGAAGCGCTCATCATTGACGATAATCGCTCCACTGCCGATGCACTCAATCAAATGCTTGCTGTTCTGGGATTCAAAGCGCGAGTGGCGTATGGTTCCGGTGCTGCCATGTCCCTTTTGGGAACGGGCTTTACGCCGAAATTTGTATGTCTTGATATCAACATGCCTGGAGTGGATGGAACGGAAATCCTTGCCTATTTGCGCCGTGAACCGAGATTGATCCCGGTTTCCGTCTTTATCATTACATCCGATGACCAGCCTGAAACACGCCGCAAAGTGATGAAAATGGGTGCAACGTCCATGATCATCAAACCTGCCACCATCGATGCGCTGGAAGATGCTTTGAAGAGAGCCAGATTGCTATAGCTTCATTTTCTAATTCAACTATTAATAACCGCCACTGTTCAGTGGCGGTTATTCGTGATAATCTACGGCGTGTCTTATTGATAGCCAGGCTTATGAATGAATTCACCGATTGGAACTCAAAGCTTAAGCCGGCTACTTGTGCGGCGCTGCGTAAACTCGATGAGGGTTCGTTCCATGAAGAGAATTGTGTTTGTTGTGTTGGTGGGTATCATTTTATTAACCGCGTGCGAGGCATCTTCCAGATCATCCGACTCGAATCCAAACGCTGTTCTTGCGACAGTCCCGGCGGAATATGCGGGCAAGACAAATCCATATGGTCTAGAAGTAGCTCCCGAAGGAGAAAACGTCTTTCAGGCGAATTGCCAGATGTGTCATGGAGCTCAAGGTCATGGTGATGGTCCTGCCGGTCAATCCCTGGATCCAAAACCAAAGAATCTCGCTGTGTTGCAGAAAAGGGCCGCGGATGATTATCTCTTCTGGCGCGTGAGCGAAGGCAAGCCCGGTACGTCGATGGTGGCATGGAAAGGAATTCTCTCAGAGGAACAGATCTGGCAGGTCGTTTCGTTTATCCGTACTTTGAAGGAATAGAACTTGTTTTTGTACATTCGTTCATCACAGGTAAGAGTTATATAATAATCACAACCAAAGGAGAGAGTATATGGCTATTTCAGCTGGGATTCCCGCGCCGGATTTTGAATTATTTGACGATGGGGGCACACCAAGAAAACTTTCTGCATATCGGGGCAGGAAGGTGATCCTTTATTTCTATCCCAAGGATGATACATCGGGTTGCACAAAGGAAGCCTGTAATTTCCGTGACGATTATTCCGCCTATGAAAAAACCGATGTCACCATCTTGGGCGTCAGCCCGGACAGTGTTGCTTCACATGTGAAGTTCAAAAAGAAGTATCAACTGCCATTCCCGTTACTGGCAGACGTGGGACATGAGGTTTGCGACTTATATGACGTGTGGGGACCGAAAAAATTCGTAGGCAAGGAGTACGATGGCGTGTTGAGAACAACGTTTCTGATCGATGAAAACGGGAATATTGTCAAGGTGTTTGAGCATGTGCGCCCTGCCGAGCATAGCGCAGAGTTGCTTTCCGCCTTAGGTGTGGCTGCATAAACGGAAACAGGCTCATCCTGAGCAGAGACGAACGATGGCTGACGTTGATTTGGTTTTTCATCCACCTTAATTCGTGACAAATAGAGGAAAGTTTGGTAAATTAGAGCGGTTGTAGACTGGGGCGGTCCCCGTGGATAGTTCCTAGGAGAGAGGAAGTATGCGACATTTTGTGGTTGTGGGAATTCTTGTGATTGTGTTGGCGGTTGCTGGGTATGTTGGTCTTGAGGCTGCGCATTTGATGCCGGTGCAGGCGAGCGCTCAGGCAGTGCCCATTGATTGGCTATGGAATCTCGAATTGATGATGATTTCCTTTCTGTTTGCTCTGATTGTTGTTCCTATGGGGTATAGTCTTGTGGTTTTTCGCCGCAAGAAAGGTGACACGACAGATGCTCAACATATTGAGGGTAACACAACTCTGGAGATCACATGGACGATTATTCCCTTGTTCATCGTGATGGCGTTTGCTTATTTGGGTGCGGGGAATTTGGCTGAGATCCGCAGGGTGGATCCGAACGCAATGGTGGTTAAAGTCACTGCTGTTCAATGGTCGTGGAGTTTTCAATATCCTGACTATGGTGTGACCACTGATGAGTTACACCTCCCAAAGGGCAAACAGATCCTTTTTGAGATGACATCTCTCGATGTCATCCATTCATTCTGGGTGCCTGAATTCCGGCCCAAGCAGGATGTGGTACCCGGGCGCATTACCGAACTGCGCATCACACCGACGTTGATCGGAAACTATAAAGTGCGTTGCGCTGAGCTTTGTGGGACATCGCATGCTTACATGGAAAAACTGGTCATTGTCTCCTCACAGGCTGATTTTGACAGCTGGATGGCGCAGCAGGTGAAACTGGCCCAACAGGCTGCGGCGACTCCCGAAGGACGCGGTCAGGCACTCGTGGCGTCAAGCGGCTGCGGAGCCTGCCATACGACAAACGGTGCAGCCGGGATCGGTCCAACGTGGTTTGCCTTGTTCGGTTCGCAGGTCAAACTGTCGGATGGAAGTGCCCTCACCGCAGATGAAGCATACATCCATGAATCGATAAAGTCGCCGCAGGCAAAGATCGTGGCTGGCTTCGAGACGCAGTTGATGCCAAACTATGGTTTCAACGATGACCAGATCAATGATATCGTCGCGTACCTCAAGACGGTGAAGTAATAGGTGGAGGAGTAAAGATGAGAAAAACACAGCCAGTCGCAACCGGATTGTTGCTTCTGATCATTGGGGGAGCCGTCGGCTATGGAATTGGGCTTGGAATTGACCTGCTTGTTACTCAAACGTTGAATTTTTCAGGTTCAGTTGCATCGGCATTTGCGCTCCTGTTGGCCGTGACCGCGTTCTTCTTTGGACTGTTTGGTTATCGCGGCATTACGCGCGGCCTGGTGTGGCAGGTGTTGGGAACGCTGATCGGCGGTTTCTTTATCACAGGCATTCGCGCCTTGAAGGGATTGAGTCTTTTTGGCGCTTTCTTCTTCACTGAACCAGCCTTGGTGTTTGGCGCGTTGGCGGGCGTAATCTCGTTCGTCTTCGGAGTAGGCGTGGTCAGCGATTGGATGAAGTGGGCGCGCGGTCTGGATACGCCCGAGCATCACGAAGATGTGCCGGGTTGGGAAAAATATTTTGGTGTATCGCTGGATCATAAAGTAATCGGTATTCAATATACGGTCACTTCGCTGGTTCTTATTTCAGTAGGCGGTCTGTTTGCATTGATCTTCCGCACCGAACTGGCAGAATCGCAGTTGCAATTCCTCAAAACCACCTTCCATCTATTCAACCAGAACGGACCCCAAATCTACAACTCGCTCATGTCGCTGCATGGGATGATCATGATCGTCTCGATCCTGCTCGGAGTTTCAGGCATCATGAACTATGTGGTGCCCCTGCTTCTGGGCGCGCGCGACATGGCGTTCCCGCGCATGAACGCATTCGCTTATTGGTTGGCCGTTCCCGCGTCTGTATTGTTGTTGATGAGCCTTGTACTTGGCGGCTTCGATACCGGCTGGACGGGCTATCCGCCGCTTTCAGCGCGTGCCCCTGTGGGCATACAGATGTTCTTTCTGGGCGTGTTCACTGCTGGTTGGTCATCCATCCTGGGTTCATTGAATGTTATCGCAACAGTGCTCCGTATGCGGGCAAGAGGTATGACGGCCATGCGCCTGCCCATCTTTGTATGGGCGTCGATCGCCACATCCATCATCGCATTGACTGCCACACAGTTGATCGGTCTTTCCTTCCAGTTGGTGAGTTTCCAGCGTTTGCTGGGCATGGGCTTCTTTGATGCAGCAAAAGGTGGCAATCCCATCCTGTTCCAGCATCTGTTCTGGTTCTATTCACACCCGGCAGTATATGTGTTCGTATTGCCGGGTCTGGGTGTAATCTCCGAACTCTTGCCGGTGTTCGTCCGCAAGCCTCTGTTTGGGTATCGCTGGGTTGCGATGTCCTCGCTGGGAATTGCTCTTGTTGGCTTCCTTGTTTGGGCACATCACATGTTCGCGTCGGGCATGAACGAATATCTGCGCGTCCCATTTATGTATAGCACGCTGCTTGTTGCGGTTCCTACCGGCGTGAAATTCTTCTCGTGGGTGGCAACGCTGTGGGGAGGGAAGATCCAGACACCGACCCCGATGCTCTTTGTGCTGGGTGGGATCCTTGTCTTCCTGCTTGGCGGTCTTACCGGCCCCCCGAACGCAACCGTTTCAACAGACCTGCACCTCACCGACACGTACTTCATCGTGGGACACTTCCACGACACCATTTTTGGCGGCTTTGTCTTTCCATTCTTTGCGGCCTTGTATTACTGGTTTCCCAAGGCGACCGGTCGCCGCATGAGCGAGTTGTGGGGCAAGGTGCATTTCTGGCTCATGACGCCGTCATTCCTTGTTTTGACCTTCGGTATGATGCGCATTGGACTGCTCGGGATGCGCCGCCGCATCGTGGATTATGATCCGAACCTCATGGGCGATCAGGTCTTGTTTAGGTTATTCAACCATGATTTTCGTGCAATCGACCTGAACCATTCGATTCTGACCATCGCCGGCTACCTGATCGGTATCTCGGTCTTGATCTTTTTCATCAACTTGTTTTACAGCATCAAGCATGGCGAAAAAGCGGAAGGCAATCTCTGGAATTCCCGTTCACCCGAATGGCAGGTTCCTTCCCCCATGGCTGCCCACAATTACGAGGTCCCATTTGAAGTGGTAGGTGAACCTTATGATTATGGTTTGCCCGGTTCAAAGTACGTACAGTTCGTCAGCCAACCTGAGCACATAAATCATTCAGAAGAATCAGCGGCTCATTCCGAAAAGAAGAGACATTAATCCAGGGGCAGGATAAAAATGACACACACACAAGACAAAAACTCCATGTTGGGGCAGGGAATCCTGATTTTCATCTACCTGGCCATATTGACAGGCCTTGAATTCTTTATAGCGCTTACTTTCCGTTCGGTCCCGATCCTGGTTGTTGTGGCGCTGATCAAAGCCGCGTTGGTTGCGTATTACTATATGCACGTTTATCAATTAAACGCTGACACCGTAGAGGACGAAAATTCCTACGAATATAAGACCGGCACAAACCGCCTGGGTCTCTGGCTGTTCCTTATTTCAGACTCGTTCGTGTTCGGCGGCTTGATGGTGATGCGCGTCAATCTGCTGGGCTTGACGCGTCCCAATCTGAACCAGCTACTGGGGCTCGGCGTGACGGCTGTGCTTCTCATCTCCTCCTTTTTTATGAACCGTGGTGAAACGCTGATGAAGAACGGCGATCGCAAAGGCTTCCTCACTAATACGTTGATTACCTTCGTCTTGGGGTTGGGCTTCCTGGTCGGTGTTATTTTCGTTGAGTGGCGACTCGCTGCCGCTGAAGGGTTGACTCCCTCCTCCGGCCCGGCAGGTGCCGCGTTCTACATGATGACAGGTATGCATGCCTTCCACGTTTTTACCGGACTAATCCTGCTTGCGATTGTCTGGTTGAATGGCAGGCGTGGTTTGTACGATGAGAAGCAGTATCCGGTGGAGGCTGCTGCAGTCTACTGGCACTTCGTGGACGTCGTTTGGATCTTCTTCTATCCAGCTCTCTATTTGATCGGTGCCGCATTATTGGCGTAACTAATTGAATTCTGGTATAAAAGTATAATGGCTGAAAAAATCGGGGCGACCAACTGGTCGCCCCGATTTTCGAGTGCGATACCCGGCAGGTACACTCCATTACAAACATTCCTCAGAATCACCTGTGGGGCAGTAAATCATGTCAATCAATCCTTACGGCTACGAAGCAACTTTGAAGAGGAAGCATGTTTGGAAATCCAATTGTCAAACGAATCCTGGCCTCACTCCTGATCGGGTTGGCGCTTGGGGCGGCGATCAGTGAGATTCCGTTCATATTTTTGCGCGAAACTGCGCGTCCGCCAAAAGAGATCACTCTTGTAGTCCCGAAGGGAACAGCCGAGAAGGTTGCACGCGGAGAGCAGCCTCCCAGCATTCCCCAGAACATGACATTTGTGGTTGGCGACACTCTGATCGTGAAAAACGAAGATTCGGTGGATCACAAATTAGGACCTCTGTGGATTCCTGCAAACTCGTCAGCGCAATTGTCCCTTGACCAGGAAGAAAGTCTGGCCTATGAATGCTCGTTTCAATCCCGGAAATATTTTGACCTTGACGTGAGAGAGGCACTCACAACCGGTACGCGGCTTTATGGCATGATGTATGCAGGACTGCCTCTGGGGATTTTGCTCGCGCTATATAGTGCGGCTCTCCCAATGAAGAAAAAAGAAAATGTTTCTGCTTAAAATGTTCCAGCGTCAGTGGCTATTGGCCACGTTATTTGTTTTGGCCGGCACAGCGTTATGTATTCGTCTTGGCATCTGGCAATTGGATAGGCTTCAGCAGCGCCGCGCCTTCAACCATCAGGTGGAATCCATGCGCGTGATGCCCGCGCTGGATTTGAATCACGAAGTGCCTGACGATATTTCCAGTATGGAGTGGCGCGCTGTCAAAGTGCATGGGAAGTATGACTTTGCGAATCAGATTGCCTTGCGGAATCAGTATTATCAGAACGAATACGGATACCATCTACTGACGCCGCTGCGCTTCGACGCCTCGACAAGCTCAAGGCAGTCTCCCGAAGCTGTTCTCGTCGATCGCGGCTGGATCCCCGCGGAAGATAATTCCGCTGCCGCTGACTGGCGAAAATATGACGAGTCGGGAGTCGTTGACCTCACAGGTCAGATGCGGCTCGGGGGAACAAAACCCGCATTCGGC
>JBGPNQ010000084.1:0-16272 GCA_041487615.1 Anaerolineae bacterium
ATTGAAGAGCCGAAGAAGACATCCATTCATTTGGTGAACAAATCTGCGTTTGCGGGCGTGACGACGCGCAAGAGTGCGTTGATCCTGAATATCAAATCATCCGCGCCGATCAAACATGCACGTATTATAAAGAGCGAACAACTTTCAGCGAGTCGCTTTCATCAGGAAGTGAGGCTGACCTCACCCGATGAAGTGGACCCGGTTCTGGTCGGATGGTTAAAGGAAGCCTATGCAATCAGCGGTTGAAACAGCATGAATTTACATCTTTTTTCGATACCTGGAAAGGATGATCTTCGATATGTTGTTGAAGCAAGCCGAACTTATCTCGAGGATAAGGATGAACCTATTATCGCGTATATGCCTTTGGCGTCGCTTTATGCTGAACGCTGGCATCGACTCAATGAAAGTGCATTCAAGGGGCTGGGACAACTGGTCGAGATCAACGCCGAATTGATGGCGCAAAAGGAAATCGAAGCTGTCATCCGCGACGCGGCACTGGTGTACATCACTGGCGGAAATACATTTCTTCTTAACCATCGCCTGCATAGTAGTGGTGTGATGCCCTATTTGAAAAAGAAGATCCAGAATGGGCTGCCTGTCGTTGGTTTTAGCGCAGGAATGATCATCTGTGGACCGAACATTTTGACGTCCAGGGATATGAACACCGTTGAGACGAATTATTTTGACGGTTTGAATGCCGCTCCCTTCAATTTTGTGGCACATTATCCGAAGGACGCGTATGGTCAATCAGTATTGGATGAATGGCTGGCAGATTATCACTTCTTCCATGAAAACCCTGTCATCATGCTGTCTGATGATGGGTATGTGAAAGTGAATGGGAAGAAAACAACGCTGGTGCGTGGCGAAGCTTATATCCTGCGCAAAGATCAGGAAAAGGAAAAACTTGTCGAAGGCAGGTTGATCAATCTCTAGGAGAAAAACATGGCAAATGAAGAATGGATTCCCGAAAACAAAAATGAACTAATGTCTGCAATTAGACGTGAGTGGAACAAACTTATGGATGTCGTTGCAAAGCTCGATGAAACAAAAATGACCACACCCGATGAAGGTGGCTGGTCGCCCAGGGATAATCTCGCTCATCTCTCGGAATGGATGATTTCCATGATGGGCGTCCACATGGATAGACGCCCGGCGCATGAAGTACTGAGAATTCCTGAAGAAGCCGCCAGGGGTTGGGATATGGAAATCATCAACCCCATTCTCTTCGAGCGGAATAAGAATCGTTCGACGAACGACGTGCTGGACGAATTGAAACGCACCCATGATGTTTTGGTCGCGAAATTGGAAGCCACCCCCTTCGAAGACCTGATGAAACCACGTCACGCGGATGACCCGGAGAAGCGTCCGTTATTGATGTGGGTACTCGGCGATACGACCGATCATTTCGCGGAACATCGCGCAACGATAGCGAAGATGTTGTAATCATGTAGCGGATGGCAGATGTCGTCCCCCTACGTGATCATTCTTCATCTCCACCGCCGCCGGCATCGTTTCCCAGGTCGGGAATTGCTTTTTCGATATCCTCGGGACTTTGACCCTTTTCGAGCCGGTCGACGACTTCGTCGAATTCAGGTGGCAATTCCTCTCCCATTTCCTTTCCCATCTTACGCATCATTTGTCCCATGGCTTTGGGATTCTCTTCGAGTCCTTCGAAGCCGGAGAAATTGTCTGCCATGGATTCCATGCGCGTCTCCTCCGATTTTGCGATGCGGACCCTGGTCATGCGGCGGCGGACATTTTTGCTGTTGCAGTGCGCGCAGAAGACAGGTTTCTTTCCATATTCGTCAAAGGTCAGGAAAACGTCGAAGCGCTGGTTGCAGTCATTGCAGATAAAGTCATAGGTGGGCATGACGTAATTGTAACGGAATCAACGATCATTGTGGAGAGAGGCGGAGGTTAATCCCTCTGGTACAATTTGCCCATGCCTCCCTCCACTGATTCTGAATTCAATGTCCATCATCCACAACCGCTGCTCATCGTCATCTCGGGACCATCGGGCGCGGGCAAGGATACTGTCATGCAGCGCATGAAGGAACGCGGACTGCCATTCCACTTTGTTGTGACGGCGACAACGCGTCCACAGCGCGCAAATGAAACGCATGGGAAGGATTATTTTTTTGTGACGAAGGAAGAATTTGCACGAATGATCAACGAAGATGAATTGATCGAGCATGCGATTGTATACGGCGATTACAAGGGCATTCCGAAACAACAGGTGCGCGAGGCGCTCGCCAGCGGCAAGGATGTGGTGATGCGCATCGATGTGCAGGGTGCGGAGACAGTGCGCAAACTTGCGCCTGAGGCTTTGATGATCTTCATCACCACAGAGAGCGAAGCGGAACTGGTGCAGCGCCTCGAGACGCGCAAGACCGAGACCGCCGATTCGCTCGCCATCCGCATTGCCACGGCACGCAAGGAACTCAAGCGCGTGGAGTCCTTCGATTACGTGATCGTGAACCGCGATTTTCGCCTGGATGAAACGGTGGATCAGATCCGTGCCATCATCGATGCGGAGCATCATCGCGTGAAACCGCGAAAGGTGGAATTATGAGTCAATCATTTGATAGCGACCCGAACCGACCTGCCTCCGTCTCACCCCCGGCTGCCGAAGACAGCCGCCAGGGTATTCCTGCTCAGCAACCCGTTCGCGTGGCGATGCCGCAATCTGCTCCGTATGTGACATATACGATCATCGGCATTACAGTTGCTTTTTATGTTTTGCAACTGGCAAGCCAATTTCTTCTTCAAGCGGATATTCCGGCTGCATTATTCATCAAGTCGAATGAACTCATACGTTCGGGACAATTATGGCGTTTGCTCACGCCCGCACTATTGCATGCATCGATCGCGCACATCGGATTCAATATGTACGCTCTGTTCTCGTTCGGCACCGGGCTGGAGCGTCATTTTGGGCATGGACGATTTTTGTTGCTCTATGTGCTTGGCGCATTTACGGGAAATGTCGCCTCCTTCCTTTTTTCGAGTGCCAACTCGCTCGGAGCATCCACCGCGATTTTTGGTCTGCTCGGTGCGGAAGGAATCTTTCTGCTTCAGAACCGCAAGTTGTTTGCGGGGCAATTTCGGAGCGCCATCAGCAACATCATTTTCGTGGCAGTCATCAATCTATTCATCATCGGTTCCCTGCCTGGCATCGACAACTGGGGACATATCGGCGGTCTGCTGGGCGGATTGATGTTCACCTGGTTTGCAGGTCCGCTGTGGGAAATAGAAGGGATCTCTCCTGCACTGCAGCTTGTGGATCAGCGTCCGCCGCACGAAGTGGTTACCGGCGCGGCAACCGTGATACTTGTATTTGGTGCGCTGGCAGTGTGGGGCATGATAAGGTAGAGAGTGGAAAGTAAAAAGTGAAGAACTGTGGGGAGTGATTTGCTTTGGTGCACAAATTAGCCACGGACTTACCGTGCGGGCACAATGTCACGAATTCTTACGGTTTTTTATCTGTGAAATCAGTGGAATCCGTGGCTGTGCATTTAAGGCTTAATCTCTATTGCCGCGCCTGCACTCGTTCCCTGCACTTCGGGGAAGAAGGATTCCCAGGCGTGAGCAGGTAAGGCGCGATATTCGCCTGCCTGCAACGGGACAAGTGTGTACGTCAACACATAGGTTCCGGCGGGGAGATAATCCGCGGCGAAGAGGATGCTGTCATCGCGGATTTGCGGTTCGTGGAAGAGCCACCAGCCCCAGCCATTTGCGAATGGGTCTTTATCGTCAAATTGGACCTCAACTTTCGTTGTGTCATTTGCCTGCTGGCTGGTCTTGAGATTGCGATCCAAAATTTCCATGCCTGCAGGGATGTAGTCCTCGACCATGACGTAGTGTGCGTCGTGAGGCAGGACAAGAGTCAGTTGAGCCGTGATGGTTTTATCGGAGGCCAATTGAAGTGTGGAAAGAGGCGAACAGCGCTTTGTTGAATCCGATTTACAGTAAACGCGGTCGATCTGCATTCCCTCGTTCAGCGGCTTGACATCTTCCACAGGGCGATTGACGTTCAATACCGCACGATAGTACAGGCGTCCCAGCCCATCTTCGCGTTGAATGGTCAGGAGATTCGGGGATGTGGACGAAATATATTCCAGCGGCACCTGTGCCTCTGTGGATGTGAGCACCTGATTACCTGCAACATCACCCTTCAAAAGTGGACCACCGTTGAAGGTTGCGTTGAACGCAAAATCCGCGTTGAGATCGCCGAGGCCGATCATCGCTTCGTTGAGCGCCAGCATTGCCCAGGCGTTGTCATGTCCCATGCCCCACAAGCCGCGCACATTGCGATGTGCGGCAAGATAGCGCACCGCGTTGAACAGGACTTGATTCGCAGCATCGAGCTTCGCCAGAACATACACAACCAACGACGTGGTGTAAATTGGTGAACCACGCGAAATGATATTCTCGCCTGGAGTTTCCCAATGCGCGCTGGATGCCGTCAGGATGGCGCTCGTCTCAAGATTTGAAATAAGATCGCGCACGCGTTCATCTGCGGGGTTGATCGCATTGATAATATAGGCAAGCATTGCCCTGCTGGATGGACTCATCCGATCACGCGCGTTATAAAGATTGTTGACTGTGGTCTCATCAAACGTGTTCGCCTGCGCCAGCACGAATTGCACGAACGCCATTTCATCCAATGCGGCGCCGGTCGTATCATTGGTGATCTCGGTCCGCAAGCCTCTTAAATAGGTACCTGCGCGTTGAAGCGCGTTTTCATCGACGCTGACGCCAATGGCATGAGCGCGTATCAATCCAAACGTTATATAGGCGGAGATATACGAATCGGACGGCGTGGTCTGTTCACCGATGGGAGCCGTGCCCCACCAATTCCAGCCGCCATCTTCATTCTGTAAACGCAGCAACTTGTGCACGCCGTTATCCACATTTGCCGCGACTCGATCGGTCAACGCGGGATCATTCAACCCCGCGCCCTTGATCGTTTGATAGACTTCGAGATTTGGCAGGAAATAGGAAAGGATCTCCTCCGCGCTCGATGAATTGGGGATATCCACCGCCTCCAACGCAGATAACAGGCTGCCGGCCAGCGAGGGACTTAACTCCACATCCAGTCCGCCTCCGTTAGGTGTGAACGTGCGCGGAAGCGAAATGACTTCCTGTAGCGATGCAGCGCCGCGCAGCACTCCGCCCGTGACAAATGCCTGCGGAGAGGTGTATTGCAGAATGGGAAGTTTTCCCCACACAGGACGCGTGGAATCCTGAAGCGATGGCGTGCCCGTTGTGGTCGCAGAGAAGACAAGATCAGCTTCCTTCGCGAACCCGGCCGTGCCCCACCATTCCACGCGCGTCCGCCCATTCGCCGGGACATCAACCTGTTGTGTTGCCTTATCCGGTTCATCGAGAGTGAATCCTTCGCTTTGTAGATTCACGTTCACGCTTAAAGTGTTCGCAGTATTGTTATTGACGATTGCGGCCATTAAGACATGATCGCCATTGACGAGGAAGCGCGGCGTCACCGGACGGACAAGCAATGGTTTGGTTGAAACGATCTGCGTCTCGGCCTGACCTACCTTCGTGTCAACGGTAAGTCCGCGCACATCCACCTGCCAGGTAGTCAGCGAATCGGGTAGAGTCATTGTCACCTGCCCGCGTCCATCCGAGTTGGTGATGAGCGATGGATTCCAATAGGCGGTATCCGGGAACTCTTCACGCAGGAATGGAACTTCCGCACCGCCACCTCCTCCCAAGCCGCCGGGTGGGATTGCATTGCGACCCGTATACGCAGCCACGGAGAGTCCGGTCTGGATGCCGAGTGGTTGATTGCTGTAAAACGCAGGCAGAATATCCGGTGCATTCGGGTCTGCAAGTGCCAGCGACGCAAGGTCAACAACAGAGAATGAAAACTCACCTTCCACCGGTTGCCCCTGGTTGTCTGTCACCGCCACATCGAACGTAACTTCATCGCGCGGTCCCGCTTCGGCAGGATTCGATGTCACTTGCACGTTCAATTCCTTATCATCGGGTGCAACCAGTACGTTGACAAGTCCGCTTCTGAAATCGTTGCCTTGTCCCAGGATCGTGACACTTACATATACATTGGGCGCGTCGGCTTCGGTAAGCGGCAAGGAATATTCCCGGCCACTGCCTGAAACGGACACGACTTCTGCTTTTGCAACAAGGCCGCGTTCCACGGTGACAAGCGCAAGGGAATTCACCGCAAACGGATTTGGGATGAATATCTTCGCGGTCTCGCCTGCTTTATATGAATCTTTATCCGCGGTAAGTTCAAAGCGTTGATTGGGCAGGTCCGGCCACGCCGCGGAACCTGCGCCGCCAACCCATATCAGTGATTGCGTGCGGGCACCTTCGCCTGAAACCTCGAGCATATAGGTACCGGAAGTGGGCGGCACGAATGAAAGCCGCGCCCGCCCATCGGGTCCGGTTGCAAGATTGCTGCTGCTGACCGGCGTATACACAGGCTTATAGGTTGGGTAACCCGCGCTGTCGGTCTCTTTTTCCCAACGCACCTGCTTGAAATCCGCAGTGAGTGCTTTATCGCCCGAAGGTTTTTGCGCCCAATCTACGGTGTAAACATCGAAACCCATCGGTGAATCGGCGCGACCGATCCACTGGTCGGGACGGATGCCAACATAAAAATCAGCAGGATGGACGCGCATTTGCGCTCGCGCGCTGACGGGCAATCCGGACTCATCCTGAGCGGTGGCCTCCAGCGTGACGACCTGCCCCGAATCAGACTCAGGGATGGCCGGCAGCTCAATGGACAGGATTCCTTCGCGGGTTGTCTGCCCCGTTCCCTCTCCGATGAGTCTGCCAAAATAGTCGGAGGAATTCGGGTCTGGTATGTGAAATACATCCAGCCACGAAGTGTCAAATACGTTGGTTTCATAGTTGGGCAGGTAGAAGTGGTCAGGCTTGGTATATAGCGCCCAATGGACATCCACATTGTTCGCAGGCGCGTCGAAGAAATAGCGTGTGCTGATCTCCGCTTTTGCCGCGTCACCAAGCTTGATCTCGTCCGCTGAAAAATTCACATTCAAATTGATCTCAGGCTTGCGATATTCCGCCACTTGAAAATTGAAATAGAGTTCGAGTGCAGTGTTATCGAACGTGTAATAACCGGGCGCAGCCGAATCGGATAGTTTGTATTCGCCGCTAAATGTGCCATATGGCGAAAGCTGGGCGTTGACGGCGAGAAGCTGCGCACCATTGGCATCATGCAGTGTAATTGGCACGTCATTCACGGGAGGAAGTTCATATCGTCCGTTGAATGCCTGACGTACCACACCTCGGAAATACACGGTCTGTCCTGGGCGATACATCGGACGATCGGTATACATGTAAATCTGTGTATGCGGTCCCTGCAAACGGAAGTTATATCCAAAATCCCAGGCGCTAATCCCCATGCTCCAATCGCTGAGAGCCAGTGAAAAATTTTCGTCACCCGGCGCGCCAAGCATCGCATAGAGATGTCCGTCGTTCGCGCCGATGGTCCCCTTCCACACTCCATCCTTATCGGTTGTGCCCGATGTCAGTATATTTCCTGCGTTGTCATAAATGGTGACGGGCGCGTTGGCTACGGCTGTTTGCGACGGCAAATCCACGGCCCAGACCATTGCCTCTGTTGCGCCAAGTTTGAAAGTGAGATTGACCTGACTCGACGCTGCAAAGTAAACACTTTTAGTCACCGACGGGAGCTGCGGAGAAGAGACACCCACATAGTAGAGACCCGGCGGCAATTGATTATTTTGCTGCGAGAGCCGCAGCTTCACATCTTCTGTCTGGCTGGGCTGCAACGTGAACTTATGTAAATACACCGAAGGGTTCGATGGGACGTAGGCCTGCTGATTATCGTATGAGCTTTGCAGCGAAAAGAAATCCTGTACCGTTAGCGGTACAACGGTCACGTCCGCGCTTTGAATATTCACCGCTTTTGCGTACAAAACCGGTTCATCCGGCCTCACAAACGCGGTGGAGGAAGTATAGAGTTGCATGGTTAGCATGGCAGGCGCAGGCGCTGTGCGGAAATCCAAAATGAACGGATCGCCCAGTGATTGTTCCCACTGATCGCGCAATTTCCCTGCGATCTCAATTTCATAATTTGTCTCAGGCAAAAAATTACCAGAAACGTTCAACGACAGACCGTCATCTGCCACGTCGACCGAGAGATTATCAACCTGCGGGCTGACCTTTACAAACTCCTCATAATCTCCCCTGGGAACAGGTGCACTCAGGGTAAAAGTTGTCGTGCCGTAATTCGTTTCCGTCCCTGTCACGGCAAAATTATCGAACGTATTCAACACCGCGCCATAGTCTTTACCGAGCGCCACCCCACCCCTCGATTTTGCTGTCCCACTCACATTCAAAATATAACCGACATTGCGCGATAAGAGCTTGTCAGGTTCAAATGTCAGCACGGTCGCATTGTCATTCCACGTAAACGTTCCATCCACCGGGCCTTCGGTGCCGCTGAAATGAAAATTGGATTGGACGCTCGCTGTGTCCATGGGCTGGTTGAACGTCAGCGTGATTTTGGGATCGAGAGGAATCTTCTGATCGCTGGCCGGTTCCAGGGTGACGACGCGTGGACGGGCGGTGGTGAACTTCCATGTGGAGGGTACGCCTCCCTCCAGGCCGACGCCGGTCTCCGTCTTCAGGCCCGGGTTCAGGCTAAGTGTATATTCCGTTCCCCCTGCCATCGCAGGTTCAGGATAAAAAGCAAAGGTGCTTGTATTGACCCATTCGCCGCTTCCCGGAACAGAAGGTTGAAGGCTGAAAGCAGCAGGTAACGACGAAGGATCTGCGCCGAGCGGGACGACCGGTTGATTGAATGAAACTAAAACCGCAGACTCGACATCCACATCGGCGGCGTTTTCCTTC
This sequence comes from Anaerolineae bacterium, assembly GCA_041487615.1. Classification (GTDB taxonomy): domain Bacteria; phylum Chloroflexota; class Anaerolineae; order Anaerolineales; family Villigracilaceae; genus Defluviilinea. Next base: position 8,884 of record JBGPNQ010000084.1, read on the forward strand.
GGCAGAACATTCGAAGCGCGCAGAAAATCTGCGACGGTAAAAGAGAGATCGATTGGTTCCTGGATCCCAAATCCATTCGCTGATTGGATGGAACTGGCAATCGTAATTTTCAGCTCACTGTCCGGTTGATACGGTTGTGTGGGTTTAAAAACAAGGGTTGATTCATCATTCCATGTAAATGTTCCCTCGGGCAGTCCCTGCAACGAGGATTCCACCGATGATTTATTCATCAACTCGTTGAAATAAAATGTGATCGGAGTCTCGTGCCCAATCACGGTATTCAGCGGTGGGTCTGTTTCGACCAGGCGCGGTGGCAGCGCCTGCTGATAAGAAGTGGGTGTTGGGAGTGCGGGCGTTGCGGTTGGCAATCCCGGTATTCCGCCTGCACACGAAGCAAGGATCGCAATCATGAATATGGAGCAAACGAGGGAATGGATATAGCGATATTTCATCAAGAAAACCTCAATGAGAAATGTTGCTAATTTCATTATACACTTCTACATTAGCGTTGAGTGTTGTCCAGAAAGGTCCTTTGGTCCGTGACTGGAATCAAAAAAGGCACAGAGTAACTATGCCTTTTTCTCAAATCTTATTGTGCTGCACCGAGTGCCAGATCTACTGCATCCGCAATCTCCTGGTACGTGGCGATTTTCCCCGGTTGGCCAACTTTGGTTCCATTCACGAACACACTCGGTGTACCGCTGACACCCATGTCATCGCCTAATTTGAAATCAGCCTGGAGGTCGTCTTTGTATTTGTTTGCACCGAAACAATCGTTGAACGAATTCATGTCCAGACCAACAGCTTCAGCCATAGCCTTCAATCGGATATTGCTCAAGTTTCCCTTATTCTCGCCGTTCCAATTGGCAAACAGGATCGAATGCATCTCCCAGAACTTCCCCTGCTCATTGGCGCACATGGAGGCGTTGGCGGCCTGGTCCGATTCTCCTCCACTGGTGGCACCACTCCCATCGATGAAAGGATAATTATGGAAAGTGTATTTCGCTTTTCCCGTCCTAACAAGATTTTGGATGATGAGAGGTTCAGCGTTTTCTGTGAAGTATTGACAGGCAGGACATTGAAAATCCTCGAATATATCCACGGTCACTCGTACAGTAGGATCTCCCAGAGTTAAACCGTTTGCGTTCGGCAGTGCTGCGGGCGTGACTGTGATGATACTGCCAGCTCCCCTCAATTGTGGCAGGACAAAGGCAAGTACGAGCAATATTGCTCCCACAGTGATCGATAAGATCACGGTCAAGCGGCCGCGCGTCTCCTGCTTCTTGATCTTCTCCCGTCGTTCCTGGCGTTTGCTCTTCTTTTCTGTGCGCATCAAACTCTCCTCGATCAGATGATAATGAATTTTTCCGCTTTCACTTCATTATAAGCTTGGAAATTCGTATGAACGGAGAATCAAAAAAGGACGCGGATCATTCGCGCCCTTTGAAACCCTGAAAATCTACTGCGCACCCATCTCGGTCAGCGCAGCTTCAAGCTTCTGTTGGAATGTGCTGAACGGTTCGGCTCCGTCAATTCGATCCGTCTTCGTTACGCCGTTCACCGTATAGGTGATCATAAAACCTGGCGTACCGGTTACGCCGGCCGCCTTTCCATCCTGGAAATCCTTCTGGACGCGGTCCTTGTATTTGCCGCCGTCATAACAACTGTTGAACTTTCTCACATCCAGCCCATCCACTTTTTTGGCAATGGCTTTCAGGCGTTTGTCAGTGAAGGAACCGGCATCCTCGCCGATGACATTGGCAAACAAGAGCGCGTGCATTTCCCAGAACTTGTTCTGTTCACCCGCACAATACGCGGCTTGTGCAGCATCCTGTGATTCGGTTGTTGGCGGGGTTGGGGTAGCTTTAGATCTTGCAATATTATCACTCACAAAATTGCCCATGGACCGATAGACGAACTGCACCTTGCCGGTGTCGATGTAATACTGTCTCAGCAATGGCTCTGTCTCCTTGTGGAAGCGCTCGCAGAACGGGCACTGGAAATCGGAAAATTCCTCGATCTTGATCGGGGCATTAGGGTCACCCATTGAATTGTCATTTGGATTCGGGTGCGTACCCGGGTCAATGGAAACAACATTGGTGATGGGTCTGATGGACGGCCAGACAAAGGCAAAGACCAGAAGTGCAGCGCCTAAGGTGACCAGGATGATCGTGGTCAGTCGGCCACGCGCCTCCTGTTTCTTGATTTTGTCCCGCCGTTCCTGGCGTTTGCTCTTCTTCTCGATGCTCATGAAAACTCCTTGATGAAATTGAATTATTCCGAAATTTTCCCATGCTAAAAATGTTTTGTCTAGGAAAAGGTTAGGATGTTCTTAAGAAGGCCGTTGAGCCTACTTTATTACAGGGTTTCCCGGTCAGCATCCAGTTTCCAGCCGCGCACCAGGAATCCAGCGCCATCCCTGGTAAGGATGCTCGCTTCGAAGAATTTCACCCTATATTCCAATTGTGATTTTGAACTCGCAGGTATTGGCGCCACTTGCCTTGCACGAAATTTCCTCCACATCGTGGTTCTGTCCCGTTGCCCAGAATAGACTCTCGCGTATTACGCCCTGCGTAACGAAGCAGATCGGCAGGTCCACGCGATAACCCTCGGTGGTGGGAGATGCACGGTCAACGAACAGCAGGTCGAGGTCCAGGGTGTGGATCGTGATATCGCCTGGTATGCCACCCAGAAAACGGGATAACAACTCCAGCGTGGTTTTGCGGCGCGCATTGAGTGGAAGTCTCCTGATCACCGCTGCCTGTGCCTTCATGCCCAGCCCGGCATCGTCCAGGATGTGATTCCAGAGGCGGCGACCGACGCGCAGCAACACGCCTCGTGCGCCGCGTCCGAAATAGGTGCGCATCGCAGCCTGTAGGGATGCATAGGCCTTTGCCGATTCGATGGCGTCCATTTTGAGGAAGATGTGTGGCCTCATCCATTCGGTGGGAAGTTTTGACAGAGCCAGCATCGCGTCGAATTGGCCGGTGCCCAACTCCATCGATGTGCTTTCAACGAAACGACTCAGGATGCGGCTGGAAAAAACGGGTTCTCTCACGAGCGTACATCTCCAACTTCGAATCTGCAATATTCATCGCCTTTGGCAAGGCAATGTGTTTCCCGGATCTCGTACTCCTTGCCCGTGGCCCAATGCACGGCTTCGGCAATTGAACCGACATACAGATGACAGATCGGTTCCGTGCTGTGACGGCTATGGCAGATCGCACAGGTCGATTCGATATAGGCGAGGTGATCGCCACTTTCATCCACCCAGGCATTTACTTGTGGGTTGCTTTTTTTCAACGCGTCCACCATGCCGTTAAAGATGAATTTGATGCGTTGTTTTTCAGGCAATAATTTAAGCGCAACTCCTGCCACCCCCAACAATGCCGATTGTTCACGCACACCATATTGAAAGGAAGCCTTGCCGATGCGGCGCAGCATTCCCCTGCCGCCGCGCCCATAAAACTGCTCGATGGCTTCATTCAACTTCGCGTATTGCGAGGCCTGGATGGACGGCTCGAGGTTATTGGCTGGGAAATTGCCAATAAATCTTTCCAAACCGCATGTGCGTAACACAGCATTCAAACCATTGTCGCCCATCACTTCCTGCGCCGAGATTAATGCCTGTCGTACAAGTGAGTTGATAATTACTGCGTCTTCACGGTTCGTCATGCTTCCTCCTACGGACTGGCGGGTACGTTAAAAGTATACACGGGATATTCCTCACCCGTGCGGTTGAATCCCATTTTCCTGTATAAATTCAGTGATACAGTGTTGTCGCTCTGGGTATTTACGCTCAACCGTCCAATACCAATGTTCGTCAACTTTGCAAACAGATCGCTCAAAAGTGCCCGCCCGAGGCCGCGCCCTTGCAGTCCGGGATGGACCGCCAAGCGCGCCAGGTGTGCTCGTTGCGAGTGCCCGCTTGTGAGCTGATAGCCAACGATCCCGTCTGCGTTTTCAGCAACCGTTGCAAACAAGGATTGTTGATAGGCGCGCTCGATCGTATCGAATGAATTATGCCAAAGCGGATCAAAGGAGGCGTTGTCCGTTTTCGTGACTGCCGACAAATCCGATTCCTTCATTCTGCGGATGTAGACCCCGTTGTCTTCGCTCGCAGCCCAGGGCTGATAACGCCATTCGAGCATCACGATCTGCTGACGGTTTTCGAACCCACTTGCGGCAAGCACATCCTCGAACCAGCCTTGTATCGCGATCGCTGCCACAGTCGCTCCACCCAGACGGGCAATCTCCGCTTTTGCCGCGGGCCAAAGTAATGCCCAGGCGTTCTCGGGCGACCAGCCTCCCGCATAAACAAACAGCCGCACCCAGGCGATTCCCTCCACTTCGGTGGGACAAGCCAATGCAGCTGTAATGCGCCTTCCTTCCTCCAGCACCCAATAAAACGGAGCGCCCAACCATTCGAGTGGTGAGCGCCAGTCCAGATGACGATGGAGGTGGGTCTCAAAGAAGATCAGGTTCGATAACTGCTGGTGATCATTGAGATCGGCCATGCGAACCAGGGAGTTGATCACTATTCACCTAAATGTCATTGCGAGCCTACGGGAAGCAATCTGTTGGTAAAATGGGAGATTGCTTCGGGCTGGCGCCCTCGCAATGACGAGGCGCCTTATCGTATCAATCCAATTCGCATCAGAAACTTCATGATGCGCTGTGTAAATGTGGGTTTTTCAACGAGGCGTAACGAATCGTATACATCCATCTGTGAATCAACGATGCGTCCACGTTTGAGGTTGAGGTTTGCGGCAGCCTTGCGGACGATGGAATGCATGTCACCTTCACCCGCCTGCTCGAGCAGGGAGGCTGCGCGGTCATATTCAGCCAGCGCTTCGTTCCATTTTTTAAGTCCCTCCAATGCGGCAGCCCGATTGCTCACGGCGATCCCCTGACGCTTAATATCGCCGGCCTTATGAAAGACCTCTTCCGTTCCCTCGGTGGCCTGCAGGGCATCCTTTGCCTTGCCTGCCTGCAAGAGCGACACACTTTCATTGTTCTTCATCTCCGCCGCGTTCAGTTCATCCTGCATGGAGCTGTACGCCTGGGCAGCTTGTGAAAACAAGCCTGCCGCGGCTTTGAAGTTTCCTTTTCCATATTCCTTTTTGCCGTTATCGGCAAGAGTGCCGGGGTTGATGTTTTCCACAGGTTTAGAAGGTAATGTCCAATAAATCTTCTGCCACGGAGCGTAGTTTATCGCGCGACATGTTGCTCAGTTTCATCGCCAGTTCCAGATAGGGACGGTTGACCGGTGTCGAAACGAACTCCCGCAATTCGGCGGGCATTTCAAGGAAGTCCTTCACCGTCTCTTCGCTGATCATCCACTGACCGATGGGTCCGCTGCGGTCAAAGAAGGATTCGATCCTTCCACCCAGCTTCGAAACCAGCACCTCCAGCTCGGGTAATGGAATGGCGCGTTCGCCCAGTTCATAGGCCTTGATGCGCGAACTTGCGATCCCCGTCATGCTGGCGAGGTTGCGTATCGAAATACTGGCATTCATACGTTCCTGTCGCAATAGCGCTCCCACCTTGCGTTGTCGGATGGCAAGCAGTTTTGATAGATCGATGTTTTGGTGGGGCGACGCGTTGCCCGATTTTGTTTCCTTGCTCCAGAAGTGATTGATGGACAGATCGAGATAAAACACCAGTGCTTCCAATTCAGGCAGGGATGGCGATCTCTGTCCCTCTTCATAGGCACGGAAGATACCCTTTTTGACGCCAATCGCTTCGGCGCATTCCGGCACGCTTCTGCGCGCGGATAGACGCGCGTCGCGGATCAGTACTCCCAATTTTTTTGTGCGAATGGTGATCTGCGTTTTAGTATCCATGCTTCCTCACGAAGAGCCGGTTGCAGTGAAGGCAAAGGCTTGTCGCTCATTATAGCAGAAGCAACCATAAGTATCACAACAATTCACTGAAGCTTTTTTTAAAGGAAAATTTCAGCTTGACAAATCTAAGAGCCCGGGTCAGATCGGCACTCGTGCAAGTTCGAAACAGTGGAAATCTCGTGACAATCTACATCAAGCGAGACCTTATCTACCTTATTCAGAAAGATTAAAGTAACAACCGAATGCTGACATATTTCAATTGTTCCCATTGTGCTTTTCCTGTACTATGATATTCGAAGTGATTGACTAGAGCACTCACACTCCGCCACTATCCCGCTGGGGGTTTCGCAAAGACTTCCAACCGCCAGTAAACATCACAACTCAATCAGGGGAAAGTTCCTGGTTACAAACTAAATTCGGGAGGAAGATATGTTTGCAGGCAAACCATCGAAAGAAGTTATCATTCGCGTTTTGTTGATCGCAATGATTTTGTTCAGCACGCCGCTCAATTCGTTTTCCGCTTTTAGCAAATGAATCGATAGGCGTGGAAAAACAGATCGCACTCACGCCCGCCAGGATACAGGAATTCATCAATGGCAGCTTTACAAACAACGGGTTTATCCTGGCGGCGGATACAGAACTCGATGACGCATTCACCTATCGAACCTCTGATTCAAGCAACTCCTCGCAGCGTCCCAAACTGGTGATCCAATACACCGTTCCGATGGGCGCTGCCCCTCACAGTGACTTCCGCTTCGCGTCGTTCCACAAGAATGGAGGGTCTGCTCCGTTCCTGCAAAGTGGATTCCCTGCCACTTCGATTCTCGATAACTTCAACCGCGCCAACGGCACGATTGGGAGCAATTGGTCAGGCTCCACTTCTTCCTTCAGTATCTCATCCAATCGCCTGGCAAATACCGGCAGTTCGGATGGTCAAGTCTATTGGGGCAACACCAGTTTCAGTGCCAACCAGGAGGCATATGTTACGATTGCCCAGGTGAGCAACGACTCGTGGAACCTGAGTCTCATGCTCAAGTCGCAGAGCAATGCCTCCTATGAAGGCGGTGCGATTGAAGTGTATTACACAGCCAATAACGATACGCTCCAGGTCTGGACGTACGATCCGACCGCGGACTGGGTGCAGTATGGTGCAGACGTCTCATCGCTTCCGCTCGGGACAGGAGATCAACTGGGCGTGCGCTCCCTTGTGGATGGCACGTTGGAAGTATACAAAAACGGTTCCCTGATCGCCACGCGGAACATCGGCTCCTGGGTCTATGCAGATGACCCGGGCTACATTGGTCTCTGGTTCGCGAATGCTTCGGGACAGGCATTGGATGACTTTGGCGGTGGCAATACTTCCTCAACTGCAACGAATACACCGACCCCCGCTGCTTCGGCAACCGCCACGAATACAGCTGCGGCTGCCACGAGCACATATACCGCGACTGCGACACGGACAGCGACATCTGTCATTACTGCAACTTATACTCCCACCGCCACACGGACGCCCACATCTGTAAACACGGCGACAGCCACCAAT
>JBGPNQ010000085.1:0-16135 GCA_041487615.1 Anaerolineae bacterium
CATCGATCAACGGTCCCCCAATGCAGACCAGTCCAAGTGGAATAAGATAGCCCACGCCGTGCTCATTGGCTATGAAATGCCGTGCGGGATTGATCAACACAATTCTCCCAGACATAGCGCCTCCTTATTGGACTATTTAGATAAACTTTATTGTGAATTTTATCACTATTTAGGGTGTTGTCAAGGCTCTTTCTTAAAACAAAAAAACCCTAAAGGATTTCGTAAAGCGTACCTTTAGGGCCTATAAATCGTAGCCAGGTAATCTATCTTGCAGGTGCAGCTCTTAATCTTCTCACAAGAAAGATCACAACCACCAGCGCGATTGCCGCCAGCAACAATCCCGGTGCGCCAACATCATCTGCAAAACCGGTGTTAGGCAGGGCTGTGGATGTGGCGATCACCGTCTGTGTGGAGACGGCAATTTGAGTAAACGCCGCGGCAACTGTCATTGTGGCAGGATCAGGTGTCGGCGAGGAAGTGGCTGTTGCCTGCGCAATGACCGGCGTATTGGATGGAGGAACAGTGTTTGTGACTGCAGCCGTTTGAGTAAGAGCCTGCACAGCGGCGGTCTGTGTCAATCCCACTTGAATCGTAGCGGCCTGGTCGGTTGCCTGCTGCAATGCAACTGCGTCTGCCTGTTGGTTGGACCTATTGGCGTAAATGAGGTATGCGGCCGCAGCGCAGAGACCCAGTAATAAAGCCCGCCCAACACTCCGGCGATGATCAGGAATGTACGATTACTTGATTCTTCAGGCGGATTTTCATTCTCAAATCCCGCGTTCTCGTCATCATACATGGTCATGTTGCACTCTCCTCTAGAATCCTTTATGAATTTTATTATCCCACAACTTCAAGATTTACCAAAGGCACTAAAACGCTATCACCGTTTTCAAGTTTCACATCCGCAGCGACAGCACGCAAACCACTTGGCAATGTACGAAGTCCAACGGGCAGATTGGATATGGTACCGATCATTCCAACATAGGGCGGGCGACGCATCCGAACGTGTTGTCCCACGGCGAAGGTCTCGTAGGCGCTCGGTTCAGGAGGCTCGTTCGATATCGGCAATGGAATAATCACCTCAGGGCGGTTAGTGCTGTAGCGGTCCAAATGTTCCGCATTCACTGTGGCTTCTCGTTTATTGCTGGTTGTTAAAAGTTTGAATGCAGCAGAGTTCATTGGAATGGCGCCAAAGCCCTCCATTACCAAAATGGGATAGCGCATTTGATAGGCGTTCGCGATCAACGAAGAAACGAGGCTCGAAATGATCAGACCGCGTACGGGCAATTCCGCGGCTACTTTCAACGTTTCCAGATCGCGCACATGTCCACCCAAAATAACCGAGCCGCGCAGACTCACGTCGAGGCGGTCGGATGTGAGAACATCATCGGGCTTTTCGAGCAGACTCACCATCAGACCATTGTCGATGCGACCATTCCCCCACACACCCTGCACGAGGGCGCCCGCCGTGCGGATCACAACGCCGCGTTCTGAAATGACCTGTGTCACCACGCCAGGTAAGCCTGCCCGCAATTCGATGCGCGTGTCGCCGACCTCCATCAACACCTGTCCACTACCGGCAACCATCACACGTCCCGGGCGCTGCGCCTTGATGGAACGCGCAAAGAGTCCACTTGCCTCGGCGACAAGCGCGCCTTGTGTCAGGCGGTCGCCCTGGTTGACCTTGATCAACTTATCTGCAGCATTTGCGGAAATGCCGAAGGTTCGAGACACATCGAACAGGACATGTTCGCGCGCAAATGTAGCTTCGGCAACCACATCAGTTGGGTTGACGTGCTGGTTCACATGCGCGTTCACTTTTCCTGCGACGGGCAAAAGCCGTTCGCGCACAATCGTTGTAAGAGGTAATATATGGGTGACCGGAGCCAGCATCTTATCCTCCCACCGAATAAGACCATCTCTTCATCAGTTCGCGCCTGCGCACGGGATCATTGGGAAGCTGGAGAGGCCGCCCACGCGCATCGATGACGATACCCAACGCGCCACCTGTCACCGGGATGGAGCCGCTCCTCCCGGGACCCAATCCTGCATCGGCTCGATGAAGCGGCTGCAGGTTGAGGCGGGCAGACTGTCCGCTTGGCAGAGGCAGAATCTCCAATCCGCCAAATTTTACTTCCGCCCGCGCCTCCGTTCCATCCTCATAAGCAAGTTTGGCGCGCAGCACCTGGTCACCATAATTCGCAGACGCGACGACAGATACGACGGTCCCCAACCCGATGAACGCACCGGATTCAATGACCTGCACCGGCAGATAATGACTGCGGGAGGCGGCTACACCTAACAAAGGCAGCAGATTATTCTGATCCAGCAAAAAGGGTGTGATTCCCACTGGCTGGATCGCGTCCAATAACATCAATAAACTTTGTCCAAGCGATGTACCATCGCTGATGGCGCCACCGCCGCCGATGATCAGATCGAGCGGTGGCATTTGATCCATGCGCGCGGCACGAATGTTCGCAGGAAAATCCTTTTGTGCCAGTCGGACAGAGAGATACAATGCCTGTCGCGCAATGGCCTGTGCGATTGCCAGCTCATCTTTCGTCGCCGGGATCGCGGAGGGATAGAGCGATTTTTGGAATAAATATTCGCGCAGGGTGTTTGCAGAAATATCCAGTTGCAGCCAGCGCATGATATCTTCGAGAGACGTATATTGAAGTATTCCCGCAAGATTTTCGCCAAGTCCAAACTGAGGATAGACACCCAGCGTAAGCTCACCATTGAATCCAGCGGCAACTGAAACAGCCGATGCTCCAACATTCACACCCAGCAAACCGCGCGTGGATTGATATAGCTTGCTCAGAAAACGAATCATGCGTCCATGAGCGTACGAAGTTGGCAGGATCGTCCCACCCGACCAGAGATTCAATTCGTCCACGCCCTTGATCTGACGTTCACGCAGTTTCACCACGAGGGAAGCAAGCTCATGGCTGGCAGGTGCAAGGTCTTCCGTCTCCAGCGAGGGGCGCACGTTGGGACCAATTTGAAGTTTGGCAGCATGTCCGCCCAATAATTCCTGAACATCATGCGCAAGTTTTTGATTGCCCGCATACAACACCATCGGGCGTTTTTCCATGGGCATCAGATAACAGGCAAGCCCAACCGCCTCCAGCATTTTTTGGATCGAGCGCGATGCGCCTCCATCCGTTCCGCCCGTCAACACAACGAGGTCCGGGCGTGAACGGACAATGCTATCCATTTGCTGGTCAGGTCTGCGATGATCGGAAAGGTCAAGTGTATCCACAATACGGCTGTATGTCGATTGCGCCAGACGCCGCGCGCTCTGCAACGACACATCGGAAAGCAATCCAACAACAACAGTCTTCACCGCGGGACCGGCCGAAATTGTTGCGACCACCGCGTCTACACCGGAACCATCGGGCTGGGCCGGCGCTATCAGATTATGATCCTGCGCGCCAAGCAAAAGCGAGCCGGTAATATTCTGTAAATTTGTGATGGCTTCACGCACGCCGATTCCAATATCCTTGAACGGAGCTTCCGCAGTGGACGGCGCCTGTCCCGACGCGACAAAACGATATTGTCCTTCGACCACATCGAACAGCACCACGCGCGTCATTGCGGCACCAACGTCGATTGCTAAGATAGATTCGTTTTGGACCAGCGATGCAGGCATAATCTATGAACCAAAGAATTGTCTTGTGAAATTAATGAACGAACTTAAGCGCTCGATCATGGCCGTCAGGGCAGCCATATACACTCCGGCAAACAACACCCCGAACGTGATTGCAATAAAGATTCGACCCAACCAGGCAATGCCCTCGAGAATGGGAGTACGCTTCACTGTTCCATCCTGTGCGCGACTTGCACTGAACTGAAATGATGCAAGCGTCAAGACAGTTCCCGATAACATGACTCCACCTTCGAAAAGACGCACGATGACATTCGAGGTGCCGGCCGAACGGAGGCTGAACGCATCCATCGAAGCCTGGGCTTGAGGCAACAATGTCCCGATCAGTGCCCCGCCGATGGCGGCCGCCGCGCCAACGCCCACAAGAACAGCCATGGCAAAATTCCCGATCCACGAAATGCGCGGCGATAGTTTTGCCAGGAGGGAAAAACTTAAGATGAGAGGCACAATCAAAAGAATGAGCTGATTGATATCATCTAATTGCGAGAATAATTTTGGCACCAACACAGAATGCCAGACCACTGCCGCAGCATACCCGGACGACACACCAACAAAGATGTACGTGGCAATACGAAATAGAGGGTTATCGCCGATCAGATAGCTGAAGATCATCAAGCTGAGAATTAGACCAATGAGTGTAGAGATGATTTCGATGGACATAGGTCTTATCCCTGTGCGGTTTCAGCATTGCGTGCGCGAAGCCCCGCGAAGATGCTCCACAGGCTGCCTAACACGATCAAAGCTACAGCCATGATGATTCCGACACCGAACGCATCCCAATAGGAACGGGCTATCCCAGGTGGAACATTATTCTTATGTTCGTATCGCGCGGCATCAGGGACTCCACTGATCAAACCGGTGATTTGCCGCGATAAAACATAGGGTTGAAGCAACGGTCCAGCCTGGGCACTGGATACAACAAGCAATGGCTGATTGGCAATCGCAGGATTCGCCTGTTTCACAGGTTGCAGTTGTTCTATCCAGACGCGCGCGGAGTCAGCATGATCGGTCAATAGGATGACCGCCGAATAACCGGAAAATACATCTGGCACTTTATCACCCAGGGCTGGCATTGTGGTGCGGGGCGCCAGGACGAATGAAAGTACACCAGACTCGCCGCCGGGCAAATACCCCAGATTGTAATAGTCCTGTCCCACCAGATAACCAAGTCCAGTGGGTGCAGCCTTGCTGATGTTCGTATTACTTAGCAATTTTTCTACAAGACCGGAGCCGTTCGGTGAAGTGGCAATAAAGGAAAACCCGGGATGTCGAAGCAATGCAATGTGATTCAACAAGGGACCCGCTGCAGCCTCCAATTCACCTGAGAGCGAAGGTTCATAATCCACCACGACCAGCACAGCTGAGTTTTCAGGAATGACCTCAACAGAACTTGAAACCGCGTCCACCGCAGGCGGTAGGTCGGGCGACACCTGCATCATTTCAGTATGCAAACCGATTACAGCACCGAGCACGAGGATGAAGAATCCGGCCAACACCCAGCGCAATACCCGTTGCGAGAAGAATACCGGTGTTGAAACCAATGGACGTGGTGAGGTCTCACCCACAAGAAGCTGTTCAAGAATGGCGGCGGCCGTCTGCTGTTCGTCACTTGCCTGTAATTTCAGGGATATCGGTTTCGGCCGGCGCGCAGAACCAACAGGCACCGCAGGAATGAGTCCCTTGAATCCTGCAAGCGGACCTTCACGCTCGGTTGGTTGGTCGTCAATGCTCGGGGACAAATTCGACACGACCGCTTCGACCGGACGCATGGCTTGCACCCAGGACGGCAAGTCCACGGGAGCAAGCGCCTCTCCACCTTCAGCATGGATACCTATGTCTTGCGCGACGTTTTCTTCCCTGGCTGGTTCCGCCTGTGACATCCAGTCTGGCATTTCCATGGAGAAGAGTGAATTCACATCGTCAGCGGATGGCACGGAGGATCCGCCTGCTGGGGCGAAAAGATTCGGGTCAACGGAGGCCGGCTCAGGCTTGGAACGAGGCGGTTGTTCCTCCGCCGGTTTTGCCTCCTGCGTAAAACTTTTCCACGAAAAAGCTTCCTCGGGTTGCGTGGGAATCTTGAAATCCTCACGGAATTGATCGAGCTCACCCGTGCCCATCGGCATGGATGGACCTTCGGTCGCGCTCTTGAGCCAATCGGGGATGGAAGTGTTCTCCTCCTCATTGAGTGGCGCGGTCCGGCGCGGGGTGAACGGCGAAATGTGGGGAGTTTCTGTCTGTCCGGACTCTTCATTGGTTTGATCTGCAAATGGTGCAGACGATAATGTATCTGCTCCACTTTGAAGATTACTGAGCCAACTGAGGTCATCCTGAGATTGAGATGGCTGGGAAGCAGGTTGTTCGGCGGGCAGCGCACCAAGCGTATTCAGCCAACTCATATCATCCGATGAAGAAGGCTGGGATGATTCGGATTGCGACGACTCTGCTGTTTCTTTGAATGCATTCAACCAGCCCAAATCGTCCTGAGACTCAGATGTATGTGGCGCAGCTTGTTCCGCAGGCGTCGCGCCAAGATTATTGAGCAAGCTTGGATCAACCGATGAAGAAGGTTGGACCGGTGCTGGCTGCCGAGACTCTGCTGTTTCCTTGAATGCATTCAACCAGCCTAAATCTTCCTGAGGCACCGATGTCTGTGAAGGAGGCTGTTGAGCAGGCGTCGCACCGAGACTGTTAAGCCAGCCCAGATCCTCTTCTGATGAGGCGGAGGGTATCGGCTTCGAAACGCCGCCGAGATTATCGAGCCAGCTTAAATCCTCTTGTGACTGCGATGGTAGTGAAGCAGGCTGTTCAGGCGCCGGAATCGCGCCGAGATTATTGAGCCAGCTTAGATCGTCCTGTCCTGCAGCTTGCGAAGTTGAACTGAAACCAGTTTCCCGATTCGGGTTCTGTTGTGGGATTTTAAGTTCGTCAGTACCTTTTGCAGTTGCTTCCAAATCATGAAGCCAGCTTAGGTCTTCAGCCTCCTTGGGCGCAGGTGTCTGATCGCCCGGCAAAGAGACCTGGTCGCTCAGTCCCCAATCAGAATGAGGTTGAGCTGTTTCATCTCCTGCGGCGAAAGGTTCGCTGGTTTGTTCGGATGCCTGACTAAACCATGCAGACAATTCGTCGCGCTCAACGTTTGATTGTGAAGGTTGCATGGGTTCATTAGACGGAGATGGCGGATTATCCTGTGTCGGTTCACTCTGCGGCTTTGTTTCAGACTTGTTAAATTGTGCAAAAAAATCTGTTTCAGGCTGTGCAGGTGCGACGGGAGTGGATGGCTTGCTTTTCGCAGCTGCATTGATATTTTGTAGCCAATCCGGAACATCCTGCTGGTCGGCACTTTCAGACTGGAAGGACAGCCCCGCCAAAAGGTCAAGAGGACCTTCCTTCTGGATGTTGGCCTGGGCGGCCACGTGAGCTGCTTCTTCCTCCGCAGAATCTCGGGCCTGCTTACGGGCATCCTTCAACCACTCAGGTAAGATCCCCTCCAGTTCGCCTGTATTCTTCTTGGTCGGTTTTTCTCCAATATGCAACATGGACTCAGACTTGAGCGGACTTTGACAAAACTGACAAACATCCAAAAAGTCCGGGTTATCTTTCCCACAATGGGAACAACGAATATCAGGCATTAATTCCCCCCATACGGACGGTCCACGCCGAAGATCACGCGCAGACCTGTGAGCAGGGAACCCAGGGCAATTCCGATTAAGAGTCCGCGCGCGCCGCCCGTTGAGAAAAGCCCGATAAAATGCTGGATCGCCAGGGTACCGGGAATCGGGCCGAAGGGTGTGGGCACAACCACGATCAGAGAAATAATGGCAACCACTAAAAAGACAACGGACATTACATCCACGCGGCGGCGAAAGAGGCGAATGCTTGCGTAGATCAGAGTCACGGCGAGAATCGCCATGAGTGAAGACTCCACGGGCACAATAACAGCGGTTACCGCAGTTCGCACGGTAGCATCCTCCGGTCCAAACGCCAGCCCAAGTCCGAAGGTAATGATCAACGATAAGACCAGCAATCCACCATACGCCGCACCTTTCTGCCGCGTACGTATCTTTTCCATCTGAACAGCTACAAGATTATAGATTCCTATCAGCACTGCCATGGCTGCGATGATCATGGCCCAATTCGTCAACTGTAATCGCAAATTAAGCAACGGTTCGACCGGATAAAAATATCCCAGCAAAACAATCAAGCCCGAGGCAATCGCGAGGACCGTAGCGAAAAGGCGCATCAGATCACTCCCGCAAATTTGAGAAGGGAGCCGACAAGGATCGAAACGATGATGAGCCAGCGCAAAATATCCTGCACATTTAGACTGGCTTCATGCGATATTCCTGCTCCCACATACGCACCCGCCGCAAACAGTTCCTCCCCCACCAGCGGATCCTGAGCGGATGTATAAAAGACGGATTGCGCAGCGAGGTTATCGCTGGCCGCGATCATGTCTGAGTTTTGTCGTTCCGCTGCTTCCACCAGTAACGCGGATTCCGCTCCGAAATCTCCCAGGAAAATATGGGTGGAAACATTTTCGTCGCGCTCGGTGGGAATTGTCCCGGCTGCATACGAAAATGGTGTGAGCCCGGCCAAACGGCCTGTTGTGAAGCGGTATTGCTCCTCGGCTCCCGCAGCACGGTAGCCGGATTGAAGTGTGTCCTGTGAAAGGATGGCAAGAGATGCATCCCCGGAGGTTACAACAGGCGGGTTATCGCTGACTGAGGTACGCTCAGAGAGTTTTCGCAGCATGGCAAGTCCCGCCAGTGCGGAGGCACCGCGGGTGGTAAACAAGTTGCCGCGTCCGAGTGAAACATGCAGACGCGTACCATTCTCCACTGCAAGTCCCACGGCGCGATTCAGACGCTCGTACGCATCAATGCGACGCAACGCGGCCGGCGATCTGCGTCGCAGGAATATGAACGCAAGCAAAAGGAAAGCTGCAAGAATCAATAAACCAGGTGCGATCATGACAATCCCTCTCCACGTAAATAACGGGCAAAGGCTTGCGTCTCTTCATCTTCTTCGAGCATCCGAGCCAGCGAGTTCAGTTTATTCCCACCCATGAAAGGCTGACTTAAATATACCGCCTGTGCGCCAAGAACCGTCAATGGACCTCCCGCTTCAAGGAGCCATGCGGCAAAACCGTCCAGCTTGAGGCGACGCAATGTTTCAGCCCACTTTGACCATTCTGATCGCGATTGCATGAACGAAGTATAGCATATTTTGCAGGTGACCTTACTCACTCAAAAGTTGTGTAAATTTCAGTGTCATTGCGGATTAACCATACGCGGGCTGAATTTTTTTCTCCTTCTTTCATCATAGTATAATGACAATGGAAAATACCCACGGAGGAACAATGAGCGATAAAAAGATCCGTGTACTGGTTGCAAAGCCTGGGCTTGACGGACACGATCGCGGCGCAAAAGTCGTTGCGCGGGCTTTGCGGGATGCCGGCATGGAAGTGATTTATACAGGCCTGCGGCAGACTCCCGAAATGATCGCGGAAGCCGCACTACAGGAAGATGTGGACGTGGTGGGACTCTCCATTCTCTCCGGCGCGCACATGGCACTCGCGCCGCGCATTCTGGAACTACTCAAAGCCAATGGGCAGGAGAATGTCCGCGTGTTTATAGGAGGCATCATTCCTGATGAAGATATGCCGCGCCTGAAGGAGATGGGCATTACCGGAATCTATGGCCCCGGTGCCTCCACGGAGGATATTATCAAGGACGTCCGCGAGGCGATCAAGTAGGAAAAATTACGCAATACGTGAACCGTGTTGCGTAATTTCATGATTGGACATTTGTATGGCGTTGACAGAATCGGTGCTTGAAGGGAATCGCCTTGCTCTTGCTCGTTTGTTGACGCAGGTGGAAAATGACCTGCCTGAGGGGCGAGCAGCATTGGCGGAACTGTTCGCACACACGGGTCATTCACATCTGATCGGTGTGACGGGCGCGCCCGGAACAGGCAAATCAACCCTTGTCAACCAGCTGGCCCTGTACTATCGCAAAAACGAAAATCAAAGAATCGCCATTATCGCTGTCGACCCGTCCAGTCCTTTCACGGGCGGCGCCGTGTTGGGAGATCGTGTGCGCATGCGCGACCTCGCAGGCGACAGCGGCATCTTCATCCGTTCGATGGCCTCACGCGGTTCGGTCGGCGGCATTGCACAGAGCACCGCATCCTTTGCACAGGTTTTTGATGCAGCAGGATTCGATCTCATCATCATCGAAACGGTTGGCGCGGGACAGAGCGAAGTGGATGTGGCCCGACTCGCACATACAACCCTGGTCGTCGAAGCTCCCGGGCTCGGCGATGACATTCAAGCGATCAAGGCCGGGATTTTGGAGATTGCTGACATCCTCGTGATCAACAAAGCAGACCGTCCCGGCGTGGAAAATACCGAACGTGCACTTCGTTCCACGCTCGAGCTTGCTCATCCAACCAGACGCGTGTTCCGCCATCACGGCCGGAATATGCAAGTCGACGGAGCAACGTCCACGAAAGAGGAAGATAACAATTTATGGATTCCTCCCATCCATAAAACGGTATCCACCGAAGGAAAAGGAATCGCGGACCTGGCCGAGTCCATTGCAAGACATTTGGCTCACCTGCGTCAGAGCGGAGATTGGGCGGCTCGGGACCGCGCCAGACTCAGGTCCGAATTGGATGCGCTGCTTCAGGAATCGTTAATGAATCATTTCATGGAATCAGTCCAACAGAGGAAATATGAAGAGCTGGTCGAGAGAGTTTTGAAAAGAGAACTTTCGCCTTATGAAGCCGTACATTTCCTCTTGAACGGGAACGCCAAATCATAGATATGCAGGCGCAAGTGCAGAAATAACGAGGAGCATTGATGTCACAGCATTCGCATTCTCACGGCGAAATCAAAATGTATGGGGGGATTAAGCTATATGCGGGGTCCGGTTCTCCAGACCTGGCACAAAACATCGCCGATTATTTGGGACAAAGATTGAGTCCAAGGGAAGTCATTCAATTTCCAAATGAAAATATTTTCGTCAAATTAAATAGCAGTGCGCGCGGACAGGACGTATTCGTCATTCAAACCACTTCGTCGCCCGTACACTACAACCTGATGGAACTATTGATCATGATCCAGACCATCCGTTTGGATTCGGCGGCGCGCATTACAGCAGTTGTCCCCTATCTCTGTTACGGCCGCTCGGACAAAAAGGATCAGCCGCGCGTGCCGATTACTGCGCGGCTGGTGGCTGATATGCTCGAAAGCGCAGGCGCCGACCGTTATATGACTTTTGACCCGCATGCGGGACAAATCCAGGGCTTTTTCTCCATCCCCGGCGATGTGCTGACCGCCTCACATATGATCAGTACGTACATCCTGGAAAACCTGCGTGCACAGATGAAAGACGCGGTCGTGGTCGCAACGGATCTTGGTTTTGCCAAGAAGGGACGCAACTACGCGCTCGATCTCGATCTGCCCATTGCTTTCATTGAAAAACGCCGTGCCGGCAACGATGCCAATGCAGAAGCGCTGACCCTCATCGGGGATGTAAAAAACCGCGATGTGATCGTCGTTGACGATGAGGTGGATACAGGCGGTTCGGTTGCCGAGGCAGTGGGTGTGGTAAAAAACAACGGAGCGCGTGATGTATACCTTGCGTTCATCCATCCGATTTTCTCGCGCAACGCGGCACAGAGACTTGCCGACCTGCCCATCAAACATATCATCACAACGGACACGGTATCCATTCCCGAGGAGAAGTTGAAACCATTGGATGGACGCATCACAATCCTTTCGATAGCGCCCATGATCGGTGAAGTGATCCGCCGCGCCCACGAGGGAAGAAGTGTTGGAGAGATGTTCAACGAATAGATCGCGTGTCAGGTTTCAGGTAGCAGGATTTGCCTGATACAAAACCTGACACTTTACACTCCGCAACTGAGACCTAAGAAAATGCCTGAATTACCTGAAGTTGAAACAATCGCACGCAAACTAAAGACGGAGCTGGTCGGCAAAACAATTCTCTCTGCTGACCTGCGCTGGTCGCGCACACTGGCCAGGCCCTCGCCGAAAAAGTTCAAAGAGCAGATCAAAGGGCAGATAATCCTCGGTGTCAGTCGTCGCGCGAAATTCCTCATCCTTCAGCTTTCATCCTTCGGCCTCTTAATTCACTTGCGCATGAGTGGTGATCTACTGCTCAAGAATAGTTCAATCAGAGCAGAGCTTCACGATAGACTCATACTGAAATTATCCGGGAACAAATCACTGGTTTTCAACGATACGCGAAAATTCGGGCGTGTATGGCTGACAGCAAAACCCAACGATGTGCTTGGCAAACTGGGGCCTGAACCGTTGAGTACAGAGTTCACATCTCGATGGCTTCACACGGCACTCAATAACAAGAAAAGACAGCTCAAGCCGTTACTCCTCGACCAAACTTTTCTTGCAGGTCTTGGAAACATTTATACAGATGAAGCACTGCATATTGCCAGATTGCATCCCCTGACCGTATCCAATTCGATCACCGTGAAACAGGCACAGGCACTGCACGAAGCAATCCTGGCGGTATTGAATGAAGGTATTCGACGCAATGGAGCCTCCTTTGACTGGGTATATCGTGGTGGTGAATTCCAAAATTATTTTCGCGTTTATGGGCGTGAAAATGAGAAATGTCCTGTCTGTGGTACGAAGATAAAACGTATCCTTGTGGGTCAACGCAGTACCCACTACTGCCCGAGGTGTCAAAAGCTGCCGCCTGTCTCATAAATCGGTAATTTTATAGTCGGAAATATGCAGCACTCTGTAAGGTGAAATATGGAATTCAATTGGTCAATTCTCGGCTGGATCGCGGGTCTTATTTTTGTCTATGTGTTTGGCCTCCTTGAAGGACGCAATCAGGGGTACAAAAAGCGCAAGGCTGAAGAAGCGATGGGAAAGAAGGATGTACCCGAATCCAGGCCTGTCACTGTCAAAGTGGATGATCCCGGCTTGATGCGGATCAGACATGAAAGCGGCTATTTAACGCTCGACCTGGACGGAGCGCGCGTGGATACATCTTCCCTTACAACAGATCAGCGGAAACGACTGATCGAAATGCTAACATTGGTGCGGCCGTGGTTGGAGGGAAAACCGGCGATGGCTCCGGCACCTGCTGCTCCACCACCACCTCCCCAGCCCAAACCGGTCGGCGATACCCGGCAGGACCCCCCCGACATATCCACACCACCTGCTCAATTCGCTCCACAAACGGCCGCGTCACGACCCTCCACGATTGCCAAAGAGGATCGCCCCGTTGCGCCGGCAGGAAGCATCGTAACTCAAATTGATGCCATCCTGCAAGCACGTCTGGTTGGAACACCTCTGGAGGAGCGCGGTGTATTTCTCGCACAGTCTTCCGAGGGCGGCGTGATCGTCTATATTGGATTAACAAAATACATGGGTATCGATGAGGTCCCCGACCAGGAGGTCAAGGCTGCCATTCGCGAAGCGATCAAGGAATGGGAGAACAAATACACCCCTGGGTGACAAAAGGATTTGAAAAACTGCGGTCAGAAACCGCAGTTTTATTTTCATTTGTCGGTCGCAGTTGTTGATCGACGCTGATAGCGCGCCGTCAGCACCGGGCAGCGCACGGACTCGGCAACTTCAGCGGTCACATGTGGTGTGTAATACTGTCGTAGCGTATGTGCACTATACGATGACCCCATGCAAACCATATCGTAATTTCCTTCATGAAGTTCCGACAGAATTTCCTCCACGATAATTCCCTGTCGCCCAATTGCCCGGGCATTGAGTCCTGCATTCTGAGCAACCTCAAGCGCGTGGCGTAAACTGCGTCCAGGTAAAGTGTTGGTTTCTGCAAGGTCCTTCGTATGTCCACGCAACCCGCGGGTCGATGGGTAATCAAGATCGGTGGGAGGAACAACGTGCAATATTGTCACGTCTGCCTGATTGGCAGAAGCAACCTGAAGGGCAAGGTTTTCTGCTGCAGCTTCATAACCGAGTCCACCCGCGCTGATCAATATTTTCTTTAGAGGTAATCGCATTTCAGGAACGTATAAGATCGGTCCTTGAATCCGTTCCATCAGTGGTCGAATTGATCTTCCGACAATCAAACGTCTGATCTGTGTACGTCCCAATGGACTCACCACAGTGAGATACCCCCCACTATTCGCCTTTTCAGGGATGACATGCTCGGCTTCCCCGTTTCGGACCTCGAGGTTGTAGGCTAAACCCTTTTCTTTGAACAGACTGACAGCACGCTCGAATATATCCTCCAGGGGATGGTGATCGTCTATTGCAGCGGGATTCAGGATTTCGGTCACACCAAGAAGCGTTATTTTCATCCGCATGATTTCTGCGAGCCACACACCGTATTCGATCGCAAACCACGTTCCCTTGAATCCATTTGTAGTGATCAACAATTCTGAGTCCATTAATATCTCCGTGGACTATATAGAATAACGCCGAGAACACCAGCACCAATCAACACATATTGCGGAGGAATACCAAAATACAAAGCGGCAAAAGATAAAACTGCAAGCAACACAGGCCGCCACTTGATGGATTTGGGGTTCGCCACTCTGAACAACTGCCACGCTACGAGCGTCATCAGGACTGCAATGGCAGGTGTCATTCCTTTGATGAAATGCTTCATCCAATCCTGCCCCTGAAAGCGGACGAGGATCGATGCAACCGTTAACATGATGACCGTTGGAGGAATGATCGCGCCCAGCAGGGCCGCCAATACTCCGGACATGCCACCGGATGAATATCCGATGAACATGGCAAGTTTCAATGCTTCACTGCCGGGTATCAGGTTGGAGAACCCGACCGCTTCCACGAATTGCGACTCGTTCATGATCTTCCCCACACATTCCTTATATAAGAGACCCGTGGAAGTTGGACCTGCGGTGGTGAGCAGGTTGACCTTAAGAAAGATCCAAAATAACCGGGACCAGACCTGAAACCTGGAAGGCTGATTCATCTGAAAGCAAAGGTCCCGACTACGCCAGCGATCAATATCACAAAAGGAGCAGGAATTTCGAAAAGGTAGGCAAGCAGGCTTGCTCCACCAACAGCGATGATGATCCAATCGAAGTTGCCTCCAGTGCCGCTTTTCAAGACCTTCCACGAAACGGTGAGGATCAACACGGCCACGGCGGGAGTCAACCCCTCCACGAACCGGCTTAACCAGGCTTCACGCTGGACTCTATGAAGGAGTGACACCAATACAAACATCAGAATCGTTGGCGGAAGAATGGCAGCAAATAAGGAGACGAGCCCACCTGCAACTCCGGCAACGGTATAGCCAACAAACATTGCCAGTTGTAACGCATCGCTTCCGGGGAGCAATGTCGCAAGTCCGACGGCCTGAACGAATTGATCTTCTGTCAAAAAATGTCCTACTGCTTCATTATAGAGAAGCCCAGTTGAAGCGGCCCCCGATGTGCTGAGAAGGTTGATCTTGAGAAAAACCCAAAAAAGTGTAAGTAGTTGATGCACAGGCTGTCCTTTGGAATGGTCCCAATTGTAATGGGAAACAACAAATACAAAACAGGAGCGGATTGATTCGTCCACTCCTGTTCTTACTGTGCCAAATGTTACTTAGTAGGGTCGTGATAACAAGTCTTCCAAAACCTTTCCCGAACTTTCATCGAGCAGCGAATGCTTGCTTTGTCCATGCGCGTCCATTGTGACCACAACGGGAAAATTCTTCACCTCGATCACCCACATTGCTTCAGGAACGCCAAATTCCTCCAGCTTATAAACACCCAGCACCATTTGCACGGTCTGTGCGAGATAAGCTGCTGCGCCACCGACCGCGTGGAAGTATACGCCGGGCGTATCCATGCATCCTTGCAGCGTTTTTGCGCCCATGCCGCCTTTGCCAATCACACCCTTGATGTTGAAGTGTTTCATCACACCAGCCTGATAGGGCTCTTCCCGCGTGGACGTAGTTGGACCGGCCGCCACAAATTTATATTGCTTCGTATCAATTCCCGAAACCACGGGGCCGCAATGATACAACACACCCTGGTCGAGATATTTCTTGATCTCTTCATACACTTGCAGATCATCGCCTTGCGGTTCACGCGTCTTCTTGATGAACGTTTCACTCATCCATTTGTGGACAGCGTCGCGCCCGGTGAGCATGATTCCGCTTAACTCGACCGGTTCACCTACATGCAGGCTGCGGATGGTTTCATCGCTGATGGGTATGGTTATTTCGCGCATGTTATCCTTCTTAAATTTGTTCTCCACCAATCTACGCCAATCCCCGAAAATTGTTTGAAAATTAGCGCAAATTCGCCGTGAGTAGTGGACGGGCTATGAAAGGCTACTTTACCAAGTTTCGTAACACAGTATGGAGAATGCCACCGTTGCGAAAATAGTTGACTTCCACTGCGGTGTTCAGCAAAATCGTGACTTTGAACTCCAGGATCGTGTTATCGATTTTCCTTGCCTTGACCGTCAAC
>JBGPNQ010000086.1:0-16079 GCA_041487615.1 Anaerolineae bacterium
AGTTCGGCGAGCGGTAGAGGCGCAGGAGACGCGTCGAGTTTGGAGCGCAGTATATCGGGCGTCAGGAGCCGGTCTTTCGAGGAACGGATAAATGCCAGGGCGAGTGAGTCCACCATGTCAGGAAGTTGGTCGCGCCGCACCCAATCCCGCTTGGAATTGTCGAGGGCGGGATCGAGATAGTCGTCCAATGAATGCGTCGACAGCCACGCATTGACAGCTTCTTTTCGCACAAATCCTGCCTCGCGTTCATCGATGATGCTGAAGCGTTCTTCGAGCCCAACGCGCGCAGGTTTCTCACGGACGATGTCATGCGCGAGTCCATGCAAGGTACGGACACGATATTTGTATAACGCCTGCAGAGGACGATCGGCAAAAAATCCCTTGATGCGCGATTCGAAGTTATCCACCGCCGAGTTGACGAGCGTCACAATCAGGATTTCCTGATCGCCCGTGAGCTGCCCTTCGTGAATGATCTGTGCCGCCAGCGCCGAGAGAATGTGTGTCTTCCCCGCGCCAGGGACCGCAGCAATGCCGAGCCGTCCGCCGCGATAACGTAGGATTTCTTGCTGAGATGGGCGAGGGACAAAATTATGTGTAAACATTTACTAATAAACCTCGCTAAAAATCATCATCATTCTTAGGATTCGTTAAAGTCTGTTCAAACCGTATTACTTCATTAATTACTTGAGTTTGAGAAAGAAGAGTTTCGAATGCATCTTTAATTGAAACAACATAGTGATCTAGATATTTCTCGGTAACAACAGTAACCGGGCTTAATATGATTTCAGAGTGGGGATTGTTCTCATGCTGCCGCTTAGGCACAAAAACTGTACCTCTTTCAATTTGCGATACTTCAACTGTATTATCTTGAGCGAGGTAACTTTCAAAAAGTTGACCATTTATCACGACTACGGGAAAAGCAATACTAAAAAACAATCCTTGCTTTGAAGAAGAGACTTGGTAGTCATCATACTCCCAACCTTGAACCGTTTTCTTATAGGTTTCCTCAGCATCATCATCGTGAGCTTCAACACACTTGCTTATTTGCATAATAGCCTCATAAGCATGATCGCCTTGAGACTTGAACGCTTCGGCTACTACGTAAGCGGGATGTTTTATTGAGAAGAAGTCTAGTTCACGGTATCTTTCAATATTATGAATTAGGCGAGCAGTTAATCTTCCTTGAAGGGTATCAATTTTTGTCCAGTTGGAGGGGTGATTTCCTCTCAAAGTTCTTGAAAAGAAAGCATTTTTATCGAACCTATCTGAAGTAACAATAACGACCCATGGTTTATCTTTTGCTGAATACTTGCATTCAATAAAGAGTTTTGCAGCAACCCGAGAATTGCCAAAGTCTTTCGATAAAGTCGCAACTACATCTACCGGCCTGACGGAGTGCGATTCCTGATCTATAAAATGATCAAATTGCGAGACAGCGAAACCATTCTCTTGGAACATCTTTGCCACTCGCATTTCAAGAGAGTACCCTTGCTCCTCAACCCACTTTTTGACTTGGCCAGGCAAGTCTTGAGTTGTATTTGTATTTTCGATACCGTCTTTCTTTTTCATACCAACTCAAACTTTATCACAATTCCTCCACAGCAATTATCAGTATGCGCCGACTTTGAAAGGTATAGATATCTCACCAATTTTACACCCGGCAGGATGGATTTAGAACATTTGAGTTATTTTTATTGGGAGCGCCACACAAGCTTCATCTCATCAGCAGGCTATCCTGATAGCCATGCAATTTGAGTTCTGCCTCCAGATTCATCACCGCATCCCTGATCACACCGACCATGATCACAATCCTCTCTCCGTCAAGGAGAGGCAGGTTTGTTCCCGCCATCAGATTGGAAAGCCAGGGCGTGATCGCCAGAATCGCCATCAGCATAGCGCCAACGACGTTAATACGACGGTTTATCCGCGTGAGATAGTTCTGGGTTGCCGATCCACTGTGTAGTCCGGGTATCATGGCTCCCGCTCGCTTCAGTGCCTCACCATAATTTTGTTGCTGAAACAACACATCCGAATAAAAAGAGGTGAACAGAAAGACACTGGTAAATGCAACCGGACCAAACAGCGGACCCGATTCTGAAAAGATCGATATCACCCCCATTGCAAGGTTTCGAAGCCACTGAATTTCTGTACACGCCACCCGCGGGGCATAGACCGTAGCCAGGGCAATGATCAGTTGACTCCCAATAAAACCTTCAACACCTGCCATATTGACCATCAGAGGCAGAGTTGCAGTAGCCATGGAAGGTCGGCTGGTTGCAAGCCGCCGGCCCGGATATACCACAGGCACGTTTCGTCTTCCGGATTGTATGTAAATAACAGCCAGTATGGAGCCAACAAAAATGACGATATAAACAACGATGTCTTTTGTGAGTTCAGGCTTTTCAAGCAGCTCCTTGAGCTGCCCGGGTAGCGAACCCAGAATGCCGCTCAGGACGAGGATGGACAAACCCTGACCGCGTATCCCATACTCGCTGATCAACGAAGCGATCCAGACAGCAAAGAAGGAGCCTACGACCAGGATCGCGACAACTGTGATCTTTGACAGTAAGGTGAGATGGGATGTCAGATCTACGAACTTTAATTCGCCGCAGTTCATGATGGACAAATTAATAAAGGTCCACGCCTCCCATGCGGCAATTGGGACTGCCAGGTAATATTGCCAGCGTTCCACCCATCTTCTGCCCTCACGCGGGTCGTCCTGCATTCGACGATACAAGGCTGGGACAATGGGAATCAAGAGTTGAATGATCTGACCCGCCGTTGTAAATGGTAGGAGCCCCAGTCCAAGGATGGATGTTCGCAGCAATCCCCCACCTGAAACCATATCGACAAATTTGATCAGTGTAAATGCAGCACCATCCGGGCCGGTTGGCGCATTTTCCAGCGAGGTAAACCCCGGCAGTGGAATATTGAGCAGGATCCTGTAAATAACGACAAGGCCAACTGTGATCCAAACTTTGCGACCAACATCGCCCGTAAATAACGGCCGAAGCAGGTTGCTTCGATTTTGCGTGAAGGATGAACGATACTGCTGCATGATTCCTCCTTATGATCACTGCGCGATTGTTTTTTGCCGATTATATTCCTATAATGTAGATCTGCATTGGGCAAAGTATCATTCTGCTTTCTCACACATCATAAGAATGGGAGGCGCGCATCGCTATGGCGTAGGGCTTAGGGCAAGATCCAACAGCAGGTCATTTGTTGTGAATGAAGTCTTCGAAACTACCTGTGACTGGTAACCCGCTGCCTGAACGATTATTTTGATGGTATCCGTATCGTGGAAAAACACATTGTTGAATGCATAGGTCCCATCTGAATTCGTCAGTACCGTTCCGGAGCAGGGTGATGAAGATGTATAAGAATGCTGTTCACAAGTAACACTTGCATTTGAAATTGGTGCCACAGTGGCTGCATCGATGATCTTTCCATGAATCATCCCCACACCGAGATCACCGGCGACGCCTGGCACCGCAGGGGATGCAATAGGCTGCGGGGTTTTCTCCATACCTATTACAAAGGTGATCCATGGCTGGACCGGAGCGGAAATTCCCGGCCCGATGGGCTGCAAGGCATTATTAATGTACAGCCGCAGTTGGTAACCACCGCTGTCCAATCCGGTGTCGTTGTCATAGATGGATATGTCGCGTATAGTCCCGTCTGCACCGTATTTTTTAAAATCCCATGTTTCTTCGCGCGTCAACCATAATCTGCCGTCCAAATACCATTCACGTCTTATCTTCAAGCCCTCGCGCATATTCTGGTAATCCCAGATCGCGTATACGGCTTTTATCCTTTCCGGAAAGGTGGATTGTGGATTGATATCATTGGGTGACGAGGATGTTCTTGCATTAAAGAACAGGGGATCCGTTGTGGGGGGAACGGGCGTGGGTGATGGCAGCTCAGCCGTTGCGGAAATTGTTGCTAGAGGCGACGGAATAATTTGAGTAGTATAGGGAGTAAGTTGCGAAGAATCAGTGACCGGACGTGTAGGGGCTAGCACGTCCACATTGAACGTGCAGCCTGAAGTCAGAATGATGAGGATGAGATGCAGGACAAATAGCTTTTTCATGGCAAACCCTTTGACGAGTAAAACTGCAGATTGCTTTTAAACGACTTTCCTGCCATCCATGTTCCAATTACATGGTTTCATTCCCTCATCCGGCGCGTACATCCTTTACCGCTTTGAACAGGATTGCGATTAATTCTCTCTCCAGCGCAAGCCCAGATCGTCCCAGACCAGACCGAGGCGCGTATAAACCGGCTTTAATGCATAATGCACCATCCAATATGTCATCTCCAGCGGGCGTCCTATCAGTTCCTGTGGATAAGGAACATGGTCTGCAGAGATCTTCTCAAAGTGTGCAGACCAGTCGTCATCAAAGTAAATGAGTCCCAGGAGTGACCCAAACTTTGTCCCTTTTCCGAACATTGCGTCCGTTGGAACATGAGCGTCGTGACCGGGGTGATCTGGTAAAGGTTTCGGAAACAAGGATCGAACGCTCGTACGGAACTGGTTATAAGCGTCCTCTTCAAACGGTATGAGCAGGATGAACTTGGAAGGATCAAGCCGGCGGACCGAGTTCTGGATTTCCCACAATAATCCCTGAGACAAGGCTGCCCGCAGAACGATCAAGCAGGAGATGTCCATATAGTGTTGTACCGCCGCCTGCCATTTATCATCTGTAAAGTAAGCACGAGCTGCTCCCACCTCAGGTAGAGCTTCGCCAGGCCTGCCAATGGCGATCAGGGGTCCAATATGCTCAAACGCCTTGTTCAGTTCTTCCTCCTCGGTAATCAAACCAGTTTTCAAATTGGCGACAACTTCGTCATCTAAAAAGGAGCGCAAGTACAATATCGGCTTTCTGTTTTCGGCAAGCACATCATCCACAGTTTTGGCAGTACGCTTCCGAAAATAGTGCAAATAATTTTGCGTCAGGGCATTGAGACCGTCGGCTGCAAGTTGCACATATAAGAGGAATAAAGCCAGTGGAAAAACGATGCTCAACGGAAATCTTGAGACTGTGAATGGCAGACCGATCAGGCCCACTGCACTGAACAAAAATGCTGGGCCCGCAACCCATCTCATTAGGGTATCCGCCTTCTGCTGCTTCTGCTTAAGTTGTTCCTTGTTTAATCGGGGCGGATTCTTGTTGAACCAATTAATCCTTCGTTGAACAAAAATGAATGTAAGGATATACAGGACATGCGGAATGATCAACAGCCATCGATAACTCTGCCAAAATTGATCCAGAAGTTGGGTGGTGGACAGTCCGGAGGTTTTGGCGGTCTCCGTTACTTTTCCTAATAAAACGGCCATACACCATATAACAAAGAAGCCGTATAAAAGTAATGATCTGAAGAGATGTTGCAAAATAACTTTCATCGATGTTCCTTGAAATGCCTTTTCGAACAGCAAGCTTCCAGGCTGGCATGAAAAACCAAGTGCATCAAACTTAACTGATGACCTTTTGAAACGCCCGCAACAACTCGCCGCGCTCTTCAAATCCGCTTTCGCCGAGTTCGGAGATTCCCAGGTAGACGCGTTCGCGGCATCGAAGCAGCAAGCCGGATACCAGGCGCGCCATCGCCTCAGTGCTGACCTGGACTTCATCCGCGTCGCTCCACATTCGGCTCGGGTCCCAGCCGCGACTTAACACATACGGATGGGTCAATGGCTGCACGAGTCGCTGGAACCATCCGCTAGAGCCGGGGTCCAGCCAGAATTGACAGGTCACAGGGCGATTCATCATCAGGAACGTGTGCGCAGGCGAGACGAGGACGGCATCCTTGTTTTCGCTTCTCCACGCCTCGAAATACGAAGCTGCGATCACACCTTCCTCCAACATGGCAATGTATTCCCTGCCCAGGTCAAAATCGGGACGATCCTGCCCTACAATGGAGGGCTCCATTGCAACGCGGAAATTCTTCACCGATTCGACAAGATTCCCTGCCACGCGAACCGGGTCGAAATTACGATGATAACCAAACCCTGCCTGGGAAAGCACCTCACCGAATAATTTTCGGAAGAAATGATCGAGTGGAAGCGGACTCCCGTCACGATAGGCATTCAGCCAATCACGCAGAGTCGAATAGCGATTTCCAAGCGTGAATGTGATCCGGTCCTGCACATCCTGATTGATATTGTCAAAAGGCGAGAGCATAAGATCACGCTGACGATAGACAATCTCGGTCAGCAGTTGTGCGCGGACGAGATCCAATCCGTCAATGGATTGCATGAGCGCGTAGGCCACGTCAAATTTGGGAGGGTGGATGTTCCAATAGGGATGAGCCAGCGCGGCAAACGTGATCAACGCGTGCGAGGCGGGCTCATCGCGCAATGAACGCGACGGGCGATGTGAACGCCACGGAATAGCGCGCGCCTCCAATCGATTCGAAATCGAAAAACGTAAAGCATCGGAGAGATAAGGGGCAAGGATCACGATCTCGTTCGGAAGAGTTCCTGCGGCGATGATTTTTTCGATCTCATCCACAACCAGGTCAAGAAGTTCAGGATAAAAACGCGATTGGACAAACGATAACGGAGAGCCATCCGGTTTGGCGCTTTCAACCTTTGACTCAAATGCAGGGTCAATGGCTTTCATCAATCCTTCACGCAAATATGTCACCTGTTCGGTCGAGACAAAGGACTCCTGCATTTCAAACTGCTCATCGCACAATTGGACCAGCGAACTGCCTGTCTGAATATCTGCGCCGAGGAAGTAGCGGAATCCGCCGCTGGGATCGAAGAGCAACAACGCTGATTCAAAATCAGGCAGCCATTCACGGATAATATCGTGTGAACGCGCATTGTCCTCTTCCACATTGTCATAGATCAAATGACGATATGTACGGGTCAAGTAATCACGGACCTGCGGGAGTCTCCACAAAACATTTGAGAATACTTCTATCTCAAGTGAGAAATCGAGCAGGTTGTGTCCCAAACAGTATGCACGAAATTGGTTGGCACAATCCTGCGCATCCGCATAGACACGTCTTTGTGCGGGTTCGCCGTAATAAGCTGCGTCGAGTCGTTCCGCAATTTCGGTATGAGGAAAACCGATCACCGCAGCTTTGTTGAGGTTATCCAGGATCTGGGAATACAAACGGTTGCGGTCCATCGTCACCGATTCGAAATATCCCTGATCCAGCAATGGGCGGACAATATGCGCCATATAGTACTGCGCAGTTTCGAGTGAGAGAAAAATCGGAGGTTGGTCGGGGCTTGCGAATCCTGCCGCTTCTGACGCGAGGGGCCAGAACAGATCAACCATTCGACGGGCGATGCCTCCCATCGTGGCGGAGGTCGCCTCCCCACCGGCTATCCGCTCGGGACTATACAGTAGCTCGAGGAACGGCTCCTGCATGGTCCTCTGGGGAGTGAGCATCAGGATCGAATCGGCGGGTACACCCTGGGCAAGCAGATAGCGCATCCGCTCGACACCGGCCGTTGTTTTCCCTGTCCCATAAGGGCCGGAGACAAAGAGTTTGCGGTCGATGGGAGATCCAACAATTTGACGCTGAAATACGTTTAAGCTTGTCATGAATCGAGGGTACAAGAGGGTCGTTGATTTGTCAACAATAAACAGATCCGATTTTACTTTCCCTTGAGCAAGAGGCTTACATCTCTGGCAATATCGGCGGGTTCTGAATCAGGCAGGAAGGTTTCCCGGACATTGCCCGAGGGGTCTATCATATATATATACGTAGAGTGCGTCACGCCACCATTTTCCACAGTGACTCCGTAGTCCGCCCAGGCTTTTTGGAGCTCTCCGGGAGTTCCGGTCAGCCCCAGAAACGAAGGATCGAAATGTGCCATAAAATCCTTTAGCGCCTGTGGCGTGTCGCGCACCGGATCCGTACTCACCATGACGATCTGTACATCCTTTGCCTGATCGCCCAGGCTTTCACGTGCCAGCTTTAGGTGCGCCATCGTCAGTGGACATTCATCAGGACAGTTGACGTATCCAAAATAGACCAGAACAACTTTGCCGCGCTGGCTGCTTATGGTAAAGGGCTGTCCAGCAGGATCGGTCAATTTGATCTCTGGCGCCGGCCAGGGTGGAGTGATAAGCGCACCTTTAAAGGTAGGTTTGCTGGTCGCATAAACAATGCCTGCGACCAAAATCAATAGCACCAGAATACCAGCCCCCAGCAATATCAAGCGACGGTTCATATTCATGTCTCCAAATGAGGTTGAGGTTCTGATTATAATTCGCCATGTATATCAGCGGTGCTGAATACCATAAAGGGGATGGATGCTTCTTTTGCCTTGCAGACTTGTCCATTCAGCCGGACCCTGGCATATTACAGGAAAAATTTTGTGGCAATAGGCGTTGACACATCTACAGCCCACATGTATAATACCGTCCGCTTCTGCCTCAGCAGTAGGAATCGCTGAGGCTGATGTTTGTCGAGAGACATCGAGACCCAGCTTCCCCGTTCGCAGGCGACGAGTGCAAGAACTCCGCAGGCAGGCGGCGAAGTGAATGACTGGAGAAAAGAAAAATGAGATTCGCAATTGTTGAAAGCGGCGGCAAGCAATACCGTGCCGTCGAAGGGCGCACCATTGAAGTGGATCGCCTTCCCGTGGAAGCGGGTAATAAATTTGACATTGAACGCATCCTGCTTATGGCAGATGGCGATGATGTCATGGTCGGAACGCCCACTTTGAGCGACATCCTCGTCAAAGTCACGGTGGTGGACCACACCAAAGGCCCCAAGATCGACCGATTCAAATATCGCCCGAAGAAACGCATCCGCGTGCGCGGCGGCCATCGTCAGCACTACACCCGCCTGCTGATCGATTTCATCGGCAAGCCCGGTGAAGAACGAAAAGTCGAGAAGGTCGAGAAAGCTGAGCCGGCGCCTATAGTTGTCGAGGAAGTGGAAGAGACACCGAAAGCTGAGAAGAAGGCCAAGGCTGCGAAACCGGCCAAGCCTGAGAAAGAGGCGCCGAAGTCCACCAAAAAGGCTGCTGCGAAATCAACAACAACCAAGTCTTCCACCAGGAAGACTGAGAAGAAGTAAGAGAGGTAGTCATGGCACATAAAAAAGGTGGCGGTTCAAGCCGCAACGGTAGAGACTCGAATTCCCAGCGTTTGGGCGTCAAGCGCTATGCTGGCCAATTCGTGCTTTCTGGCAATATCCTTGTGCGCCAGCGCGGCACGAAAATTAAGCCGGGTTTGAATGTAGACGCAGGCAAGGATGATACCTTGTTCGCGACCGCCGATGGGATCGTGATGTACGATCTCGTCCATGGACAGAAGCGCGTCAACATCGTCCCGCACCCAGCGGAGGCATAACATGAGAGCTGATATTCATCCCACCTACTATCCTGAAGCAAAGGTTTCCTGCGCGTCTTGTGGCAAAACCTGGACGACCGGTTCCACGA
The DNA here is from genome assembly GCA_041487615.1 of Anaerolineae bacterium. Classification (GTDB taxonomy): domain Bacteria; phylum Chloroflexota; class Anaerolineae; order Anaerolineales; family Villigracilaceae; genus Defluviilinea. The sequence goes on from JBGPNQ010000086.1 coordinate 9,416, forward strand.
AGAAGGAAATCCGTGTTGACATTTGCTCGAATTGCCATCCGTTCTTTACCGGTGAGGCCTCCCGCATTCTCGATATCGAAGGTCAGGTGGATCGCTTCTACAAGAAGCTTTCTGTCCGCCAGACGTATGTCGAACAGCAGAAGGTCAAAGAGGAACTTAAGGGTTCTCCCGAACGTCCGATCGCCGACCTTGGACTCGCGACCCGCGCGGTCGATTCCTTGAAGAAGGCTGGCATCGAGAACGTCGGTCAGTTGCTCGAAAAACTTGCTACCGGCAACGACGCCGTGTTGGCAATCCCTGGCTTTGGTCAGACATCCCTGACCGCCGCCAAGAAAAAATTGCGCTCACTGGGATATGAAATTCCGGAAGCCGCAATGTAACAGGCTTGCGGATTAAGTAATCTCAGGTAAACTTACGGGCATGGCGCTTTACGCCATGCCCGTTTTTTCATTTTATGAGTCGTTGGTCGAGTAGTCCTGCGTGTTTGTGGCAGGGCATATCGAGACCAATAGCCAACATGCAAACACAAACCAACTTGAAAAGCGTGGTCCCGATACATTCCTTGCTCTAGCTCAGAACTACTCGACCACCGAAATAAACAAATCAAAAGGGAATATATGCGTCACACACACGGTTCCATTGAAGTGGTCTGCGGTTCGATGTTCAGCGGCAAGACGGATGAATTGATACGCCGTCTCATACGCGCCACAATTGCAAAACAAAAGGTGCAGGTCTTCAAACCGGCGATTGACATTCGATATGCAGTGGAAAAAGTAACCTCCCATGCTGGCTCGAATTTCGACGCTGTCCCGATTAAAGAAGCCGCAGAAATACGCGGCAAAGTTGAAAAGGATACAACTGTGGTCGGGATCGATGAGGCGCAATTCTTCGACCCGGCGATTGTCTCTGTTGTGGATGAGCTCGCCTCACGCGGTATTCGCGTGCTCGTTGCCGGACTGGATACTGACTTTCGCGGCGAGCCGTTTGGTCCCATGCCGCTCTTGATGTCGAGAGCCGAACACGTGGATAAGCTGCACGCCATCTGCATGGTCTGCGGCGACGAAGCCTCACGCACGCAGAGACTGGTCAATGGCAAACCTGCACGCTATGATGATCCGGTTGTGATCGTGGGCGCATCCGAAATGTATGAGGCAAGGTGTCGTTTACATCACGAAGTGCCCCGCTAGGGGTGTGAAGTCCCACGATCGTGGGACGGAATACCCGCCAAGGGTCCGAAGTACCACGGTAGGATTAAGAAGTCCAATATTAGCAGGACATAGCCTTGTCATACAAGCGATGGAGAATCAATGCAAGCCTATAATGAATTCCTTGCCGAAATATTGATCGATGAAAAGTCATTACAGGCGCGCATCAGGGAATTGGGTGCTGAGATAAGTGAAGATTATCAGGATGGGAATCTTCTCCTCATCTGTATCCTGCGCGGCGGCGTGCCATTTCTCGTTGATCTCAGCCGTCAGATCACCTCCCCGCACATGATGGATTTCATGGCCGTCTCCTCGTATGGTGTCGGAAAACGTGAATCGAGTGGTACCGTCCGCGTCGCGCTCGATCTGCAAACAGACATTCGCGATAAGGATGTGCTTCTCGTCGAAGACATCGTCGATAGTGGCCATACGATTGCATCCGTCCTCGAAATGTTGAACCTTCGGCAACCAAAAAGCCTGAAAGTCTGTGCGCTTCTGGATAAAGCCGAGCGCCGCGAAGCAGTCGTACCCATCCATTATCGCGGCTTTGAAATTCCGAACAAATTTGTGTTCGGATTCGGACTTGACCTCGACGAGTATTACCGCAATCTGCCATTCATTGGCGTCGTTGATCTGGAGAAATATATTCCTCCCTCCTAGGTTTTGTTTACTGGTCGCACGAAAATCATGTCCAACGATTCACAATCAGCCGCTTCTCCCTATGCCGGACGCTGGGTCGCCCGTTTGCGGGGCCGCATCATTGCCCAGGGTGATACGCCTGAGCAGGCTCTTCGCGCCGCGCAACTCAGCAGGCACAAGGAAAAACCGGAAATCATTTTCATGCCCGTTCCATTTGCCGATTCACCTTTGATTGATAAAGTACACGACGCGCTGCCTGAACAGGAAATTTATCTTGTGGGCGGCGCAGTACGGGATATGCTGCTGAATCGCCTCTCGCGGGATCTCGATTTTGCCGTGCCTTCGAACGGCATTTCCCTCGCTCGACGCACGGCCAACGTGCTCGATGCTGACTTTATGATTCTCGATGATCAACGCGACACCGGACGCGTCATTGTCACAGAAGAAAATGGTAGCCGCACTTTTCTCGATTTTGCAGCCTATCGCGGTAACACCCTCGATGATGATCTGCGAGACCGCGATTTCACGATGAACGCGATCGCATTTGATATGCACGCCAAAACGCTGATCGATCCACTCAATGGTGCCTCAGACGTACGCAAGAAATTGATCCGTGCCTGCGCCTCCACATCGATTCAGGATGATCCGGTACGGATCCTGCGCGGGGTTCGTCAGGCGGCTGCGTTTGGCTTCAGGATCGAAGTCGAAACACGCAAGGCAATGAAACAGGCCGCACATTTGCTGCCCAAAATTTCAGTGGAACGACAAAGAGACGAACTTTTCAAAATTCTCGAAGGACCCAAGCCTGATGCTTCCATGCGCGCATTGGAAATGCTGGGAGTCCTTCCTCATCTGCTGCCTGAACTTCAGACATTGAAAGGTGTGGGACAATCTGCGCCGCACGTTTATGATGTATGGAATCATACATTAAGTGTGCTCGGTTATCTCGAAAATATTTTGTCTGCACTCGCGCCAGGTGACAACGCTGATGACACAAATGATCTTTTCACGGGTCTACTCACCCTTCGCATCGGGAGATTCCAGGAGCAATTTGCCGCGCACTTCGCCGATTTGCTAAACACGGATCGTTCCGTCCGTGCTGCATTGTTTTTCGCGGCGCTGTATCATGATGTGGAGAAGCCAGCCACCAGATCCGTGGATGTGTCGGGTCGTATCCGCTTTTTTGATCACGATGTCAAAGGTGCAGAGACGGCATCCAAACGGGCACAAGAATTTAATCTAAGCAACGATGAAGTGGAGCGCATACAAAAGATCATCAGGAATCACATGCGCTTCCATTTCTTTGCAAGCCGGCTGGAAGGCAATAAACAGGAACCATCCCGGAAGTCGATCTATCGCTTCTTCCGTGATTCCGGAGAAGCAGGTGTAGACCTTGTATTATTGGGTCTTGCAGACTTACGCGGTACGCGTGGTCTGACACTCACACAGGAAACCTGGACGGCTGCCCTGGATGTTGCACGCATCCTGCTTGAGAATTACTGGGAGAAAAGAGAAGAAACGGTCGCTCCGCCGCGTCTATTGGATGGAAATGATCTGATTAAGGAACTAAACCTGCAACCGGGCCGCGTGATTGGTCGGCTATTGGAAGCCATCCGTGAAGGACAGGCAACCGGAAAAATCGAAACACGTGAACAAGCCATTCGTTTTGCGCATGAACATCTGATGAAGGATATGGAAAATTCATGAATATTCTTTACTTCGACTTGGAAAGCCAGAAGCTTTTTGAAGATGTCGGCGGACGTGATGCCTCGAAACTTTTGCTTGCCTGTGGCGTCACATGGTCTACACAGCGGAATGATTTTGCTGTGTACTGGGAACAGGATGTCGAAGCGCTGGTTGCTGAGTTAAAGTCTGCAGAGCGCGTGATCGGATTCAACATCATCAATTTCGATTATGAGGTTTTGAAGCCTTATGCGCCCACTGTTAATTTTCGTTCGTTCCGTTCCACCGATATGTTGCAGGATATTTACCGCGTATTGGGCTTTCGTTTGCGCCTGGACTCCATCGCCAAGGCAACACTGGCTACCACCAAAACTGCCGATGGGGTGCAATCTGTCGAATGGTATCGAAACGGGGAGCTGGACAAAGTTGCTGAATACTGCAAAGCAGATGTGGACATCACCCGGCGAGTGTACGAATTCGGTCGCGAGCATGGTTTTGTACATTACTACTCGAAATTGGGTAGCAAATTAAAAGTAACGGTGAACTGGAAGTAATCTGCTGCGCCGGGATATGCTGCGCCAACTACGGCGCATGGAGCAAAGGAAATATGGAAACGATCAATATTGATGATATTCGTCTTGCGTATGAGCGTCATGGCAAAGGGACTCCGCTGGTATTGTTGCACGGGTATCCCCTCGATCACCATTTGTGGGATGATGTGGTTCCGCTATTGGAAGATACTTTTGATTTGATCATCCCTGATCTGCGTGGGTTTGGCGGATCGAGCACAGTCGATTCATTTTATGCAATCGAGGATATGGCTTCCGATATCGCGTCTTTACTGGACCATCTTGGAATTCCCAAAGCTGCAATTGTTGGACATTCGATGGGCGGATATGTCGCATTAGCTTTCGCACGACTCTATCCCAAACGCCTGAGCGGGTTGGGATTGGTCTCTTCGCAGGTGTTGGCTGATCCACCAGAACGCAAAGAGGGACGTTACAAGTCCGCGGCGGAGGTGGCAGATAAGGGCATCGCCAGCGTGGTTGAAACGATGACACCGAAATTCACGTCTGATCGACGATTGCAGGCATTTGCGCGCCACTCCATGGAACAGCAACAGCCTGCGGCCTACATTGGTGCACTGAAGGCAATGGCAGAGCGGGTCGATTCCACTCCGCTGCTATCATCACTCAATATTCCGGTCGTACTCGTACATGGCGATGCCGATGTGTTGATTCCCATTGATCGTGCCCGGGAAGTAAAAGCCGCGGTTCCGAAGGCACATTTGGTGGAAATCAGTGGCGCAGGTCACATGCCGATGCTGGAAGCACCAGAGAAGACAGCCGAAGCATTAATGCATCTCGCTTAAGGAGCACCGCATTATCGACTAAACATTGACTTGGAATTCCCGCTTTCAGATGTATTGGAGAAGGTGAACGATTTCTGAGACAAGCGCCAAACAAAAATCCCATCACTTGTGCGTGATGGGATTTCTACGTTTATGGGTAACAACTTTCGCTTTGTTACGAAGCGCTTTGTCCTCAAGAGGCGGGAAGCGGACGTGAGAATGAGTCGTTGAGGGCGGAGGAACGCAGAGTTCCTGTCCGTTTTGTAAGGCGGTTGATGTGGGCAACGAGAACGCGGCTGGGTGTTGGCTTTGTCAGGTAATCATCTGCGCCAGCATCGAGCACACTGGCAATCATGGACGGGTCATTCAAGGCCGAAAGAATGATAATCGGCAGCTGGCTAAATTGGCGTACGGCACGGCAGACTTCCCAGCCGTCCATCTCAGGCATCATCAAATCCAGAATAACCAGATCCGGTTGAATCTCACGGATCATGCTCAACCCGTCAGTACTATTGTTGGTGGAAAATACTTCGAAACCCTGCGATTTTAAGAGAAGCGATAGCAGGTCTGTGACTGCTGTGTCATCATCTATTACTAACAGTTTTATGGTCATAATCGATTCCAATCTCCACATATTATCACAGATAAATTCATTTTGTGGGCTTGCAATAGACTAACAATTGACCCTGACAAATGAACGAAAAATTAGTCACATTTGTCTTTATATGTTCGTGGTAAACTTCACAGAACAATTTTTATATCCCAACCCTGGAGGTTTACGATGAAAAAATGGGTTTATAACTTCGAAGAGGTCACGGCGGCTGAAAAATACGCTGGCACATGGGATGGGGTTCGTTCCCTGCTCGGCGGTAAAGGCGCCGGACTCTTCGATATGACCCGCGCGGGCGTTCCCGTCCCGCCTGGTTTTACGGTTACAACCGAAGCCTGTAATGAATTCCGCAGAAGTGGCAAATTCCCGGCCGGACAATGGGACCAGCAACTTGCTGCGATGAAAGTCACTGAGAAGAAGGCTGGCAAGAAATTCGGTGATCCGAAGAATCCGTTGTTGGTGTCCTGCCGTTCCGGTGCCAAGTTCTCCATGCCTGGCATGATGAACACAATCCTAAACATCGGTCTGAATGATGTGGTTGTCGAAGGATTGACGAAATTAACCGGAAATGCGCGCTTCGCATGGGATTCTTATCGAAGACTCATCGAAATGTTCGGTGAGACCGTATTCAACCTTGATGATGAAGTCTTTGAACACCCGATGGCTGAATACAAAGAGAAGAAAGGCTACAAGCTCGATACCGAAATGACCGCTGAAGATTGGAGGGAACTTGTTGCCATCTTCAAGGACGTTTTCCAAAAGAACCTTGGTTTTGCATTCCCACAGGATGTTTACAAGCAACTTGAGCTTGCCACCAAAGCCGTGTTCGAGTCATGGAATGGAAAGCGCGCTATTGCCTACCGCAAGAAGGAAGGCATTTCAGACGATCTCGGCACCGCGGTCAACATCGTGACCATGGTATTCGGCAATATGGGCGATGACTCTGGTACCGGCGTGGCGTTTACGCGCAACCCATCCAGCGGCGATAAGAAGATGATGGGCGAATATCTGCTCAACGCGCAGGGCGAAGATGTGGTCGCCGGTATCCGTAATGCGGATCCTATTGAACATCTATCTGGTCAAATGCCCAAAGCCTACAAACAGTTCATGGACATCACCGGCAAGCTCGAGAAGCACTACAAGGACATGCAGGATGTTGAGTTCACCATCGAACGC